>CAVIQY010000013.1:0-38575 GCA_963645035.1 bacterium | reverse complement strand
AGGTAAAGGATCCTGAATTAAGAGCTTTAATTGAGTATATAAACACAAAGAAAGTAACTGATGAATTTACTCAAGAAATAGATAACGCTGTAAAAGAACAAAGGCAGAATAGTTATGAAAGGAGTAGGTATATGACATTTGAACAAGAGCTAAGAAAAAGTAATAATAGTTGGTATGAGCAAGGCATCGACCAAGGAATTTTATTGCAAAAGAAAGATGATGTTATAGGCATGAAAGCAAAAGGATTATCCATTTCGGACATTTCAGATGTTGTTAAACTTTCTATTGATCAAGTAAACGAAATACTTGCGACTAATTCTAAAGAAGATTCTTCAACTACTCTTCCTAGTAGATAAGCATAATACAAAGTGATTTGTCTGAATTTCTTCTTATTTTTGATACTGTATTTGCTAATAATCTATCCCTAATTAAGTACATAACGAGCATAGAGTAATGGATAAACAGCTCAAAAATAGATGTTGCTATTAAGTAGCAAAGACAGAATAGTTACGAAAGGAGTAGGTATATGACATTTGAACAAGAGCTAAGAAAAAGCAATAATAGTTGGTATGAGCAAGGGATTGAACAAGGAACTAACAACACAAAAAAAGATGTTGTTCTAGGAATGAAAGCAAAAGGATTATCCATTTCCGACATTTCAGATGTTGTTAAACTTTCTATTGATCAAGTGAATGATATACTTGCGACTAACTCATGCAAAAATTAAAGAATAACGTATATGACAGTTGAAGAATTAAGAGAATATGTTGAACGCGGAAGCGATATTGAATTTGAATATAAAGGAAAGCAATATTCAATCACGTGGAGCGATTTAGTTGATAAAAATGATTGTATCTATTTTTGCGAGTTTTACAAAGAATCTACAGCTGTTAAAACAGTAGACGAACTTTTAAAAGTAGAAAGAGATGGTATCACTGTTGAAGAAATGATTACAAGTTGTAAAGATGAAGATTTTTGGATTGAATAATCATTTATTCTAATATTCTAAAACTACAATATAGACATTCTAATGCTAATTTGACGCACTAAAATCTCTTTATTTAAAATGATATTATCCTCAAAAGATAAATGGTGATAAAGAAATGAATAGAAAAGAACTAGAACTATTAATAGAGCAAGGTGATGAAATTGAATTTGAATATAACAAAAAAATGTTTTCTATCACATTTTGCCTAATTGATGGTGAGATTATGATATCTTTTTGTGAATTCTACAAGGAAACAACTGAAGTTAAAACAGTTGAAGAACTTTTAAAAGTAGAAAGATATGGTGTCACTGTTGAAGAAATGCTTGAAAGTTGTACAGAAGAAGATATTTGGATATTCTAAAACACTATAAATTATGTTGTTCAAAAACCGCTTATTATTTTGATAAGCGGTTTTTATTAACATGAATGCAAAAAAAGTACCCATGAATTTTCACATGAGTACTTAATTTCATTTTATTACTTTGAAAATAAAGAGAAGATATTGAATAGATTTACAATTCTATCCCAGAAGCTTGTCTTTGTTTTAGTTGTTTCTTCTGTTGTTGTAGTAGATATAGTCTTCTTTACGCCTTCTACTTTATATACAAACTTAACTGTACCATCTGTTCCTTCAGAGATACCAGAATAGTTATTGTATGTTGAACCTTGTTCCTTAACAGCTTCTAATAAATCGATTGCATCTTGTAAATCAGAAATACGAGAATCATCTGTAATCTTAGAAATACCTTCAGCATTGTACTTAACTAAGCCATCATAAAGTTCTTTTGCTCCATCAGCTAGTTTAGTAGAACCATCTTTTAGTGTTCCTACGCCACTTGATAATGAGCTTGTTCCATCTTTTAAGCTCTTAGCACCACTAGCTAAAGTATTTGCACCATCTTTTAGACTCTTAGATCCTGTAGAAGCTTTATCTACAGCTGCAGTATAATCTTTAACACCTTGTACTAATTTATTTACATCGTTTAATTGACTTAATACTGGAGTTAAACTGCTATCTAATGTACTCGCAACAATCTCTGTTAATGTAGCTTTAATTAATTGTTGACCTTCTTCACTATTTGCTTTTGTTATATATGCTTGAGCAGTAGCTAACTTTGTTAAATCACCACTATATTCAGTAAAGAACTCTGTAGGTGTATCTGATGTTGGATCATAACTATCGTGTTTTGCTACACCATACGCAAATACTAATGCTGAATTATCGCCTTGGTTAATTGTTGCAATAACTTGTTGATAAACAGTTTCTAAACTTGTTGCGTTTACTGTTGCTGCATATGCTGCTTGTAATACAGGCACAACTTTTTCATCATTTCTAGGATCAGCTGCTCCAGTTGGCAAATTTCCGTTTAAAACATTTTGAACCGCATTGCCAATATTTGTTGTTCCTAAAACATCCGCATCTACTGGATTTTCACATGCATACGCAAGAATGACACCAGCTTTTGTATCATCGATATCCATTTGCGCTGTAGCTTTAACAGCAGCTTTGATTTTTTCTAGAATTGTTGTATATGCTGTATCTAAGCTTTCTGTACTTGGACTAGCTGCGATTTGTGCTCTAATTGCTGTTAATACTTGTGTAACTTTAGCGTTCTTATTTGCACTTTCATCTTTGCAATCAAAATCAAATGCAGGATCTGTATTAGTGATTGCTGCTACAATCTTATTTGCTTCAATAAATGCATCTGAATTTTGAAGTGTTTGTGCTTCTGTTAATGTTACACCAGCTTCAGCTACTTTTTCTTCAAATGTCTTATCCGTATCAGTATTTGTTGCACCCATATAAATTAATGTATTTAATACTGAATCTGTAATTGCTTCACCACCAGCTTTAGTTCTAACTTGTTCTTTAGCATTAGTGATTTCTGCATCCGTAACATTACCGATATATTCTTTTAATTTATCACCATAGTTACTCCAAGTAATTGCTTCAAAACCTTGAGCTGTTAGAGAAGCGTTTACTGTTTTTAAAATTGCGTCCGCTACAGCTTGAACACCATCATTTACACTCTTAGAATTAGATGAAATTTGGCCTAAACCATCAGCTAGTGTACCAGCACCAGAAGCTAATGTATTTGCACCATCTGCTAATGTACCAGCACCATCATTTAGTTTATTCGCACCATCTTGTAATGTACTTACACCATCATTTAATGTATTTGCACCTTCATATAATGATTTAGATCCATCAATTAATTCTTGTGTAGCTTCTTTTAAATCATCTAATTGATCAAAGATACTTGTTAATTCTGTTCCATCAAACTCATCTTTTAATTCATCTGTAGAAGTAGCTGCTGCTAACATTAATGTTGGAGATTCAAAATCTGTTGTATCTGCTTCAATAGTAATATCATCAATTAGGTAATCAGATAATTTATCTAATGTATCTGCATTTAATACAGATTGTAGTCCTTTTCTTAAACCTGGAATCATTACTCCAGCAACGATAGAATGTGAAGAATCAGAGCTTACTGTACCATGATTTACTTCTACATTAGTAAATACATCATCATCTAACATAGCGCCTACACCTGTAACAAATGGTGTAACTAACTCATATTTCTTATTTCCTACTGTATAAGTTTCTTTGCTAGAATTTGTAACCGTAATCTTAATTTTTACGTGTCCAGATTTACCAACGATTTCCTCTGGTTTGTATTCTTTATTATTTAAAGAATAAGTAATACTAACATTTAATGGTAATTCTTTTGTTGATGTACCTTGATAGTAGATATCAGTAGAATCACTATTCCATGTATATCCACCTGTAGTAGAAGTTACTGGATCTTTACTCTTTAAGTTTTCTACATTTGTTAATACAGATGTATCTTTATAATCTTTAAATCCTTTAGCAGAATGTAAAGAATCAGAAACAGTAATCTTTTGGATTGATCCATCAGCACTAACTGTTACATATACGCTTTCATCTTTTGTGACATCACTATTATCTTCACCTTCAGCTTTGATAGGTAATGATGAACCTGCAACGATTACTGTTGCTAGAATAGCGGAAGTAATTACTTTAAATTTATTCATATGTTTTATTCCCCTTCCTTTTGTGGCTTAGGCCAACCGATAGTTGTATGACGAATTAATGGTTCAAATAGAATTAAGAAACATGGTAATACAAAGATAATGACGATCATGGAGATAATTGCTCCACGAGCGATTAATAAACAGATACTTTGTAATAATTCCATTTGAGAGATAAAGGATACACCAACTGTAGCTCCAAAGAATGTTAATCCTGAAGTTAAGATAGATTGTGAACATTGATATACCGATATCTTTGCTGCTTCAATCTTGTTATGACCATTTTCTAATTCTTCTTTAAATCTTGTTGTCATTAAGATTGCATAGTCTACGGTAGCACCTAACTGAATTGTTCCAATAACAATACTTGCGATAAATGGAAGTGTTGTTCCTGTAAAATATGGAATTGCCATATTGATGACAATCGCAGATTCAATTGCCGCAACAAGTAAGATTGGTAAGAATAAGCTCTTGAAACTAATCGCAATAATTGCAAATACGAATATAATAGATATCCAGTTAACATTGTTGAAGTCAACATTCGCAATTTCAATTAAGTCCTTAGTCATAGGAGCTTCACCAGTAACTACTCCTGTTGAATCATATTTTTTAACAATTTGTGTTAAATCATCAATTTGTTCATTAATTTCATCTGTACCTGCTTTTAAAGTAGAGTTAACCATGATTAATTCATGTCCATTTGAAATAAATGTTTCATTAATCTTCTCAGGTAAGATATCTGATGGAATTGCTGCTCCAACAAATTGTTCTACAGAAAGACAAGAAGTAATGTTATCTAGACTTTGTATTTCTTTACTCATTTGCTTTACATCATCATCTAATAAATCATCTCTAACAATGACAAAGTAAGATGAAGTCATATTGAAATCTTCTTTTAATTTCTCATTACCAACTTTACCTGTCATTGTATCTGGTAAAGAATCAGTTAATGTGTAATATTGTTCAACTCTAGGATATGCTAAACCAAATATAGCTAAGATACATAAGAATACAACTGGTACTGCTTTATGATGCTTTGTAACAAATTCACTAGCACCTTTTAGCTTTGGGATAAGTGGTTTATGTTCCCACTTCCAGATCTTATTTCTAAATACAAGAATTAATGCTGGAAGAATTGTAATTGTACTTAATACACCAAGTACAACACCTTTTGCCATAACTAGACCAATATCTCTACCTAAAGTTAATCTCATAAAGCATAGAGCTAAGAATCCAGCGACTGTAGTTAAGGAAGATGCTGAGATAGAAACACCTGTGTTAACAATAGCGTTTTCCATCGCATCAAAATCGTTATCAACTAGCTTTCTTTCTTCACGCCATCTATTGACTAAGAAGATTGAATAGTCCATCGTTACACCTAGCTGTAATACTGTAGCTAATGCTTCAGTAATATAGGAGATTTGTCCAAAGATAATATTTGATCCAAAGTTATATAAGATTGGGAAGATTAATCCAACCATAAATAAGAATGGTAGAATATTTGATTTTAAGCCTAACCATAACACTACAATACATGCGGCTACGGCAATAATAATATAAATTGGCAATTCTTGGTCAACTAATGCTTTTGTATCTTGTAAGATGATACTCATACCACCAATGTACGCTTGTTCCTTACAAATCGTTTTGATTTTTGCAATAGCGTTCATTGTACTTTGAGAAGCTGCTGTATCTGAGAAACGTACAATCATCATTGTTGCATCTTTATCAGAATTAAACATGAAGTTATAAATTTCATCAGGTAAAACATCTTTTGATACAGTTACATCTAATACATCGGATAACCAGAATGCTTCTGATACACCGTCTACTTCAGAAATTTTATCTTTCAGCTCTAGTAATTGTGCCGTCGGCATGTTTTCTACCGTTACCATAGCACTACTTGCTAGATTAAAATCTTTTTCCAAGTATTGCTCACCTACCATGGAATCTAATTCACTTGGTAGATATGTCAAAATATCATAGTTAATTCTTGTCGCTACAGCACCAATTGCCGATGGTATTAACAAGGCAATCGATACAATTAGAACTAACTTACGAAATTTGACGACAAAGTGCGCAAATTTCTTCATAATCCCTCCACAATAAAATGGTTAATTCACGTTAACCATTATAAGAGTGTTCTTTCTTTTTGCAATAAAAAAGAATGACTTTTAGTCATTTTATTGTTTTTGTATAAAAGAACCCCTTTTTTTGATCAAATTTATTGCTAAAATAAAACCATGTCAGAGCTCATTACTAGAAAAAAAGAAGAAAAAAGAAAACGTTTATTAGATGCTGCAAATACTCTTTTTATTGAAAAAGGTGTTTCTTCCACAACGATTGCTGAGATTTGCGAAAAAGCGAATATTGCGAAAGGTACTTTCTACCTATATTATAAGGATAAGGAAGATATATTACGTGCATTAACAAAACGTATTTCTTTGACGATATTACAAAAATCTTATGATGAAGTGAAAAACATTGACGTTCGTTTTGAAGATAAAGTTGTTTTGATGGCAAATTACTTATTAGATTTGTTTAAGAGTGATCCAGATTTATTAACTGTCATGAAAAAAGACTTTATTTGGCCTATTTCTGAAGAAGAATTTATGATGACTACAGATGATACTTTAGCAACGATACGAACACATATAGAGGAATATGCACAATCTGCTTCTATCACAGAACATCAAGTTTTAATAAGACTATATGCTTTGATATCTATGCTATGTTCTATCTCTTATTCATCGGTCATTGACCATTTTCCTGATACGATTGATGCTTTAAAACCAGAAATATTTTCTTTAATCCGTCAATCATTCAACTATACTAACGCAAAATAACTGGAGGTATGTATGAACAAGAAACACTTTTTATTCTCATTAGGATTTACAACCCTTGCGACTGTAGCAGGTGTTGTGACAGAAAACACATTAAGAAAGAAAGATAAACCATTAGAATCATATGGTCAAAAGGTAAGAGTATTTGGTAAATATATTTCTACTGAAATCATAGGTGACGCAAAACACGTAATTGTGTTATATCCAGGTGCTTGTGAAACTTCCCCTATTCTTTCTTATCGAGCTCTCGCAAAAGAACTTGCAAAAGAATTTACAGTAGTCACGATTGAACCATTTGGTTATGGTGCTAGTGACTCTACTAATCATACTCGTTCCTTAGAAAATCTAAGTGAAGAATTACATCAAACAATGAAGAAATTAGGCTACCCTAAATATTCTTTATGTTTACATTCTGCTGCAGGAATTATCGGTATGGCTGAAGCGATTAAATATCCGGAAGAAATCGAATCAATTTTATGTATTGATACCACGATTGCAGAACTAACTGATTATACAAGTTCTAGATTCTTAGAAAAAGCATCAGGGCGTGTATTAAAAGGATGTAATAAATTAGGTATATCTCGTTTATTACATAAGACAAATAAACTAACACCAAAGGTGAATGGCTATACATTTAGTGATAAAGAAAAAGAAGATTATTTCAAATGTACATTACAAAATGGATTTAGTAAGAACATGGAAGAAGAACTAGATGAATTAGATACAAATTTAAGAAGTATGTTAAATAAACAATATCCTGAATCTATTCCTGTATATTCTTTCGTTTCTTCTAGTACAGATAAATTATTAACGAAGTTTGGTGCTCCAGCAGGGAAATGGATTGAAGCCCATCAAACAGTATCTAGCAATCCGAAATCTGTTGTTAAAGTAGTAGAAGGTCATCACTACTTACATCATGAAAACCCTGAAGGAATCGCTAGTGAATATATCGAATGGTTCAAAAATCTTAAATAGCGTAATAAAAGTGGATACAACATCCACTTTTTGTTTACTCTAAATTTGTATATCCCATGAGGTATTCATCTACTTCTTTCGCACATCTTCTACCTTCATCAATTGCCCATACAACTAAGGATTGTCCTCGATGCATGTCACCACAAGTAAATACTTTATCAACACTAGTTTTATAGCTACCTTCTTTCGTCGATACAACATTTCTTGGCGTTACTTCTACATGGAAACTATCTTTTACATAAGACTCACATCCTGTAAAACCAGCTGCGATAATTAATAACTCGCAAGGAATAATTCTTTCTGTACCAGAAACTTCTACTAGTTTCTTATTTTCAAACTTTGTTTCAACAATTTCGATTTCTTTTAGTTGATCCTTATCCGTAATGAGTCTTTTTACAGTTGTTTGAAAGATTCTAGGATCTTTTTTAAATACAGCAATCGCTTCTTCTTGACCATAATCTGTCTTTAAGACTTTAGGCCACTCTGGCCAAGGATTATCTTTGGCTCTTTCTTTTGGTGGACTAGGCATCATTTCTAGTTGCGTTACTGTTTTTGCTTTATGGCGAATACAAGTCGCTACACAATCATTCCCAGTGTCTCCCCCACCTACTATTACAACATTTTTCCCTTTTGCAGAAATATATGTTCCTTCTTGAAGGTCATGATCTAATAAGCTTTTTGTTGTGGATGTTAAAAAGTCTACTGCGTAATATACGCCTTTTGTCTTTTCGATATTTTCTACATTTAAGCTTCTTGCCTTTTTTGCGCCACATGCTAATACAACTGCATCAAACTCAGAAAGTAAAGTACTAGAATCTAGCGTCTTTCCAACATCTACTCCTGTATGGAAGACAACACCTTCTTCTTCCATGAGTTTTTGTCTTCTAGCTATCACTTTTTTATCTAGTTTCATATTTGGAATTCCATACATGAGTAAACCACCAATACGGTCTTCTCTTTCAAATACTTCTACTAGATGCCCTCTTTTATTTAATCGATCAGCTACTGCTAAACCACTAGGGCCACTACCAATTACCGCTACTTTTTTATTTGAGCGAACACTAGGAACATTTGGTTTCATCATTCCATTTTCAAATGCATGTTCAATAATATAATATTCATTTTCATGAATCGTTACAGGTTCTGTGTCTTTCCCATTTAAGCATGCTTTTTCACATAGTGCTGGACAAACACGAGAAGTAAATTCAGGGAAAGAACTCATTTTTAAAAGTCTTGCTAGAGCATGATTTACATTCCCTTTATAAACTTCATCATTCCATTCAGGAATAACATTATGAAGTGGACACCCAGTAACCATACCTTTTAGCTTTAATGCTGATTGGCAAAAAGGAACACCACAATCCATGCATCGAGCCCCTTGTTTTCTTCTTTCAGCATCACTTAGAGGAAGATGAAATTCATTAAAATTCTTAATTCGTTCTAATGGTGCTACAACTTTATTTTCTTTTCTTTCGTATAAAAGAAATCCATCCATCTTTCCCATATTAAGCTCCCTTCTTCATTAGCTCAAACGCTTCAAATACAGCTTTATCATGTGATAAACCCTGTTCCTCATAATGAGAAATCGCTGTTAGCATCTTTGCATAATCATTTGGCACAATCTTTTTAAATTCTTTAGCGTAGTTATCAAAATCATCTAATATTGTCTTTGCTTTTAAACTACGAGTTTCTTTGTAATAGCCTTCAATCATTTCATGAAGTTCTTGCTTATCATACTTATCACTAACTTCTTGTAAAGAAACAAGTGACTTATTGAGCTTTTTATATAAATCGTGTTTTTCATCTAATACATAGGCAATACCACCTGACATACCTGCCGCAAAGTTCTTTCCTACTTCTCCAAGAATAACAACTTTACCACCTGTCATATACTCTAAGCCATGATCTCCACATCCTTCTACTACTGCTTCAGCACCAGAATTACGAACACAGAATCTTTCTCCAGCTATTCCAGAAAAATATGCTTTACCACTAGTAGCGCCATATAGTGCAACATTACCAACAATGATATTTTCACTTGGATTAAATTTCGCTTTTTCACTAGGTACGACAACGATCTTACCACCAGATAACCCTTTACCTACGTGGTCATTAGCGTCTCCAACTAATCGTAGTGTTAATCCTTTAGGAATAAAAGCACCAAAGGATTGACCGCCACCACCATTACACTCAATCACATATGTATCTTCTTTTAATGTATCACCACATTTTTCGGTGATATAAGAACCAAGTAATGTACCTGTTGTTCTATTTTGGCTAGAAACAGATATTGCATATTTAAATGGTTTCTTCTTTTCAATATATGGTTTAAATGTAGGAATCAGTTCTTTTTCATCAATTGTTTTTTCTAACTCAAAATTAAATTCTTCTCCTTTTACATAATGACGATGTGCATCATTTGCATAAGAAGTATGTACTATTCTAGATAAATGAATATTCGTATTGTCTTTTACTTTTAGATAATCATTATGACCAACCATTTCATCAACTGTATGGAATCCTAGTTCTGCCATAATTTCTCTTAATTCTTGTGCCATAAATTTCATAAAATTCATGACATATTCTGGTTTACCTTTAAATCTTTTTCTTAACGCTTCATTTTGTGTTGCAATACCAAATGGACAAGTATCTTTAGAACATACTCTCATCATCATACAACCCATAGAAATTAATGGTCCTGTTGCAAAACCAAATTCTTCGGCCCCTAGTAAACAAGCTATTGCGATATCTCTACCACTCATTAGCTTTCCATCTGTTTCAATTCTTACTTTTTCTCTTAAACCATTTTCAATTAAAGATTGTTGTGCTTCACTAATTCCTAGTTCTAGTGGCATACCGGCATGATGGATTGATGAACCAGGTGCCGCACCTGTTCCTCCATCAAAACCAGAAATCAAAATCACCTGTGCCCCAGCTTTAGCTACACCTGAAGCGACTGTTCCAACCCCTGCTTCAGAAACAAGCTTTACTGAAATATCGGCATGATGATTTGCATTTTTTAAGTCAAAGATTAGTTGTGCTAAGTCTTCAATCGAATAAATATCATGATGAGGTGGAGGCGAAATTAAAGATACACCTGGTGTAGAAAATCTTGTTTTCGCAACCCAAGGATAAACTTTTACTCCAGGTAAATGACCACCTTCACCTGGTTTAGCACCTTGTGCCATCTTGATTTGTATTTCTTTAGCACTATTTAAATATGCTGAAGTTACACCAAACCTTCCTGAAGCTACTTGCTTAATTGCAGAATTCTTATTTGTATTAAATCGTGAAGAATCTTCCCCTCCTTCACCGGTATTACTTTTGCCACCAAGGGTATTCATCGCAATAGCCATGGTAGTATGAGCTTCTTCAGAGATAGAGCCATAAGACATCGCACCTGTTTTAAAACGTTTTACGATATTTTCTACTGGTTCTACTTCATCAATAGGAATAGAAGTTCCTTGAGGATCAAACTCTAATTCATCACGTAAGAAATGTGGTTTCTTTTGATGCAATAAGCTAGTATATTCCTTAAATTCTTCATAGCTACCATCTTGAACTGCTTTTTGTAAAGCAACAATAACATCTGGTGAATATAAATGGTCATTTGCTTCATCATTACTTCTTAAATTATGGTAACCTGTAGAATCTAATGTTGTATCTACTCCTAGTCCTAATGAATCAAAGGAATGATCATGATTTCGAATTACATTTTCTTCTATTGTTTCTAGTGTACAGCCACCTACTTTCCAAGAGATTCCAGGGAAATAGGTTTGTACAAAATCTTTATCTAATCCTAATGCTTCAAATATCTTTGATGATTGATAAGACTGTAGACAAGAAATACCCATCTTCGCAGCAGTTTTCACAATACCTGATAATAAAGCTTCATTATAGTCATCAATAGCCGCATGATAGTCTTTATTTAACATGCCTTTTTCAATAAGTTCTACAACACAATCTTGAGCTAAATACGGATTAATTGCTCTAGCACCAAAACCAAGTAATGTTGCACATTCATGAACCGTCTTCACTTCACCTGTTTCAATAATTAGAGATACTTTCGTTCTTTTCTTTGTATTAACTAAATGTGTTTCAACACTACTTACAGCTAATAAACTTGGTATAGCCACATGGTTTTCATCAATTCCTCTATCCGTAAGAATTAAAATATTTGAACCATGATTATATGCTCGATCAATCGCAACACATAAAGCATCAATCGCTTTCTTTAGAGAAGTATGCTTATAGTACAGTAAAGAAATATCTTCTGCTTTTAATCCCTCCTTATTTAATGTTCTAATCTTCATTAAATCTAAACTAGTTAGAATAGGATTATTTACTTCTAGAACTCTACAGTTTTCACTACTTTCTTTTAACAAATTTCCATCTGATCCAATATAAACAGTTGTGTCCGTTACTACTTTTTCACGAATAGAGTCAATTGGAGGATTAGTTACTTGGGCAAATTGTTGATGAAAATAATCAAATAAAGAACTTGGTTTATCATTTAATACAGCTAGTGGAATATCTCTACCCATACTAGAAGTAGGCTCTATACCGTTTGAAGCCATAGGCAAAATACCATTTTTTACATCTTCATACGTATAACCAAATACTTTATATAACTTATCTCTTTCTGTTTGTGAATATTCTTGTACTTTACAATTTGGACTCTTAATATCACTTAAATGTAACAAGTTCATATCTAGCCATTCACCATATGGTTTAGCACTTGTATATTTTCCTTTGATTTCTTCATCACTTAAGATACATTTTCTCTTTGTGTCTACAAGTAACATTTTTCCAGGCATTAAACGTGATTTTTTTACAACATGTTCACTTGGAATATCTAAAACACCAATTTCACTCGATAAAATTAGACGATTATCATCTGTCACATAATATCTAGCAGGTCTTAATCCATTACGATCAAGTGTTGCACCAACAATATCCCCATCAGAAAAGAT
Source organism: bacterium (assembly GCA_963645035.1). Lineage (GTDB taxonomy): Bacteria > Bacillota_I > Bacilli_A > Erysipelotrichales > Erysipelotrichaceae > Bulleidia. Next base: position 25,742 of record CAVIQY010000013.1, on the reverse strand, counting down.
AATGGCAGCTGGTCCATCCCAAGGTTCCATCATTGTTGCATAGTAATGATAAAAATCTTTACGATTACTATCCATTGCTTGATTATGTTTAAAAGGTTCAGGAATCATTAACATTAACGCTAATGGTAAATCCATACCACTGTAGTATAAAAATTCTAATGTATTATCTACCATTGCGGTATCTGAACCGCTTGTATTAACAATTGGATAAATCTTATCTAAATCATCTTTTAATAACTCACTAGACATTGTTTCTTCACGAGCTAACATTCTATCCGCATTACCACGTATTGTATTAATTTCTCCATTATGGGCAATAAAACGATATGGATGAGCTCTTTGCCAACTAGGTGTTGTATTCGTAGAAAAACGAGAGTGTACAATCGCGATGGATGTTTTGTATGCTTCATCTTTTAAGTCATCATAAAATTCTCTTAGTTGGTTTACAAGGAACATTCCTTTATAAACAATAGTACGAGAAGAAAGAGAACAGATATATGTATCTTCACTACCCTGTTCAAATTCACGACGTGTAATATATAGTTTACGGTCAAAATCTATTCCTATATCGCAATCTTTTGGTTTATCAATAAATACTTGTTGAATTGAAGGCATACAGTTTACTGCCTTTTCTCCTAATATTTCAGGATGAACAGGAACAGTTCTCCACCCTAATATTGTTAAGCCATTTTTTTGAGCAATCACTTCAAACATTCTTTTTGCAAAGGTACATTTTAAAGAATCTTGCGGTAGGAAAAACATACCTACACCATAAGTTCTTTCTCCTTTTAAATTAATGCCATCTTTTTTACATACAGAAGAAAAGAATGAATGAGATATTTGCATTAAGATACCAACACCATCGCCTACTTTTCCACTTGCGTCTTTACCAGCACGATGATCTAATCGCTCTACTATTTTTAATGCATCATCTAATACTTTGTAGTCAGCATGACCATCAATATTAACGATTGTTCCAATACCACATGAATCTTGTTCAATATTTTCCCATACTCTTCGCATACACAACACCTCGCATAATACTTAAAATTTACTCTTATTCGATATCACTTGCAATATTTTTCAAATAAAATGTAAATATTTTCTATATTGTTTGAAATATTATTTCTATTTCAAAAACAAAAAAAACTCTCTAAGTTATTACAACTTAAAGAGTTTTCTATCCTTATTATATATAGACTCAGAATTAACGTTCGTAAGCAGCTGCTTGTTCACCAGCAATCTTACCATTAACTACTGTATCAACAATAGCGTTACCACCAAGTCTGTTACCACCGTGGATACCACCTGTAACTTCACCAGCAGCGTATAAGCCTTCGATTACATTACCTTCAGTATTGATAACTTGTGTCTTAGTATTAACTTCAACACCACCCATTGTATGGTGAGCACTTGGTTTACGAGGTACAGCGATGAATGGTCCATTCTCTAGTTTATTTGTGAATGTCTTTCTACCGAATTCATCTGTTGTAGCACCCTCATCAACGCACTTGTTGTATTCTTCTACAGCAGCTTTTAAGTTATCAGCGTCAACACCGATTTGTTCAGCTAAGTCTTCTAATGTATCGCCAATGAACATATTGCCTTGAGCGATTTCATCTGTATAAGAAACACCATTGTTTGTTACTAATTCATCTAATGTAGCATCGCCATTTCCATCCCAGCTTTCGATTGCATAGAAGATACCATCTGTTTGTTCTAGAACAGCTTTAGAAATATCATCACGTCTGCCATCTTCAGCAGTGAATCTGTTACCTTCTTGGTTAACGAAGATAATTTCAGCTACGCCTTTGTCTTTAGCACTGTTATCATCTGTTGTTCCTTTTGTAGGAGAGCACATATGTAATAATTGGATTTGATCCATATCTACTAAGTTAGCACCAATAGCTTCAGCCATTACAATACCATCACCTGTATCACTAGCTACACCTGTGCAACCAACATTAGATCCAAGATCTGGCCATTTTTCGCCTTGAGCATATTTAACTCTCATTTCAACGTTACCAGCAAATCCACCAGTAGCTAATACGATACCTTTCTTAGCAGTGAATGTGTAGTCATTGTTATGAGCATCTGTACCATGGATTGCTGTAGCAGCACCATTATCATCAGTAACGATTTCATCAGCTGTTACACCATAATATACATTCCAATGAGAAGCGTAATTAGAATTTAGATAGTTAACATATGTGTTAATAAATTCAGCACCTAAACCTGTTTCTGTATCATGAGTACGAGGATATAGTGAACCAGGACCTTGAGAGATTGTATCTTTGAATGTAGCACCCATGCTCTCTAACCATTCTAGTCCAGCATATGCATTGTCAGCTAAACTTTCAACTAGTTCTAGATTAGCAACTTTGTCTCCACCATTCCATGTTTGTAATGCAAACCAATCAGCAGAGTCAAAGATTCCTGTTTCGCCACTAGCTAAGTAAGCATCATATTCTTCTTTAACTTTTTCTTGTAATGCTTTGTGTTCATCACTTACTGGTTCTTCAGCTAAAGCAGCTTCGATTAATGCTTTATTACCATCAGTCATTTCTGTCTTAGATTGTAAATCTTCATCTGGTGTATTGTAGATACCACCGTTAACGTTTGTATCACCACCAAGAACGTCTGTCTTTTCAACAACGATTACTGATTCAGCACCAGCTTGTACAGCAGAAGCAGCAGCTGCTAAACCAGCTCCACCACCACCAACGATAACAACATCAGCTTCGTATGTGTATGTTTGATTTTCATCATAAGTAACGTCTTTTGAATAATCATCAACATTAACACCAGCTGTTGTTAACGCATCTTTAACTGCATTCTTCATTGCAGCACTTGTTAATGTTGCACCACTTACAGCATCAACTTTAATGCTTTGATTTTGTACAATTGCATCAGCAATTTTTTCTTCTGCTACTGTACCAATGTTTTGTGTTTCACTAGATTCTTTGACAGCAACTTCTTTAATCATGCCATCTTCTAATGTAACGTCTACTACTACTGTTCCATTTCTTCCTGTTGAAGATCCCTCAAATGTTCCAGATACGCCACTTCCACTTGTGCTTTCAGCAGTTGAAGTTGAAGAAGAAGTACCTGAAGAACATCCTACTAATAGCATTGCGGCTACTAATAGTGCACTTAATTTTTTCATATTTCCTCCTAAACATTTTCACTGAACTTATTCAGTGAATACATTATGTGTGATTGCTTTCACAAAGTCAATAGCTTCAATTCACTTTTTTGTTAGTGCTTACATTTTTATTTAATCTTTTGTGAAACATTTTACAAATCTAAAAATATAGTCTTAAAATTTTACAAATTTGCTAATTTGGCAAACAATATTAGCAAATTTGTAAAGTAAATAAGACGAACTAAAAAAAGATATGAACTATACATTCATATCCTAGTTATTCTTTACTGCTTTAACGTGAGCTTTTAAATTTACTTTTGAAGGATCTGTCACAAAGATACGAATGTATTCTGTCTGCAGTTCTAATGCATATTCGAACCATTCTTCTTTGTTTTCTTTGTGTTCAATACAATAGTTATATACAAGACCTCTCGAGAAATTTAATATGCGTATTCGAATTTCACGATTGGTTAATGTGGTAATAAATTCACCCTTCTTTTGTCCTTCAGCGATTGTTTCTTCCATCATGCGATGAATATAACGATCTGTTGTAAAGAAATAATCTTCATATTGCTTTAATTGTGCAATATATAATTGCGTATCAAAACAAAGACTATTTTCAGTTAAGGAGTAAAGGTGAGTTACCACCATTCGCTCAACTCTTTTTAAAGGATCTTTCACCTTTTCTAGATTAAGACTTTCCCAAACATCATCTTTTGTCTTATAACTATAAATCAATGCGGCTTCTTTACTTTCAAAATATTGATAGAAATTTCCAACAGAGATATTTGCGGCTGCCGCAATATCTTTAATCTTAATTTCATCTAACGTTTTTGTCTTAGACATCTCAAATACGATATTTTGTAGTTTTTCTCGCATTCTTTCCGCTTGTTGTTTTCTTGGTATTTTTTCTTCTTGATTTTGCATATTTTTTATTTTACAGCATAAATACCTAAAAAATATAGCTTAATCTTCACTTTATTTACTTCTCTTTAAGCAAATTGCTGTTCTAGATGGTAGATTGATTCTAAATCCATATGTACCATCATTCTGTCTTTCAGCTCGATAACTTGTATCTTCTTTAATACGATCAAAACCACCAAATTCGGAATTATCCGTAGATAATACAGGCGTATAGTTACCATAAGATAATGTCTTTACTAAGAAAGAATCATAGTTTTCTGTTGGATGGAAGTTAAATACAAATACAATATCTCCTCTACCATAAACAATCGTATGTTTCTTCTCATCACCAGCGTGATAGATTGGTGAATAATCAAATAATTCGTTTTCTTTTGCAAAAGCAATCATTGCTTGATCAAATTTTTCTAAGTATTGATATTTCAAAAGAGGATCATCTGCTAAATGCCATTGACGTCTAGCATAGTGATAACTCCAGTTATTTCCTTCACGTGGGAAATCAATCCACTCTGGATGACCAAATTCATTACCCATGAAGTTTAAATATCCTTCACCAGCTAAAGATAAAGTAATTAAACGAATCATCTTATGTAAAGCAATACCACGGTCAATGACTAAACTTGGTGTAAATTTAGACATATGTGTATACATTTCTGCATCACATAACCAGAACATAATTGTCTTATCTCCAACTAATGCTTGGTCATGACTTTCTGCATAGCCAATACACTTTTCTTCTGGACGTCTACTACTTAGTTCGTAGTAGATATAATGTATGTTCCAATCTTCATCACGTGTTGTTTTTAATAATCTTACCCACATATCAGGAACACCCATTGTTAAACGGAAGTCAAAGCCTATACCACCATCTTTGATTGGCAAACACATTCCTGGCATACCAGACATATCTTCAGCAATCGTAATTGCATCAGGATTATTACGGTGTACTAGTTCATTCGCTAGTTGTAAATAAGTAATTGCCTCAACATCTGTATTCATTGAGAAATACTTACTATAATCAGTAAACGCTACACCTAGTCCATGATCGTGATAAAGCATAGATGTTACACCATCAAATCTAAAACCATCAAAATGGAATTCATCTTGCCAATATTTTAAGTTTGATAATAAGAAGTGAATCACTTCTGTTTTGCCATAATCAAATAGCTTAGTACCCCATGCTGGATGATCACCTTGTCCTCCTGCATGGAAGAATTGATAATCTGTACCATCAAATTCATTGATTCCTTCTGCTGTATTTCTAACCGCATGAGAATGAATGATATCTAAAAGTACCCCTATTCCCATACTATGTGCTGTATCAATTAATCTCTTTAGTTCATTTGGTTTACCAAATCGAGAAGACACCGCAAAGAAATTGGAAACTTGATATCCAAAAGAGCCATAGTATGGATGTTCCATAATGGCCATAATTTGGATTGTATCGTAACCTAACTCTTTAATACGTGGAAGAATGTTGTCTGTAAATTCATTGAATGTGCCTACTTTTTCTTCTTCAGTAGCCATGCCGATATGACATTCATAAATAAATGGATTAGAATGCATCTTAAAGTTTTGATCATGCCATTCAAATTCCCCTTCATCTACAATTTCACCACACCAAATAATGGTTTTAGGATCTTGTACAACACGATGAATATACAAAGGAATTCTTTCAAATTTATCTTCACCCTTTACAACAAGTGCTTTTACCTTACATCCATCATATAAGTAATTCTCGCCTTCCATATAAAGTTCGAAAATACCATGATCTAGCTTTTTCATCGGTAAAGATTCACGGTCCCAATTGTTCATATCTCCAATTAAGTAGATAGCATCAGCTGCTGGTGCCCATTCTCTATATACCCATCCGCCTTTTACACGGTGAAATCCAAAGTAATCTGCCCCATTTGCAAATTGAACAATGTCTTCTCCAAATCTTAGCATTCTATCTTTTGTCTGTTTATAAAGATCCATTCTAAGTTTGATATCGCTTTCATATGGTTTTAATCCTGGATCTAATTCTATTATTCTGTACCCCATGTGTGCCCTCCGCATAATTATCCCTAAGTACATGCTTTCTTCCATTATACCTATTTTCGAGCATTTGGACATTCTTTTTGTTAGACGTATTGTATACTTTGTTTAACAAAAGTTTGTTGACTTTTGATGTATAATAGTCTCGCATAAAGAAAGAAGGTATATATTATGACTAAAGTTAATGTTATATCAGGCTTTTTAGGAGCTGGCAAAACAACTTTAATTCAGAAATTAATTCAAGATGTTTTCGCTGGTCAAAAAGTCGTATTAGTAGAAAATGAATTTGGAGAAATAGGTATTGATGGTGGTTTCTTAAAAGAAGCTGGCATTCAAATTAATGAAATCAATAGTGGATGTATCTGCTGTACATTAAAAGGAGATTTTGAAGCTGCTTTACAAAAAGTAGTAGATGAGTATCATCCTGACCATATCATCATTGAACCATCTGGTGTAGGTAAATTATCTGATATTTTAAAAGCTGTACAAACAGTTCCTGGTATGGAAATAGATAGTTATAGCACTGTAGTTGATGCGGCTAGATGTAAAGTTTATCATAAGAACTTCAAAGAATTCTTTGATGATCAAATCGCTACAGCACCATGTGTTATCTTATCTAGAACACAAAATGTAGATGAAACAAAACTAAATGATGATGTCGCTATCATTCGTGAATTAAACCCAAATGCTAGAATCATTACAACTCCTTGGTCTGAATTATCAGGTCAAGCAATATTTGATGCGATGACTGGTTCAACTAATGGTTTCCCTGCTGGATTAGAAGAAGATGAAGATGAGCATGAACATCATCACCATCACCACGATCACGATGAAGACGAGGATGAAGATACTTGTCCATGTTGTGGTCATCATCACGATGAAGATGAAGAATGTGATCATGACGAGCATGAACATCACCACCATCACCACGGCCACGATGAAGACGAGGATGAAGACGTTTGTCCATGTTGTGGTCACCACCATGATGAAGATGAAGAATGTGATCATGACGAACATGAACATCATCACCATCATGACCATGATGAAGAAAGTAATGGAAATCATATCCATGTTGGTGGACATGATCACGAACATCACCATCACCACCATCATCATGATGGAGAACATGATGCTGATGAAGTATTCGATTCTATCGGTATTGAAACAATCAACAAATATACAAAAGATGAACTACTTACTGCTTTAAATGGTTTAGGTGAAAACATTATCCGTGCTAAAGGTATTGTACCTAACAAAGAAGGCGGTTGGATTTTCTTCGATTATGTTCCAGGAGATGTAGATATTCGTGAAGGTAGTGCTGCTTATACTGGTTTAATTACTGTAATTGGTGTCAAAGTTGATGTTGAACAAATTAAAGATTTATTTGGAGTTAAATAATGCCAACACCAGTCTATTTATTTACAGGATTCTTAGATAGTGGAAAAACAACACTAATTAAAGATACCCTTCAAGATACTCAATTCATGCAAGGTGTAGAAAGAACATTAATTCTATGCCTTGAACAAGGAGAAGAAGAATATTCTAACGATTTCTTAGAAGAACATTCTACATATATTGAATATATTGATGATATTAGTGATTTAACTGAAGAAAAGATGAAAGAGTTAGATACCATCTATCATCCTAGCCAAGTGTTTATTGAATATAACGGTAGTGTCAAAGTCAGTGATGAGTTTATTGCTCATATGCCTGACTTTTGGCCACTAGTAGAAGTATTAACAACAATTGATGCGTCTACATTTGCTTCATACATCAATAACATGCGTGGCATTCTATATGAACAATTAAAGTATAGTGATGTTGTAATTTGTAATCGTTGTACAGAAGATACTTCTGCTTCATTACTTCGTGGAAATATCAAAGCTATCAATAAAAGAGCACAAATCTATTACGAAGGAAACTATGGGGACCCCGTTGAGTTAAAAGCCGGTTTACTTCCATTTGATAAAAACGCTTCTGTATTAGATATCAGTGATGATGATTATGGTTTATGGTATATGGATGCAGCAGATCATCCTGATGATTATGAAGGAAAAACAATTATCCTTCGTGGTGCTTATTCAGAAAGCTTACCAAACCACCCTCATTCCATCATCTTAGGAAGAAGAGCGATGGTATGTTGTACAGCTGATACATCATTATGTGGAATTACAGTCACTGGTGTAAATACAAAAGAATTAAGTTTAAACATGTGGTATGAAATTGAAGGAACATTAAAAACTGTCCCTATCCATGATGGTGGTAAAACACTAGTTCTATATGCTACAAGAATACGCGAATATAAAACTCCAGCAGACGAATATGTATATTTTAGTTAAGTAGGATATCTCATCCTACTTTTTTGTTACATTTTTACATTATATGTAACTTCTTTCAACTTGTTACATTTTTTCATATTTTGGGGTTGCTAATTTTTCACAAGCAGTACTATAATAGTGACTCATACAGGGGGAGCTTTATATTATGGAAGCATTTAAAAGTTTTTTAGGCACAAACCAGTTCGCTGCACTATTTTGTGTTGCAGCTATCATGGTTATTGGCGAAGTAATCTCAAAAAAGTCGAATGGTAAGTTATCGGCTGGATTAATTTACTTAATCCTATTCGTCATCGGATTCTGGACAATCTTACCTACAGAACTAGCTGATTATGCTGGTTTAGGTGGAAAAGTTTACACATTATCCGTTGGTCTATTAATCGCACACTTAGGTACACTTATTTCTCGTAAACAGATGATTCAACAATGGAAAACAGTTGTTATCTGCTTAATCGGTCTAGTATTCCTTTGTGGATTTGTTGTTTTAATTGGTGGTGCATTATTTGGAAAAGCAAACGCTGTAGCTAGTGCTCCAGTACTTGCTGGTGGAGCTATCGCTGCTGCTGTAATGCGTGATGCCGCTGCTGCTGTTGGTAATACACAAGCAGGACTTGTTGCCTTAGTTTGTATGACACTACAAAGTTTAATTGGTATGCCAGTTGAATCTGCAACATTAAGAAAACAAGTTAGAGAATTACATGAACAATATGTTAAAGGTGAATTAGCAAGCGAAAAGAAAGATGAAGAAGCTGCCGAAAAGAAAAAGAGCAACGATTCTACATATATGATTTTTGCTAAACTATTATTAGTTTGTATCATTTCATCAATGATTCAAACTGCTACAGGTGGAGCTGTAAGTATGTATGTAATGTGCTTAATTCTAGGCTTTGCTGGATGCACTCTTGGTTTAATTCCTGAAGATGCTTTAACAAAAGCTAATTCATTTGGTTTCTTACTATTCGTATTATACGGTACATTATTCTGTGGATTCGCATCTGTTACTCCAGATACAATTCTACCAGTATTAGCTGTTGTACTAGGTATGTTTGTTGTTGGTACACTTGGTCTAGCTGTTGCAGCATTTGTTTCATCTAAGATCTTCAAGAAAGACGAAACATTCGCATCTGCATTTGGTATCGTAGTTAATGCATATTTAGGATTCCCATTAAATGTATTAATCGCTAACGAAGCAATCGATTCTCAAATTACAGACCCAGAAGAAAAGAAAGTTATTTCTAGTATTATCACACCAAAAGTATTAATTGCAGGTTTCGTTTGTGTTACAATCGTATCTGTATTAATTGCAGGTGTAATGAAATCTTGGTTATAATTTAACATTTTAACTTAAGCTAAAACGGATATTATAACTATATCCGTTTTTCTATCTAATGAATGATTGGAGGTAAGAAATTTAAATGGAAAATATCAGATCATTAGCAGAAAAGTACGCATCATATATTTGTGATATGCGTCATGATTTGCATGCTCATCCAGAAGCTAGTATGCAAGAGTTCAGAACAACAGATGTTATCGCTGCTGAACTAGACAAAATGGGTATTCCTTACAGAAGACTCGAACCAACAGGACTAATTGCTACAATTACAGGTGGTCATCCTGGTAAAACAATTGGTTTACGTGGTGATATCGATGCTTTATCTATTACAGAAAAAACAGATGTTCCTTTCAAATCTCAAAATCCTGGTTTCATGCATGCTTGTGGACACGATTCCCACGCTTCTATGTTACTAGGTGCTGCAAAAGTACTAAATGATGTAAAAGATGAATTATATGGAAATGTAAAACTAGTATTCCAACCAGCTGAAGAAATTGCTCAAGGTGCTAAAGCTGTCATCAAACAAGGTGGTCTTGATGGAATTGACGCAATGTTTGGTATTCATATTGGTGCCCAAAAAGATGTTGGTGCAGTATATATGAGACCAGGAGCTGTTGCAGCTGCTGCCGATACATTTACAATTAAAGTTATTGGTAGAGCAGGTCATGGAGCTACTCCAGAAGCTTGTGCTGATGCTACAGTATGTGCTGCTGCTATCGTTATGAATCTACAATCTATCGTTAGTAGAGAAACTTCTCCTCTAACACCACTTGTAGTAACTGTAGGTACATTAAATTCTGGTACACGTTTCAATATCGTTTCTGGTGAAGCTACATTAACAGGAACATGTCGTTCATTTGATGTCAAACTACATCATAGCCTACCAGATATCATGGAAAGAATTGTTAAATCTACATGTGAAGCATATCGTTGTACATATGAATATGAATATAACATGATGACAGAAGTTCTAGTAAACGATCCAACAATTGAACAGATTGCTTGGGGTGCTGCTAAGAAAGTTGTTGATAATCCTGATACACAAGTTATTGAACCAGGTCTAATGATGGGTGCTGAAGACTTCTCAGAATATACAGTTATTTGCCCATCAAGCTTTGCTCAAGTTGGTGCTGGTGGTGATTATCCTCATCATAGTGACTACTTCTACTTAGATGAAAAATCATTCCCTGTAGGAGCTGCTTTGTACGCTCAAGTCGCTGTAGATTACTTAGAAGCTAACAAATAGTAATTGTACTTTAAAAGGAATGCCACATTTGTAGCATTCCTTTTTTATTGGATAAAATCGTTTATTCCGTTTTTCATCAAATCTAGAATCATTGCCTTTGTGTCTGATACAGAAAGTTTTGAATATTTCTGGAATACAAATTCCCTAATATCAAACGCAACACATTCCGCAAAATATCTAGCTAATAAACTATTAGAATATTTATTTAAATAATTAGGTTTACGATGTTCATCTAATACCGTCTTAAAGATAATCATTAAGTTCTCTCTTATCATATCTTCAAAACTATTTTGTCCTGTAACATTATATGCCAAGCGATAAAAGTTACGATTCTTTTCAATGATTTCTAAAATATATTGAATATTATCTTCAATTAACTTAGTACTACTAGCTGTAGGAACAAATTCTGAACCATTACCTCCTTCACCTTGTAATGATTTAGATACTTTCTCCGCATGAAAGCTTTCGACAAAATCATGATATACAATTGCATATAAACAATCGTATTTATCATCAAAATAATTATAAAATGTAGCACGAATGACACCTGTTGCATCACATATTTGCTTAATCGTAATTTTTTCAAATACGTTTTTAAGCATTAATTCTCTTAAATTCTCATATAGGCATGCTCGCATGTAGCCCTTATGGTCTTCCATATTTCACCTCACCTATAGTCCAATAACTTTCGTCAGTAAAAATATACTAAATCCAATAATGAGTACTCCTCCACTCACTCCTACTACTTTTGTATATTTTGATCCTTGCGAATAACCAATATACTGAGCTATATATGTAACAATAAACGAAATCACAAAAATTAGCAACGCTCCACAAAGAATTTCAATTTCCGAAAAACTAAATCCTACGCCTAAGCAAAATGTATCAAAATTTGTAATTAACGCTATCTTGAAACATTCTTTTAAATTAAAGCTATCATCTACATGTTCTTCTAAATCTTCATGTCTTAATGATTTAAAGAAAATATATAAACCAATTCCAAAAATAATAATTACCGCAATGCTTAATTCTGCTTTACGATTCAAACTATCTTTAAAGATAAACGAAGTAACATAGCCTAATAGTAATAATATTTCTGCAGCCAATGAATAAACAACGCTATACAATAATGCTTTCTTCATTTCTAGTTTACGCATTGTCGCGCCCTTATCCATCATTAATACAAAACTATCTAAGGATAAGCCTAGAAATATAAATATAGCTTGTAAGACACCCATATTCATTTCCTCCTATCTAATTGTCGTTATTATCATAATGTGAATTTATGTTCTATCCCATATACAATTCAATTTATTTGTAAAAAAGAAAAGGAATCCTACGATTCCATCTCTTATTAATAGGGGGAAAGAAATATCAAACTATCTATTTTGTTTGACACTTATATAATAACCGAAACTTTTTTTGAGAAGTGGTCACTTTGTGAAAAAATGATGAAAGTCATTTCACACAAATTTCTTCTTATTCGTTATTAGTAATTTTCTTCCTTAACAAATGCATAGAATGCATCTTCTGCCTGTTTATTACTCTTTTGAATATGTCCAATTGGCATAGAGTAGAAGATAAATTCTTCTTCTCCATCTAGATGAAATGCTTGATCACAATATTTTCCATCAAGTGCCGCAACAGCACATCCTCCTAGACCTATAGATTCAGAAGCTAAATACACATTTTCTGTTACATGTCCTGCATCAATTAAAGCAACTCGATGAGCAAAAATACCATATCGCCACTCTGCTCGATAAGCCACCAAGGAGTAATATAAACATACCGCACACTTATCGGCCCAAACTTGTTTACTTAAAGATTCGCCAATAAAACTATCTAGTGGAATTTCTTCAATACACTCTAAAGAATGAGTCATTGGTAAATAATGATAATAACCTTGTGGTAAGCCATCTACATTTTTTACCGCTAAATATGTTTCAAATGCATGTCTTGCTCCACCACTTGGTACTGTTCTTAATGTCGCATATTTCTTACCACGAATATCTTTCACACCTTGTGAACACCATAATACATAAGATAATTCTGTTAGTGTCAACGCTTCTTGTGTATAGACTCTGTGTGAGCATCTTTCATTTATCACTTTTAAGAAATCATTTTCGATTGATAAACTGCTAAAATCTTTTGGTAATGGAATACTATTTTCACACATTGGTGCTTTACATAATGGAGGTTGAGGTTTCTTTTGATCTTGATCACTAGACCACCCTTCTACATCCATTTTCATTTTCATAAAGTTTCTACCATTACTAATTCTTTCTTGTATTTCTTTTTCATCCATAATCTTTTTCCTTTCCTTTTACGATTTAATTTTAATCCCTAATAACTTAGCACATGCTAGAGCTTGTTCCTCGTTTAAAATGATTCCTTTCATGTGATTCATATCTAACGTAATATCTGTAATATCACTTGTTGAAAAATCTAATCCATCTAAATTCGTATCATAAAATTCAGCTCGACTAAAATCACAATCATCTAGTTCTACATTGTTTACTTTACACATAGTAAACCCACTATCACTTAATACATTTTGGATCAAAGAACTATCCTTCATTTTAGAAGAACTAAAATTAGCATATTGTGCATGAGAATTCTTCAAAAGAAAACTATAAAATACACCTTGTGTTAAATCCGTTCCTGTTAATCTACATTTATTCATGATTACTCGATGAAATACACATTCACGCATATCGATATTTGAAAAATCACAATTTTCAAAGATAACATCCGTAAACATCGCTCTACGAATATGGTTTGAAAAAGTTACCTTTTCAAACTTACATTCATAAAACTCTTTATAATCTAACACTTCATCACATTCTTCATTTTCGAATAAGTAACTATCCTCACGATATTCTTTACTTAAATCATGAATCGAAATAGAAGTTAAATCTTCATAAAAACTAGGTTCTACACGTTTTTTCATACCCATATTTTATAACATAATGGTATGATTAGTTAAGAAACGGAGTTTATATGTATTCTAAATTAAATCTTTATACCCATGATGGTTTATTTCACGCTGATGATGTTTTTGCGACAGCCTTACTTTCTTTAATGAGTGAAGAAATTCATGTCGTGCGTGGTCCTGATACAGAAATACCTACTGATAAAGAAAACTGGATTATCTTCGATATTGGTGAAGGAGAATTAGATCATCACTCTCCTGCAAATAAAGAAGCCAATGGTTGTCACCCTGGAACACTTATTCCTTACGCTGCATGTGGCTTAGTATGGAAGAAATACTACAAAGAAATATTAGAAGCTCAGGATTGCCCAGAAGAATATTATGACCGTGTATTCTTATCACTAGATACCTCATTAATTCAAGGGATCGATGCTTATGATAATGGTTATACACCAGTTAGCTTAATATTAGAAAAAATGCCTAATATTCCTCAAGACCAAAAGAAACAATTACAATATAGTGCTGAAACAGGATTTACAGTAAGTAAAGTCATTAAGGATTTTAATCCAGGTTGGAATTCTGATTACAGCTATTATGAAGCCTTCTTAGATGCAGTATCTTTCGCAAAAGACATTATCTTAAATCGTTTAGATAATATTATTTCTTCACTAGACGCAACAGATTATGTTCTTCAATGCATTACTTTCTCATCAAATCATATTATGACAATGGATAAGTTTGCTCCATGGGAAGGTGTTCTTAAATCACGTAAGAATGATCCAATTGCCCAAGATATTTGGTATGTTGTTTATCCTGCACTAAGAGGTGGATGGAATATACAATGTGCGCTAAGTAATCCAGATGATCGAACAAGCTTTAGACATCCATTACCAAAAGAATGGTATGGTTTAAGATATGAAGAACTCGCAAAAGTATCTGGTGTAGAAACAGCACAATTCTGTCATATCTCAGGATTTCTAGCAGGATGTAAAGATCGTGATGACACCATGAAAATGGCTTATCTTGCGATGAAAAATAAATAATCACGTTAAAAGATGGTGTTATTAAAAATCACTTTTGTTCAACCATCTTTTTTTGATGAAATTTAAAAGAGGAACCAGATTACACCGGCTCCTCCAAGTATGTGTCCGCAAACACATACCCCAATTGCATTTATAATTTACTATATGCAAATAAAATAAGCAAGTATTATATAGAATTTTCTAGCAAACTCAATCGATAAAATAAATCAGGCTCAATTATACTTAATCAGTATTTTCATGTCCAAAGTATTGATTTAAATTTTCCTATTTCTATGCGTCATTTGGCAAATGCATATTAATTCATATCTAAAAAGATGTCTAAGCAACTATTACAGTTACATAAGACATCTTCTTTTAAAATGAATCAAATCTTAATAGTTTATTTAACTTATCGCATTCCTTTTTCGTAAGGTATACCTTCTGCCTTTGGTGCTTTAGAATTTTGTGAAGTAAAGATTAAGACAATTAAGGAAATGATGTATGGTAACATGTTATAAATCTTAGAATCGATACCTAAAGCAACTAGCCAACTAAATCCAGAATAAACATTAGATAATGCTCTAAAGAATCCAAATAATAGTGCAGCTAAAGCAATCTTAGATGGTTTCCATTGACCAAAGATCATAACAGCTAAAGATAAGAAACCAAATCCAGCAACACCCATTTCAAACTTCCATTCAGATACACCTGCTGTAATATAAACAATTCCACCAAGCCCACCTAATAAACCAGAAATAAGTACGCCAGCCCATCTCATCTTATTTACATGAATTCCGACAGAGTCAGCAGCTTGAGGATTTTCACCACAAGCAATTAAACGTAAACCAAACTTTGTTTTATACAAAACAACATGTGAGATAACTAGTGCAATTACTGCAAATAACATAAACCAGTTAAATTCAAAGCCACCAAGATTTACAATAAATGCCTTCTTACTTTGAATATATTGTAATGTTGAAGATACGTTATTTGGATCACTTGCTGTATTAATTGCACGAACTAATACTGTTGCGACAGAAGTAGACATTAAGTTCATTGCTGTACCAATCAATGTTTGATCTGCTTTAAAGTTAATACTTGCAACAGCTAGGAATATCGAAAATAACATTCCACAAATCATTGAAGCAACTACTGTTCCTAAAATCATAACAATTGTAGGAGCAGTTGTAGGAATCATATTCATTGCTAAAGCACCACCAAGAGCGCCCATAACCATGATTCCTTCTAAGCCTAAGTTAATTACACCAGAATGTTCTGCAAAACATCCACCTAATGCAACAAGAGATAATACCGATGCAAATAGGATTGTATATTGGATAAGAAGTACCATATTATTTCTTCTCCTCCTTTTTCTTAAAATGAATTGAACCTAATACATGACGGAAGAATAGTGAGAATCCACATAAGTAGATAATTACACTAGACATTAAATCAGAAATTTGTGAAGGATAAATCGCCTTATCAATTAATGATCCACCATCTGTAATATGTTGAATAAAGAATGAAGCAAAGATTGTACCAATAGGATTTAGACCACCTAAGAATGTAGCCGCAATACCATTGAATCCCATGCTAGGAACACTAGTTTGTGTTGTAGACCACTTTTGATATCCTGATAGGAATAAGAAACAAGCACCAATTCCAGCAAGAGCTCCACCAATTGCTAAAGTTACAATAATGTTTTTCTTTTCTTTCATTCCAGCATATTTTGCAGCATTTTTATTAAATCCAGTAGCAACTAATTCGTAACCAAACTTTGTTTTTGTTAATACAATTTGAATCACAATTGCAACTAGAACTGCTAATACAATTGCAATCGTTACAGCCCTATTATTTGAAAATAATGTATTTAATCCAAGTGAAGGAATTAATGATCCTGTACTTTCTTGCATTAAATCTTTTGTATAAGGACTAGCTGTATCTTTTACTTCAGGTAAGCTAAGTACCATGTTTACTAAATATAATGTAATCCAGTTAAGCATAATACCTGAAATAACTTCATTTACATTACGATATGCTTTTAATGCTCCAGAAATCATACCTAATAATGCTCCAGCAAGAGCTGCAAGTAACATGCATAAATACCAAGGTAAATGCCATGCAAGAGCTGCATATAAGGCAACACCAGCACCTGCTTCATATTGACCAGCAGCACCAATATTGAATAAACCTACCTTATAACAGAAACATACACTTAAGGCACACATTAATAATGGTGCTGTTTTTGCAAGTGTATTACCTAATGCCTTTAATCTTGCACCACTAGTTGGACGATTCATAAAGTTAAGCAAGATTGTTTTAATTGCTTCAGCTGCACCACTTGGATTAATCGCAAGTAGTACGATATAACCTACTAATAAACCAACGACAATACAGATTAATGAAGAAAAAATCGTTTGTACTGTTGGATTCTTTAAAAACTTTTTCTTTTCGTTCATCCTATTTCTCCATTTCCATCCGTTTTGCACCAGCCATGTATAAGCCTAGTTCTTCAGGTGTAGTTGTCTTTGGATCAAGTTCAGCTACAATTTCACCTTCATACATTACTAAGATACGATCTGATAAATTCATTACTTCTTCTAATTCAAGAGATACAAGTAATACCGCATCTCCTCTATCTCTACAATTGACTAATTCTTTATGAATATATTCAATTGCGCCAACATCAAGTCCACGCGTTGGTTGTACTGCGACAAGTAAGCGATGACTCTTATCTAATTCACGAGAAATAATCGCTTTTTGTTGGTTACCACCAGACATTGTTCTTGTGATAGAAACAGCCCCTTCACCACTTCTTACATCAAATTGTTTGATCAAACGATCAGCATAAGCTCTAATTTCTTTCTTCTTTAAGAAACCATGTTTTGTTGTAAATTGTGGTTCAAAATATCTTTCTAGAATCATGTTATATTCAAGAGGATAATCTAAAACTAAACCATGTTTTTGACGATCTTCAGGAATATGACTCATATATTTCGCACGTTTTCTAATTGAAGCATTTGTTACATTTTCGCCACACATGCTTACTTTTCCACTTACTACTGGTTCTAGACCTGTAATTCCATATACAAGTTCAGTTTGTCCATTACCATCAATACCAGCTACACAAACAATTTCTCCTGCACGAACATTAAATGAAACATCTTTTACTGCATTATTCTTATGTACCTTTGAAGCAACTGTTAAATTCTTTACTTCTAAGATTGTTTCCCCTGGTTCATGTTCATCTTTATCGACAACAAGTTGAACATCTCTTCCTACCATCATTCGGCTTAGTTCTTCTTTTGTTGTATCTGCCACATTTACTGTACCGATATATTTGCCTCTTCTTAATACCGTAACACGATCTGCAACTTCCATGATTTCATTTAACTTATGAGAGATAAATAAGATAGATTTACCTTCACTAGATAAATTCTTCATGATTTTCATTAATTCTTCAATTTCTTGTGGTGTTAATACAGCAGTAGGTTCATCAAAAATTAAGATGTCATTTTCTCTATACAACATCTTTAGAATTTCTGTACGCTGTTGCATACCTACAGTAATATCTTCAATCTTTGCATCAAGATCTACCTGTAGTCCATACTTTTCTGATAATTCTAATACCTTTTTACGTGCTTCTTCTTTTTGTAAGAAACCATTTTTTGTTGTTTCAACACCAAGAATGATGTTATCTAAAACACTAAAGCATTGTACAAGTTTAAAATGTTGATGAACCATACCAATCTTTAAATCATTGGCATCATTTGGATTATTAATTTTAACTTGTACACCATCTTTTCGTATTTCGCCTTCTTCTGCTTGATACAAACCAAAAAGAACACTCATTAACGTTGATTTACCGGCACCATTTTCTCCTAAAAGAGCGTGAATCTCACCCTTTTTTAGTTGAAGTGTAATATCATCATTCGCAATGATTCCTGGAAATCTCTTTGTGATATGTAACATTTCTATTGCATAAGGCATTTCTGTTTCCATAAGCAACCTCCTATTTTTTATTCAATGATGTATGTCATGAATCCTTAATATACATTATAAAATAAAATCTCTTAAATATACAAAAAAAGTGCTAAGAGTCACCTCTTAGCACTGAGTTATTGATTAACCCTTGATTGAGCCTTCGTCGTTAACAGTGATTTCTGTAGCAGGCATTGCGTCTGTAGCGTTGCTTACTGTAACTTCACCATTGTATAACTTAGCAACTAAATCTTTGTAGTCATCTTCTGTAAAGCCATCAGCGAATTGTGTTGTAGAAGGTAAACCTACATAGTTTTCATCAGGATTTTCAGATACTAGACCAAGAGTTTGTACTTGTCCTTTGTATTCATCCCAATTACCATCTTGGATAGCCTTTAGAAGAGTATTAACTGTAGCACCTAAACCTTTCATAGCAGAAGTAACTGTGATTCCATCACCATATGCGCCATCGATTGTAGCAGCTTGGTCAACGTCAACACCGATAACTTTTCCATCAACTTTAACAGCAGCTTCAGCAGCAGAACTATAAATACCACCACCACAAGCAAATACTACTTCTGTACCACCTTGGTACCATGTGTCCATACGAGCTGTGATATCAGCATCACCATAGAATTGTCCACCATATACATAGTTAACAACTACATCACTTGTGTTACCAAGTTCAACTGCAGCAGCGTTAGCACCTTGAACAAATCCATAACCATAACGTTGAACAGCTGGAACAGCCATACCACCTAAGAAACCAAGTTTTGTGTAACCTAGTTTAACAGCAGCATATCCTGCCATGTAACCACATAATTCTTCTTGGTAAACACCACTGAATACGTTGTCAGCTGTAAATGTTGAACCACCATTAGCACCATCTAAATCGCTTTGAGCAACGTCTAGTGCAACGAACTTAACATCTGGATAGTTAGGAGCTACATCTACGATAGCTTTAGCAAATGCATAACCTGGAAGAACGATTACGTTGTAACCTTCTTCAATTGCTTCTTCCATAGAAGCTTCACGGTCTAAGTCAGCATCTGTAGCAGGTTTCTTGTATGTGAATTCTACACCATTATCATCACAAAACTTCTTAGATGCTTCGTAAGTTGTTTGGTTAAATGATTGGTCAGTAATGTCACCATAGTCAGTAACCATTGCAACTTTCATATCTGAAACTTCAGTAGTAGTTTCAGTTGTTGAACCAGTAGCTTCTGGTTCAGTTGTTGTAGTTGTGCTAGTTGAACTAGATCCACAAGCTACTAGACTCATAGCCATAAGGCCAGCAGTCAATACAGAAATAAATTTCTTCATTTCTTTCCTCCTTTGCGTACTCGCTACTTGTATTATACATTTAAAGTATTCATTGCAAATAAATTTTTTTACACATAATTAGCGTATTTATTACCAAAATTAAATAAAAAGTGGTTTCCCACTTTTTATTTCACATTCCATTTTGCAAATTCTTCATCTGTTGCAAGTACAGTATGTGTCTCTGTTAATTCATGATATGTACCTTTTGTATAGTCCACACCTTCTTTTTCTTTATCATAGACTAATGCTGTTCTTTGCTTTTCTACAATAGGATTAGGATGAGGAATAGCACTTAACAAGGACTTTGTATATGGATGAATTGGATTAAAGAAGATTTCATCCGTAGTACCAGTTTCTACGATATGACCTAAATGCATGACACCAATACGATCAGAAATATACTTAACCATGCTTAAATCATGTGCGATAAATAAGTATGTAGTACCTAGTTCTTCTTGTAAATCTTTCATCATATTAACAACTTGAGCTTGAATCGAAACATCAAGTGCAGAAATACATTCATCCGCAATGACTAGCTTTGGATTCATTACTAATGCTCTAGCAATACCTAAACGTTGTCTTTGACCACCAGAGAATTGATGAGGAAAACGTGTAGCTTGTTCTCTAGATAAACCTACTTTATCTAGAATGGCATATACTTTATCATCTAAGTCTTTCTTATCCTTATAGTCATGATGAATTTGTAAGCCTTCCGCAATAATTTGAGAAGCTTTCTTTCTAGGATTCAAACAAGCCATAGGATCTTGGAAAATCATTTGCATATTTGTACGAAGATATTTCTCCGTTGCTTTATCCATCTTGCCACTAATATCTTTACCATCAAAGATAATCTTTCCAGCAGTAGGATTATATAAACGAATAATAGATCTTCCTGTTGTAGATTTACCACTACCTGATTCACCAACTAAGCCATATGTTTCGCCTTCATATATTTTAAAGCTAATTCCATCTACAGCTTTAGTTGTATACGTTTTTGTAATTGGGAAGTATTGTTTAAGACCTTCAACTTCTAATAAAACTTTCTTCTCAGTCATCTAACTTCGCCTCCCTCTTCATTTTGGCAATACGTTCTTTTAAATCTTCAGGAAGCTCTACCTTTGGAGCTCTAGGATCACATAACCAAGAACATACTCTATGTTGGCCACCAACATTAAACATTGGTGGTTCTTCTTCATAATCAATCTTTAATGCATATGGATTTCTAGGCGCAAATGCATCACCTTTAATCTTTGTCATTAGATTTGGTGGTGTACCTGGAATAGCGAATAGTCTTCTAGAATTTGTATCCGTATCAGGCATACTAGCTAATAGCCCCCAAGTATAAGGATGTCTAGGATCATAGAAAATTTCATTAATAGCACCTTTTTCAATAATTCTTCCTGCATACATTACCGCAACATAATCCGCAACTTTCGCAACGACACCTAAATCATGCGTAATATAAATAACAGAAATATTCTTTTCATTTTGTAACTTCTTAATGAGTTCTAGAATCTTCGCTTGAATTGTTACATCTAACGCTGTTGTAGGTTCATCACAAATTAATACATCTGGATCACATGCTAAGGCAATCGCAATAACGACTCTTTGTCTCATACCACCAGATAATTCATGAGGATATTGCTTAAATCTCTTTTCAGGATTTTCAATTCCTACTTCACCCAGTAATTCTAAAGTTCTCTTTTTAGCATCTGCCTTAGAAACTTTTTTATGCTCTAACATTGGTTCCATAATTTGTTTACCAATTGTCATTGTAGGATCTAGTGAAGTCATAGGATCTTGGAATACCATGGCAATTCTTTTACCACAGAATTTATAACGAATTTCTTTTTGGCTCATCTTAACTAAATCAGCAGATTGTTCTTGGCCATTTTCATCTACATAGTTATAGATAATCGAACCCGAATCAATCACACCGTTAGAATCTAAGATACCCATAATCGTTTTAATCGTTACGGATTTACCACTACCACTTTCACCAACGATAGCGACTGTTTCGCCTTTAAATAAGTCAAAACGAATACCTCTTATCGCATTAACAACACCATAGTTTGTTTTAAAAGAAATATTTAAATCACGTATAGATAAGACACGATCTTTCTTATCACGTTTTACTTTTTCACTCATACTTTTCACCTACCTGTTATTCATCTTTGGATCAAATGCATCTCTTAATCCATCCGCAAATAAGTTGAAACTTAACATTAATAATGCAAGAACTACTACTGGGATTAATAAAATATGAGGGAATGTTGTCATTGACTTATAACCATCTGATACAAGTGATCCTAGTGATGCTAAAGGAGCAGGAACACCTAATCCTAAGAATGACAAATACGCTTCTAAGAAGATTGCATTAGGAATAGAGAACATACTTGTAACAATAACTTGACCAAAAATATTTGGTAAGATGTCATTTACAATGAGTGAGAATTTACTAGCACCAAGTGTTCTAGAAGCTAATACATATTCTTGTTCCTTAACTTTTAGTACTTGTGCTCTAGCAATTCTTTCCATACCAATCCAACCTGTAATCATTAGTGAAAAGATAATCGACACAATACCTTGTGGTAATACTAGACCAAGTAAAGTTACGACAACTAGTGTTGGTACACCATTTAATATTTCCGCAAATCTTTGCATGAACATATCAACTTTGCCACCAAAGAATCCAGATACTGTTCCATAAACCATACCAATCACAATATCAATCACAACTGCTGCAAAAGCAATTAATAAGGAAACTCTAGTACCTTCCCATACACGAGTGAAAATATCTCTACCTTGCGTATCACTACCAAACCAATAATAGACATTTTCTAAATCTCCAGTATATTGGTTGTTTCCTTTATATGTACCATTAAAAATACCAAGTTTTTCAATAAAAGGAATACGAGGAGTTAAACACTCATGACCATGTATGATAGATTTATATGTATGTTCTGTCATATGAGGGCCAATTAAAGCGAATAAAACAATGATAATAACGATAATCGCACCAATTAAAGCACCTTTATTCTTTTTGAAATTACACCATACATCATGTGAATATCTAGTAGCTTTAAAGTTTTTATCGACAAGTTTTTCATCTTTTTTATGGGCAAATGTAAAATCATCTGCTGTAAATTCATGATTTGTTGTTGTCATCTCTTGCCCTCCTTTGTCACTCTAATACGTGGATCAATTACACCATATAAAATATCTACAATTAACATCATTACGATAAACATTGCAGAATATACAAAGGCACAAGCAATCGTAACGTTATAGTCATTTTGTTGAATACCAGAAATCATTAATGATCCAATACCAGGAATACCAAATATCTTTTCAATTACACTAGAACCTGTCATTAAGTTAACTAAGATTGGTCCCATAACTGTAACTACAGGAATTAATGCATTTCTTAAAGCATGATGAATAATCATCTTATAGTTTTTTACACCCTTAGATTCAATCAAAAGAATATAATCACTATTTAATACATCAATCATTTCTGATCTTGTAAATCTTGCAATATTTGCTGTAGGAGATACGGATAAAGCTACAGCAGGTAATACAAGAGAAGTAAATGGTGTCTTTTGGTTATACAAAATAGGGAACCATTTTAATTTATAGGCAATAAAATAACAAAGTAATAAGGCACATACATAAGAAGGAACACTTACACCAATAACAGATATTGCTGAACATAAGTTATCAATCCATGTATTGTGATTTAATGCTGATAAGATACCTAATAGTAAACCAACGATTGTACCGATAATCATTGCCATAATACCAACCATAATAGAGATACCTAATCTTTCAGAAATCATTGAACTAATAGGGAAATTCTTATTAATGGCATAAGATACACCTAAATCACCTGTTAACATATTTTTTACATATAAGCCAAAACGGACAATAATTGGTTGATCCAAACCATATTTAGCATATAACAATGCTTTTTGTGCATCCGTCAACTTTTCATCATTAAATGGTGAACCTGGCATTAAATCCATCAGTATAAATAAAACTAATAAGATTACTAATAATGTTGCCAAAGACATCATTATTCGTTTAAATATATATTTTTTCATAAGTCTCCTTTATAACAATTAGAGCGATTTTTTACAATCGCTCTAATTATTAATGGTTTGTTTTAAATTAATTACTTAATTACGATATGACGGTAGTTATCTACACCAGCACTGTGGAATTCAATTCCAGAGATAGTTGGAGAAATTAACATAGCACCACCAGCTTGGAATACTGGAATAACTGCTGCTTCATCTTGAACTAGAACTTTTTCAGCATCGACGAAGTAGTTCCATCTTTCAAGTGCAGATACAGAACTTAATCCAGCACTAGCAATGTCGTTATCATATAGGTTGCTAGTGAAACCACCTTGGTTATTAGATGTATTTGTGCTTACAAATAGATCCATATATGTTTGTGGATCACCATAGTCAGGACCCCAACGAGTTAGAGATACATCAAATGTATGTTCTCTTTGTAGAGTTAATCTTTCCTTCTTAGGCTTACCATTTAGGTTAACTGTAAATCCAACTTCTTCTAAGTATGATTGAATTTGTTCAGCAGCTTTAATGACTGAGTCACCTTCATCAGTACCATATAGTAATTCGATTGTTACATCATGACCAAGTTGAGATACACCTTCAGCATAGTATTCTTTTGCCTTATCTAAGTTGTATTCAACTAGCTTACCACTGTCTTCTCTGAAGTCAGCACCTGTTTCTGGATTACCAGCTAATTGGAAAGGAACAATACCTTCAGCAGCTACAGAACCATCATTTAATGCATTAGCAATAGTTTCTCTGTCTAGAGCATATTGCATTGCTTGTCTAATGCATAGGTTTTGTAGATCTTCGCTTGTTTCGTTGTTATTGATGTTGAGTAATAAGTAATATAAGTAACCTGTTAACTTATCTGTATATCCTTCAGCACCTTTATTTGCATTTACTTGTTCACCAGATAGAATAACTGTTTGTAAGTTTCCACTTTCATATTCAAGTAAAGATGTTTGTGTATCAGCAATTACACGGAATACAACTTTTTCAGCACCATTCTTAGCTACATAGTTGTCATAATCCCAATATGTATCATTTAATGTGAATTCATATGAATAACCTGCTGTCCAAGATGAGAAGTTGTAAGGTCCACAACTTAGCATATTATCAACTGATAATGCATATTGATCACCACAGCTTTCAACAAATTTTTGATTAGCTGGGAAGAAGCAAGGGAATGCCATTAAGCTTAGGAAGAATCCTGTAGGCTTAGTCAATGTTACTTCTAATGTCTTATCATCAAGAGCTTTAACACCTAAATCTTCTTTTGTTAAACCACTTTCTGTGTCATAGCAATCACCATTAACGATGTTTGCTGTTTCCATAATCCAGTTATATTCACTAGCGATATCTGGATCTACAATTCTTTGCC
>CAVIQY010000012.1:0-39315 GCA_963645035.1 bacterium | reverse complement strand
GTGAAATGAGAGTATGCATCTTTCTCGCTAGAATACTTAATCCATAAGAAAGATTGTTTATCTGACTCACCTTTTGAAAATTGTTCTGATTTATTCGCAACAATTGTCCAAAATCCTTGGTAGTCAGGATTAATATACATTGAACAGATTTTATCGTGATAGAACGATATTAATTTGTGATTGTTAGCTAGTTCTTTGAGATTAGTGATAGTTTGATGAATCCCATCTTTTTTCATGGCGTTAACATCATTACCGTACATTTTGTACAGTTTTGGTTCATACCAACCATTATGCCAACCTGCTCCTCTTGGACCTTAGGATGTTCCCATTACTAATGCAATTTCTTTATATGCAGTACTAGATAAAGAAATAGAAGAATCTAGAGAAGATACAGCTTTGTTGATTACACTTGGAGCAATTACAAGAATAACAATAGAGGTAAGGATTAGTACAAGCTTCTTTAGATTAAACTTTTTGATTAATTCTAATCCATAAAGAATACTTGTCGCGATTACTACAATATAGGCAGTACCTTTAAATAGTGATGCTAGAGTTAAAAATAAAAAAGATATGAGGATGTTTCTAAATTCATGATAATCATCATATTTTAAAAAGAAATAGATTCCAGCACTCATGCAAAATAAAGAAGGAATATTGGAATACAGAAACATGACATACATTTGTAAAGGAATAAATGTAACAAGTAATAATAATGTCATGATAGTTGCTTTCTTTTGATGACTAATGAGAAACGAACTTTTTACGATAAAGTAGTATGTTAGTTGTAAAAAACATATATTAATCAACTGAAGAAATATATAGTTTTCCCCAAATAGTTTGATCCAGAAAGCATAATAAAGTACTAATGGAATTTGAAATGGGTATTGAGAGATATAGTTTCCATAAGTAAACATCGAATAATCATGATGAATAAGATTGCTAGCGGCTTGAATAACTTTAGCACTATCCCATGTAGGATGTAAATTGACATTACCAACAAGATAAACTAATAAAGCACTAATGATAATCATAAAGAAAATCATTAAATGCTTAATACGATATCTACATAAATAACGAGATATTTTATTCAGAAAATAAATGAATAAGATAAGACAAACAAGATTAATACATAAATTATCTTGAATGAAATAATTATATTCAATCATGTCATAATTAATGACTCCAGTTTCGGTGAAGGCGAAATAAAAGAGTATTCCAAAAATCAATATTGCTAGAATACTCGATATTTTATAAATGAATTTAGGAATAAAATTACTCATACAAAGGTATTATAGTTTTGTTTGTACAAGCAATTATTACGTTTTGGTTAAGGTTAGATTACACCTTTCTTAATCGCAATTTCTAATTGTTTATATTTATGTCTATCCCAAATCGATACTGGTTTAATCACATCAGAATCATTTTTTCCTTTAGAAGAAATTACTTTACCATCTTTGATTCTTTCTTCCATATGTTCTGTGATGACTTCTGTTTTCCCTGGTGCTACTTCTTTAAGCCATACAGTATCAATCTTGTGATAAGCAGAACTAGAATATTCCATAGAATATACATTTGGTCGATCATACTTTAATACTTTTACTGTCGCATAACGCTTAGGTTTAGAACCTTGTACTTCAATTTGATATGTTAAACCATGTTTTAGTTCTTCTTCTGTTGGATCTTTCTTTTTAACCATTTTATAACCTTCAACGGTTGGTGAAATTAATGCTGGAAATAGTTTATCAATTGGTGCGTTTAATACAATTCTTCTTTTCATATATAAGTAACCTCTGTTACTTTAATTTTAAGAATAAATAGAAAGAATGAAAGTAAAATAAATAAAAATTCAGTGTTTAAAAAATAGCAATAGTGTTTAATAATATTTATAAGGAAACAAATTTATGAAAACAAATAAACAGAAAATATTAGAGTACATTAAAGAAAAGACGAATGAAAAAGAAGATGTGAGTTTTACGGCACAAGAATTATCAGAAGCGTTTGATATCTCTAGAGCGAATGTTTCTACTGCTTTAAATCAACTATGTGAAGATAAAGAACTAGAAAAAAGTACAGGAAGACCTGTTCGTTATCGCATTGTAGAAAAAATGGAACATGAAGAAGATTGTTTCAAAAATATGATTGGGGCAAACGGATCATTAAAAAATGCGATTAAATTAGCTAAAGCATGTATCTTATATCCTGAAAAAGATTTGAGAGTGTTAATTTCTGGTGAACCTGGTACAGAAAGTGAACTATTTGCTGAAAAAATGTATGAATATGCAAAATCACAAAAGTTGTTAAGAGAAGATACACCATTTATTGAAGTAAACCTAAAAGAATATAAGACAATGGAAAGTGTTTTTGGTTGTTTTAAGAATATACAAGAAAAATATAGTGATACATTTACAAAGTCTGGAGGTTTTATTTTAATCTCACATTATGAACATATTAATGATGAAAATCGAAAAGGCTTAAAACAAGCGGGATCGTTAGATAGAAATGTAAAGGTAATTACTGTTTTCTCGCAAGAAATCACAACAAATGGAAAAGATATGCGTAATGATTTTGCATTCCATATCAATTTACCTTCATTAGAAGAAAGAGGTTTTGATGAACGATTAGCTCTCATAGAAACTTACTTTAAAAACGAGAGTGAGAAAGTAAAAAAAGAAATTGTCATTAACTCAGAACTATTAAGATGTTTACTTTTATATAAATGCGAAGGGAATACAAAACAATTAAAAGAAGATATTCGTATAGGATGTGCCAATGCATTTGTTAGAAATGCAGGGAAAGAAATAGATACCTTAAATGTATATTTAAGTGATTGTAATCCATATGTTAGAAGAGGTTTTTTACAATATAAAGATAATCGTGAAGTAATTGAAAAACTAATACCTGAAAACTATACTTACTCGTTTTCTGCTGCGAATACCAGTAAGAAACAAGAGACGACACGTTCTAAGAAACAATCCATCTACGATTTAATTGATGAGAAAATAAAGGAATTAAAGAGTAGAAGTATACCAGATGAAGATATTATGACTATTGTTTCCGCTGATATTGAAACAGATATATCAAATCATATGTCTTCTAATGATACGCAATATGATCGTAAAGCGTTAGAAAAAATCATAGAACCAGAGATTATTGAACTAGTAGATTCTAGCTTAAAAGAAGCGAGTTCCTTATTTAGTCGTGTTTATCCTTCTTCAATCTTTCAGGCAATGTGTTTTCAAATCCAAGAACTTGTAACACAAAAGAATGTGAAAAAGAGAATATCGAATGAGAAGATTACCGAAGTAGTAGAAAAGTTTCCTGAAGAATATGCTTTTGCGGCTAGAGTAACTTCAAAAATTAGTAAGGAATTCTCTATTCCAATTAATATTGATGATACAGTACTATTAACAATCTATTTTAGTAATCGTAGATTAAATGAAAATAGTCGTAATAAACCATCTGTCTTGTTAATTATGCATGGTGGAGTCGCTTCAGCAATGGAAAAAACAATCGAAGGATTATATAAAACAGATAATCTATATAGCTTTGACCTACTACTAGATCAAAGTATTGATGAAGCTTATGAAGAGATTAAATCACTATGTATAAAAATTGGTAGCCCTAAAGGAATCCTAGTTCTATATGATATGGGATCGTTAAAAAAGATTATGGAAATGATTGCAGTAGAAACAGGGATTCAAATGCGTTTAGTAGAGTTACCGATGACATTATTTGCATTAGATGCAGTAATTAAATTAGATGGGGAAGAGAAGCTAGATGATGTATATAAATCGATCTTAAATAATGGCTTCGGTTCATTTGCTAAATTAAAAGAAGAATATGAACGCTATGACATGCAGAATAAGAAAATCATTGTGACATTATGTGCATCAGGTTCTGGTTCTGCGATACAAATGAAACAATATATTGAAAAAAATATTGCGACAGATAATATTCAAGTTGTTCCACTAGCCGCAAGTGATCGTAAAGTAATGCTAGATAATATCAACAACTATCGTAAAAATAGTGAAATATTGTGTGTTGTAGGAACATATGATCCAGGTTTATATGACATACCATTTATATCTGTTGCCAAATTATTCAATACACCAGTAGAAAAATTAGATTTATTACTAACTGTAGATCCAATCCAAGAGGAACAACTAGTTGAATACAAGGAGCTATATGATTATCTAGATAAGCAATTAGAATATATTCATATCTATAAGATTAAAAATACGATTCATAAGACAATTAAGAAGATGATGAAAAAGACAAGAATATTACAATCGGATGAAGAAATGGGATTATTCTTACATTTAGCTTGTATGATCAATCGAATTAAAAGTGGTACGGAAATGCCAAGAAACATTCATCGTGATGCTTTACTTTCTAAAAATAAGAGAATGTATAACGATATAAAAGATATTCTTGTGGATTTAGAAGAAGATGCGGATGTATTAATCAGTGATGATGAAATCGCTACGATAATCGAAATATTAAAATAATAAATAGTTTGAAATATTTTAAGAAGTTAAACAGTTCTATTGAGTTAGGACTGTTTTTCTGTTCTTTAGTAGAAATAAACCAGGTGTAAAGCACAATAATTCACTAGTGTAAGCACTTTCAGTTTAAAAATTGAATTAGTGTTTAAAAAATAATCAAAAATAGACAAAAAGCTGTTTTGAAGGAAAAAACATTTTCGTATTTAATATGCTTGTCGAAAAAAAGGAGATAAGAAAATGATTGATACAGAATCTATTTCCATGCAGTTAATCGCTGCAGCTGGGGACGCAAAAGGATGTGCGTTTGAAGCATTAACTGAAGCAAATGATGGAAATTTTGAAAGAGCTGAAGAGCTATTAAAAGAAGCTTCAGCAGCTACACTTCCTGTTCATAAGGAACAAATGGCATTAATTAGTGCAATGGCTAATGGTGAAGACGTGCCAATTAATGTATTACTTGTTCATGCTCAGGATCACTTAATGAATTCTGAACTTGCTCAGGATTTAATCAAAGAGTTAATTACTCTATATAAAAGAGTAGATAGCCTTGAGAAAGAGGTTCAACAATTAAAGGAGGGTAAATAATCATGAAAATTTTAATTTGTTGTGCAGGCGGATTCTCATCAAGTATTGTTGAGAAAAAAATGAGAGATTACGGGAAAAAGATTGGTGAAGACATTGAAGTTCACGCAGTAGGTACAAGTGAAGTAGAAGAAATCATTAAAAATGGCTATCAAGTACTACTATATGCTCCACAAGTTCGTAACAGAGCTCGTGAACTACAAGCTAGTGCAGATCGTGCTGGAATTCCATGTGCATTAATGGCACCACAAGATTATGCTTTAGCAAATGCTGAAAATATTTATAAACAAGTAAAGAAATTATTAGGATAAAAAGAGAGGGAAAATTACATGGCAGAAGAAAAGAAAAACTTCGTTGAGAAGATTGCGGAATCTAATTTCATGCATAAATTAGAAGACGTATCAATGAAATTATCAGGTTCAAAATTATTTAGCTCTATCGCAGGTGGTATGGGTGGCACAATGGGTCTATTAATGACAGGTGCTGTTTTCCAAATCGTTTGTGTACTTGGTTCATCATTCTTAGGATGGGATACAGCAGGAGAATTATATAACTTCTTCTATACACCATACCGTTGGACAATGGGAATCTTAGCATTCTTTATGACATATTGCGTTGCGGCTAGTTATTCAAAACAATTAGGCGTTAACCAAATGATGTCTGGTTTTACTGCAATGGCTTGTTACTTTATTGTATGTTGCCCATTAACAGAAATGGATGGAGCTTACTACATCAATATCGCTAACTTAGGTTCTACAAACTTATTCGTTGCCTTAATTATTGGCTTAGTTTGTGCACGAATCATGAAGTTTGCAGAAGACAAAGATTTACGTATTAAACTTCCAGATTCAGTTCCAGAAGGAATTGGTAACTCATTCAAAGCAGCTATCCCTATGGGAATGTGTGTATTATTCTGGTATATTCTAACATTCGTTATTGCTAAGTTCACAAGTACAACATTATCTAACTTAATTATTGGTATCTTAGCTATTCCAATGAGTGTATTAGTATCTACTCCAGGTATGTTTGTTATCATGTTACTAGCACAAATCTTCTGGTTCTTCGGAATTCATGGTACAACTGTTATTTTCGCAGTAATTATGGTTCCTTGGTATCAAGCATATATGACAAACGCTGCCTTAGCCGCTGCTGGTCAACCATTAGTTTATAGTCCAATGTTCTTATATGCCGCAATGAGTATTTGGGGTGGTGCTGGTAATACATTACCACTAGTTATCATGGGTCTAAAATCTAAATCAAAGACAATCCAAGCTGTATCTAGAGCTGCTCTAGTTCCAAATATCTGTAACATTAATGAACCAGTTATCTTCGGTATGCCAATTATGTATAACGCTACATTAATGATTCCATTTATTTTACAACCATTAGTTTGTGGCTTATTCTACTTAATTGCTTACAAATTACAATTAATCGGTTACCCACAAGTATTAATTATGACAACATTACCAGTAGTATTAAGTACATTCTTATCTACTTTAGATTTCAGAAATGTTATCTTCTGCTTACTACTATTCCCTGTTTGTTACTTACTATGGTTACCATTCTTCAAAGTATACGAAAAACAAATGTGCGAACAAGAAGCAGCTAATGAAGCTGAAGCTTAATTATTTCATCTAATTTCATTAAGTCCCTTTTCATTAGTGGAAAGGGGCTTTTCTAAAAGGAGGAGAATATGAGTTTTCCAAAAGAGTTTTATTGGGGTGGTGCTACTGCCGCAAATCAATATGAAGGTGGTTATAATGAAGGTGGTAGAGGTTTAGCTTTAACTGATGTTACAACAGGTGGTACAAATACTTCACAAAGATTAGTTACGATGATTAGTGAAGAGGGTAAGCCAATAACGGTTCCTTCATTTGCTTTAGGTGTAACAAAACCAAAAGGAGCGAAGTTTGCCGTAATAGATGGATATTATTATCCTAATCATTTGGGTACAGACTTTTATCATCATTATAAAGAGGATATTGCTTTACTAGCAGAACTAGGACTAAACATGTTTAGAATGTCTATAGCTTGGCCTAGAATCTATCCTAAAGGAATAGAAGAAAAACCTAACGAAGAAGGATTAAAATTCTATCATGATGTATTTAAGGAATTAAAGAAATATCATATTGAACCACTTGTTACGATATCGCATTATGATGATCCATTATATATAGAAGAGGAACTTGGCGGTTGGTCAAATCGCGAGACAATTTCCTTATATGAAAAGTATTGTCATACGATATTTGAAGAATATAAAGATGAGGTGAAATATTGGTTAACCTTTAATGAGATTAATACAACGATATTAGCACCAATCATGTTACCAAATTATCCTGCAAGTGAAGCGAAAGGCTTATATGATAAGCTACATAATAAGTTTGTGGCTAGTGCTAGAGTCGTAAAATATGCTCATGAACATTATCCTAATTTCAAACTTGGTTGTATGATTGCAGGAATGGTTTCTTATCCATTAACTTGTGATCCAAATGATGTTTTAGCTAATCAAGAAAAAATGCAAAATAGTTTCTATTATGCAGGTGATGTCATGGTTAGAGGAAAGTATCCAGGATATGCAAAAAGAATTTGGGATAAGTATCAAGTAGACTATCAAAAATATGAACAAGACGCTAAAGACTTATTAGAAGGACATGTAGATTTCTTTACTTATAGTTATTATTCCACAAGTTGTGAAACAACGCATATTGACGCAGAAAAAGGTAAGGGAAACTTCTCGCTTGGCTATAAAAATGAATATCTACCTTATTCTGAATGGGGTTGGGCAATGGATCCTAAAGGACTTCGTATTAGTTTAAATGATATATATGATCGTTATAATGTGCCAATTATGGTAGTAGAAAATGGACTAGGTGCGATAGATCAATTAGAAGAAGGAAATGTTATTCATGATCCATATCGTATTGAATATATGAAGGGTCATATTGAGGCGATGGATCAAGCAATTAATGAAGATCATGTGAATTTAATTGGATATACTCCATGGGGAATCATTGATTTAGTCAGTGCTTCTACAGGAGAAATGCGAAAAAGATATGGTGTCATCTACGTTGATTTAGATGATGAAGGACACGGAACATTAAATCGTTATAAAAAAGATAGCTTTCATTGGTATCATAGATGTATTGAGACTAATGGAAGGGACTTATGATTAAATTATTTGCAAGTGATTTAGACGGAACATTATTAGGAATTACTCATCGTGCTGATGAGACAGTTTTAAATACGATTCAAGAAGTCGTAAAAAGTGAAAGATATTTTACGATTGCGACAGGTAGATCTTATGTTGTGGGATTTGAATCTATTTTAAAAGATATTTATCAAATCTATCAAAATGGATCAGTAATTTTTAATCCACAAGGAGAAATCATCTACCAAAGTACAATTGATAAAAGAGTATTAAAAGATATTTTAGAAGAATTATCAGATTATAGTTTGGAATATATTGATGCGACAAAAGTATATGTTTTAGAGTCAAGAGAACAAGTTATCGCTAGACTAGAAAAAAATCTAAAAGAGTCAGATAGAAAAGATCTTACAGTTGATCAGATTATTGAAGAGACGCTAGCACATTTAGAAACAAATTGCACTAAAGAATATATTCTAAGCAAGAATATTGATAAAGTGAATCATCATATCCAAAAAGATAAAGACTATCAAAAGATGGATGATTTCCTTTCTAAAAATAGAGACAAGATTATAAACGCTGCTTCAGATGAGAAGTTATATGAAATAACAGATGCACATACAAATAAAGGAGAAGCAGTAAAGAAACTAGCTGAGATTCTAAACATTCAATTAGATGAAGTTGCAGTATATGGTGATAGTGGTAATGATTTACAAATGTTAGAAATGTTTGAACATTCTTATTCACCAATTGATGCAAGTTTAGAAGCGAAAGCGAGAGCGAAAAATATTATAGGACCGTTTGCGGAATATAGTGTTTGCAAACATATCCTAAAAACAATAAATGATAAGGAGTAAACATGATTACATTAGGTGTATCTTTATACCCAGAACAAGAAACATTAGAAGAAATTGACAATTATTTAAAATTAGCTTCAAAGTATGGTTTTACAAAAATCTTTACATCTATCTTCTCAGTTCCTGGAACTCGTGAAGAAGTGATTGATTATTTTAAGAATTTTACAAGCATTGCTCATAAATATGGCATGAAAGTATGTGGTGATGCCAATACGGATTGCTTAAAGAAATTAGGTGCTGATGAATCACATCTAGAAGTAATTAATGAAATGGGAATCGATATCTTACGTATGGATATGTGCTATATGGATGATCGTGATGTAACACTCATTAATAATAAATATGGTGTTGGTGTTGAAATGAGTGCTGGTTTTATTGCGGCTATTGATACAGCTCTAGCAAAAGGAGCTAATCCAGAAAATTTATCGGTATGCCACAATTTCTATCCGCAAACTTATACTGGTGCTGACTTAGAATCAACAATGAGAATTAATGAACATTGGAAAGAAAAGAAAGTAAAAGTCGCTATCTTTATTACTTCTCATTTAAAAGAAGCTCATGGTCCTTGGCCAGTTCATGATGGACTAGTTACCGTAGAAGAACATCGTTTTATGAGTGTTAGTGATCAAGTTAGACATATTCTAGCAATGGATAATGTGGATGAAATCTTATTTGGTAATGCTTTTGCGACAGAAGAAGAATTCAAAGAAGTAGCTGATGTCATGAAAGAAGTATATATCCATGTAGAACCATTTAAAGATTATGGAGAAATGCTAGAAAGAATTCTTCCTCATGGTGATTTAAAACGTTTACCTTTAGGTATTGATTTAGAAGCTGATGTTACAGATACAGAAAAAGAAATTCTTTACTATAACGCACATCAAGTTGGTGAATATATCAACTATATGATTCGTAGTAGATGGACACGTATTTTCTATAAGAAGGCAGATATTCCTTTAAGAAAATGTGATAAAGAATACTTTGAAAAAGGTGATGTATTAATTGTGAATAATAACTTAGATTATTACAAAGCTGAAATTCAAATCTGTATGAAACCAATGAAGAATGATGGTCAAAGAAATCTAGTAGGCCATATTTCTAAAGATGCACTATGTATTCTTGATTTAATGAAAAAGGGAGACATCTTCTGTTTCTCTAAAGGAGAATAGTTATGGCATTTGGTATTAGTGTATATCCTGATATTGAATCCATGGATGAGATTCGCTCTTACTTTGCTTTAGCATCTAAATATGGTGCAACAAAAGTATTTAGTTCTATGTTTTCTGTTGAAGGAACAAAAGAAGAAGTATTAGCTTACTTTAGAGAACTAATCGAAGAAGCACATAAAGTAAATCTAAGAGTATCACTAGATGTAAATCCTGAATGTTTTAAAAGAATGGGGGCTACATTTGATGATTTATCTGTATTTAAGAGTATTGATGTAGATATTTTAAGAATGGATTTAAGCTTTGGTTTAGAGAATGATATCAAGTTATTAAATAATGATTGTGGTATTGAGATAGAACTAAATGCTGGTTTTATCAAACCACAAGTCTATATAGATGCTGGTGTAGATCCTAGTAAGTTACATTTATGTCATAACTTCTATCCACAGAAATATACAGCAATGCGTATGGATAAATTTAGAAGTACAAATGCAATGATAAAGAGTGCATCAAGAAAAGTATCTGTAGGAGCATTCATTTCTTCTAACAATCAAAATACACATGGTGTATGGGGTGCAGTAAATGGGCTACCTACTGTAGAAATGATTCGTACTTTACCTATTGATTTACAAGCAAGAATCCTACTTGCAACAAAGGATGTAGATGATGTATTAATTGGTAATGCATTTGCTAGTGAAGAAGAATTTAAAGCACTACAAGAAGTATTTAGTGTGAAAGATATGCAAGAAGAAGCGAAAACAAATGCCTTCTTAAAGCTATTCTTAGATTATGGAATCTTAGATGCGAAAACTGCTGTAGTAACTAAATTCAGAGTAGAAGAAGAAAAAGATAATAGTGTCGATGAACATGATTTATTGTTTAAGTTTTATCCTCATTTAATGGGAGATAGTAGTGAATGGTTAACACATTCTCGCTTGTCTAGATTCAAATATTCTAAACCTAAATATTCAATTAAACCAAAACCAATCACTTCACCAACATTTTCTAGAGGTGATGTAGTAGTTGTGAATGATAACTACAAACATTATTGTGGTGAAATGCAAATTGTATTAGACACAATAGAAAATGATGGTACAAGAAACTTAGTAGGTAAAATCACAGGTGATGAACTAAAACTATTAGATTTCATTGATGGTCAA
Source organism: bacterium (assembly GCA_963645035.1). GTDB lineage: Bacteria > Bacillota_I > Bacilli_A > Erysipelotrichales > Erysipelotrichaceae > Bulleidia. The sequence goes on along the minus strand of CAVIQY010000012.1, from coordinate 27,900 downwards.
TTTATCGCAGAATTCATCGAAAAATAATCATTAATTGTAAACAAGTAAGAAACGTCAGTTTAAAAATTGGCGTTTTTTTCTTTTATTGTGGGGAATTGTACCTAAAACTGCGTATATATATGATGAGGAGGTAAAATGGCTAACACTCATTAACTGCTAAAATATTTATAAATCATTACAATCACAATATGAATGTAATGATATAATAATGAAAAGAGGTGATAGTATGGCAACGTTACAAATTAGAATTGATGATGATCTAAAAAATAAAGCAGATGGTTTATTCAAAGAATTAGGTACAGACACAACGACTGCAGTACGTATGTTTTTAACACAAGCAGTAGCCTGTGAAGGTTTTCCATTTGAAATTAAGAAATCAAAGAAAGACTTTTCTCATTTATTTAAACCATTAACTGAAGAAGAACTTTTAGAAGTTTTAGAAGAATCAAAGAAACAAGTAGAAAATGGTCAAGTTGTAAAAGCAGATGATGTGATTAGCGAAATTAGAAAGAAGTATGGATTATGAAGTAATTTTGTCAATAAGAGCTAAAGCACAAATAATGGATATTATAGAATATTATTCAACAAAATTATTGAATGTGCTTGCGATAAATAAGGTGTTGAAAGATTTTGAGAAGACAAAAGAATATTTGATGTATAATCCTATGGCATTTCCAATTTGTAATGATCCAAAATTACAGGAAGCTGGGTTTAGAATGATTAAATTTTCAAAACATAAATATTTTTTGTTATACACAATAAAAGAAAATAATGTCATTATTGAAGCTGTATTTAGTGAATCTCAAAATTATTCGCAATTAATAAAATAGGATGGAGGTGCGATTATGAACATATTTCAAACAAAATTAAACGCTAACTTAAAAAACAAACACGAAAACTTATTTGAACCATTAACAGAAGAAGAACTTTTAGCAGAATTAGAAGAAGCTAGAAAACAAATCGAAAATGGACAATATCGAAATGCAGATGATGTAGTTCGCGACATCAAAAAGAAATATGGATTATAAAATAATCGTAGGTAATCCATTTATAAATAGAAAGCGTCAGTCTTAGGATTGACGCTTTTTAAACTATATAGTTAAAGTTCCATCTATTAAATCTTGTGCTAAAAAAGGTACATAGTAGAATGGTACAGTTAATATCTTTCTATTTGGATCATAATTGTAATTGTTCTTCGATATTTTTATAGCAAATTCAAATTTATTATGATTTGCAAATTTATCTAAAGAATTTAATGCACCTTTACCTTTTTTTACATCAATTGGATATAACTTGTTATCTGATTCAACGAGAAATTCAAATTCAGCGGATGCTTTTCCACACCAATAGAATAGTTTATGTCCTTTAGCAACTAATTCATTCGCAACATAGTTTTCAAAGAAGATTCCAGACAAGGTATTTTCTCTTTCACTAGAAATAAATGAAGCGGCGTTTATTCCACTTTGATAAGAAAATAGGCCTATATCTCCAAGATATAAACGGAAACTTGACGATTCTTCTTGAATTAGTGGCATCGTTACATGTTCCTTTAATTTGAATGATTGATTAACAATATGCGATGTAGTTAACCATTGAATGGCTGTTTCATAATCTCTTGTTTTACTTTTTGGTTCAATTAAACCAGGAGAAAAGTTTTTCGATTCTTTATTTAGTTCCTTAAAAATATTGTTGTATACATCACGTGTTTTTAATATTGATTCTTGGCTAGCTTGGTATAGTTCCATATCAGATAAGTAGTTATCATACAAATCTTTAATGATTGCTCTGGATTTTAATAAATCTCTTGTCTCAATATACGTCTCAAGTGCTTCTGGCATACCACCAACAAGTAAATATTTATAGAATAAATCCATTACAAGGTTGTGAATGCTATCATCTAAAGGTTTATGTTCATTATAAGAAGTCTTAACCTTTTCATATGCTAGCTTATTACAATTCAATAAATATTCATCGAATGAAACAGGGTAGATAGTTACTTGATTGATTTTACCGACAGGGAATAAGAACTTTTCGTTAGTTACTCCTCTTCTATGAGTCTGTCTATGTAATTTGATTCTAACCATTGAACCAGTTGCGATAACAGGGATTTCTCTATAATTTTGGCAAAAGTATTTAAGAGAAGAAATGATATTTGGACATTCTTGTATTTCATCAAAGATTAATAATGTGTCAGGATTAATTTCTGTTTCTAAACGTAAGGAAATATACTCGATGATTTTTCTTGCGTCAGCAGTTTGCATACAAAAATCACGAATTTCATCTTCTATTTTAAAATCGATATAAATATAACGATTAGGGTAATATTTTTTGGCAAATAGTTCTAAAACAAGATATGTTTTTCCTACTTGTCGTGCACCCCATACAATAAGAGGCTTTCTTCTGCTATCATTATTCCATTTTATTAAATCATTTAAAGCATTTCTTTCCATAGATAAACCTCCATTTATAGGCTTATTATAGTATGTTTTCAACTTAATTGCACCTTTTGATACTTTTTTAAGATACTTATTTGCACCATTTTATATATTTTTGGATATCTTAATTGCACCTATACGCATATTTTTGAATACCTTAATTACACCTGAACTATTTTGCGTACTTGTGATGTGAAAGATATAAATTGTTAAAAAATTAACAAAATCATTGACTCGGAAGGTACTTCCTATTTTATCGTCATAAATGGAGGAAGATGAAAATGAAAAAATTATTTAGTTATGTATTATCTATGACGATGCTACTTTCTTTAGCTAGTTGTGGATCAAAGACAAGCAGTGAAGCTACAGGCGTTTATACTCCTGGAACCTATACTGCTTCAGCAAAAGGTTTTGGTGGCGATGTTACAGTTACGTTAACAGTTGACGCTAATTCTATTACGGATGTTTCTATTGTTGGTGATGATGAAACTCCAACGGTAGGTGGTGCTGCTTTAGAAGAATTAACTGCGCAAGTTAAAGAAGCAGGATTTAATGAAATTGATGGTGTTTCTGGAGCTACTTTAACAAGTAATGCGGTGAAAGAAGCGGTTAGTAGTGCATTAGCTAGTGCTAGAGGTGAAAGTACAGAAGTTGGTGCTTTAGAAATGATAGATGGTACTTACACATCTACTACTGCATCTTATGCTGAAGAAAATGGACTAGCGACTACTGGTTCAATGACAATGAATGTGACAATTAAAGATAACAAGATTGAATCTATTGAAGTGCCAGAAAGTACAGATACAGATGTTATTGGTCAAATGGCATTTCCTATTCTAAGTGATGAAGTTGTTAGCTCGCAAAGTTTAGCTGTTGATTCTGTTAGTGGTGCAACAGTTTCTTCAAATGCATTTATGACAGCTTTAAAAGATTGCATTACTCAAGCAGGTGGTGAAAATGCAGTTAAGGCATTAGAAGCTGTAGAAGTAGTAAAACCTGAAGCAAAGACAGAAGAATATGATACAGATATCTTAGTTATCGGTGCTGGTATGGCTGGTTTAACTGCAGCAATCGAAGCAGCAAATGATGGCGCAAACGTTATTCTTCTTGAGAAAAACAAAGTATATAGTTCTTCTACAACCCGTTCTGTAGGTTATGTAATTGGTGCTGGAACAGATGTACAAAAAGCAAATGGCATTGAAGATGATGGCGAGAAATTTGCGGAAGATATTTATTCTTTATATAAAGATGAAGAAACATTAGACGCAGATATGTTAAAGAATATGGCACTACATTCTGGTGAACAAATTAGTTGGTTAGAAGATGAAGGGGTGACATTTGATACAGTTATTCGTAAATCTGAAAAAGGTGAAAGAGCTACGCCTAGAATTCATACAACTAAAGGTGGTGGATATGTAACTAGTGCTTTAGTAAACGCTGCTGAAGAAGCTGGTGTAACAATGATGCTTGGTACTCCTGCTACAAGCTTAATTCAAGAAGAAGATGGATCAATCACAGGTGCTAAAGCAACAAACTCAAATGGTGATGATATTACAATTCACGCTTCTAGTACAATTGTTTGTGCTGGTTCTTATACAAATAATACAGAACTATTCAATGAATTAAATCCTCGTATTAATAATATTGGTTATGCATGTGGTTCTGGTGAAGGTGATGCGTATAATTGGTTTAAAGAAGTTGGAGCCGACATTGTAAATGTAGAATATACACAATTTATGTACTATTCATATGCAACGACTTTAACTGCTATGCCAGAAGTAATTCCTAACTCTCCTGATAGTCCTGTATATGATGTTCTATTAGTTGGTGGTAATGCAAAGAGATTAACTGCTGAAGATAATTTCTGCTTTGAATTTACAAAAGAGAACTGGAATCTAGGTTATAACGAAGGCTATGCAATTGTGGATCAAGAATTTATGGATACTTATCCTGTTTTCTATGAACAAATGATGAATAGTAATGTTCCTTCTGATAATAAACCATTCGCTTATAGTGGTGAAACAGCGAAAGAATTAGCTGAACCTCTTGGATTAGATGCGGACACATTACAAGCTACAATTGATCGTTATAACGAACTATGTGATAAAGGTGTAGATGAAGATTTTAGTAAAGATTCTAAGTATATGAATAAACTTGAAGGAACTTTATATATTGTTCGTTTACCACAAATTACAACAGATGGTTATACGGGCGCTCGTATCAATGAAAATGGGCAAGTAATTAGTATAGATGGTAATCCAATTCAAGGATTATTTGCGGCTGGCTCTTGTGCTGATGGACAAGTTACATCTGTTAACTACTATGGCTGTGGTACAAGCTTATTAACATGTACTACATTTGGTAGAGCTGCTGCTAAGTATGCCGTATCTTTACTAAATTAATAAGCTGTAAATACATATAAATTCATGAAGACTCTATACAATTTTGTGTAGAGTTTTTATGTTAGAATTACTTCATGGAAGATAAATACATTTATTCGACATCGGATATATCACAATTTTATGATTTAACGCCTAAAGGTTTAGCTTATTATGAGGAGCAAGGAATCATTCATCCTAGAAGAAAAGAAGATAGCTCTTATCGTATATTTACTTTAGAAGATTGTTATAGTTTATATCATTCGAAGATGTATAAAAATAGTGGTTTATCTTTAAAAGAAACGGCTTCTATCGAAAAAGAAGGATCATTAGATGAAATTATACGTAAATTAGAAACATCTTCTAATCAAGAACTAGATAGAATCAAAATAGAAACTAGAATGCAAGAAAGAGTATTAGAAATAACATCGAAACTAAAAGAATATCAAGCACAAGGGCAAACATTTAAAGTTGTTGATAGGTCTGAATGTTATCGCTTATTTGTTAGAACATTTGATTTTCATCATGTGACGAATAGAGAGTCATCAAACGAATTTGCAGAGTGGAACAAATATATTCCAATTAATACAGCTTCTCTTTTATATACAAAGGAAAAACTATTAAGTAATGATTCAGAAATGAATGTAAATATCGCAAACTTGATTCTTGCAAAAGATATGGAATTTTTACATCTAAAAAAGACAAGTCATGTGATGCATTATGAATCAAGAAAATGTATTGAAACGATTATTCAAGGTTCAGCAACAAAAATAGATTCAAAAGATTGGTTGGAGAAATCGTTACAACATATTAAAGAAGAAGGATATGAATTAGATGGAGATGTATTAACGAGTATGTTACTTGTGACTGGAGAAAAAGATCATAAGACTAGATTTGATGTGGCTTGGTTTCCAATTAAATAAGGTGGGGATATGAATAAACAAGGATTTACATTGGCAGAATTATTAATTGTAGTAGCGATTATCGCGGTACTTGTAGCGATTGTGATACCTATCTTTTCTTCACAATTAGAAAAGGCTAGAGAAGCTACGGATGCGGCTAATATTCGTGGCAAGTATGCTGAAATGATGACAGAAATTGTGATAAATGAGAACACGAATAATGAATATAAAGTTACGTTAAAGCAACAAAAAGATGGTTGGCAAAATACATTTGATTTTCCTGCAACAGAAATAGGAACTCCTACAAAAGGTGGTACAGCAACATTAGAGTATAAAGATAATACAGCCTACATTAACTATGGTAGTGGTGGTTCTTCGGGTGGATCATCTAGTGAAGGAACAACTTCAACAGTTAGTCAAAAAGCGATACCATATCCAACTGAGATACAAAAAAATCAAAGAACAGTTCCAGGAACACTATATAAATATAATGATGAATATTTTGTTGCGACAAAAGAAGGTGAAATGGATGATGCACCTCAAGATAATACGCATGGATTGTATAAAGTGAATATTAGTACAATTCATACTGTTTCCTCTAAAACTAGTAGTGAACTAAGTAAGATTACGAATATTTCTAGAGGGGATGTCATCTATGTAAAAGATGAAAATAGTTATTATGTTTATTACGATACTAATGGTAAAGTAAAAGAAAATAGTGATTTACAGTTAATCAAATAAAAAGCGGAAGGTAACTTCCGTTTTTAGATTAAGCCATAATGTTTACAAGCGTATGCTATGCCGTCATCATTACAATCATGGGTAACAAATTCAGCGATGTCTTTTACTTCCTTATCACCATTCCCCATAACTACAGAATGTTTTACAGCTTGTAACATACTTAAATCATTTGTACTATCACCAAAGCACCAACAATTTTCTAATGGGATATTTAATTCTTTAGCAATATATTCTACCGCTTCTCCTTTAGAGAAACCTTTAGGTACTACTTCATAGAATCCTTCAGAACGATCAATGAAATCTAATACATTGTTGTATTTAGCCATAAATCCTTTATCATCACTAATATTAGTAGGAAAGATACAGAATTTAGGATATCTAAAGCTAGGATCATCTACATCGTATAAAACAGTATTTTGTGCAATGCAAGTATGTTGTAATTTTGTGATTGTAGGATGCTCTACTGTTGTATAAAAGGCATGACCTTTATGGCCTTCAAATACTACAGATAATTGATATTTTTTGATATCTTCTATGATAGAAGCACTTAATGCTGGATCAAGTTCAAAATATTGTTTTAATTCATGATTAATTTCAATATATGTTCCACATCCTAAAGCATATCCTGAAAAAGGATAATTTAATAAGAAATCTTGTGTGAAGGCTAAAGATCTACCAGAATTAATAAAGATATAGTGACCATTAGCTTTTAAAGCTTCTAGTACAGCTTTATCTTGTTCTCGTATATCTGAACAACCAAAAGGAATAAGTGTGTTATCAATATCAAAAAAACATATAGCTTGCATAGATTTACCTCGACTTAGTTATGATATAGAAAACTAAAGAAAATGCAAACTAAATTTCTTTGTCAAAGAAGGCAAAGGCAATACAACCAGGTCCTGCATATGTACCAATGGCACTACCAATAGCAGTAATATCAAATTCACCAGTGAATTCTTCATATAAGCTAGCACTGTCAGATTTATATTTATCTAGTGGGTGAGGATCATTTCCTGTATAACCTAAACAGAATGGCTCATTAAAGTTAATAGGGCCATGTTCATTCACAAACTTAATTAACATGTTATTGCCTGTTTTTGATCCTCTTGCTTTACCAATGACTTCAATGGCGCCATCTTTAAAACTAATAACTGGTTTAATGCCAATAATCATACCAGCAATCGCAGCGGCTGCTGAAATTCTTCCACCTTTTCTTAAATATTCAAGAGTATTTAATAAAGCAATAAAATGTAGATGTTTTTTCGCTTCAATAAGTTTTTCTGTGACTTCTTTTAAAGAATATCCGGCATCACGAAGTTGGATAGCTTTTAATACAAGTGCTTTTTCACCAATTGTAGCTAAATCAGAATCGATAATTGAGATTCTATCTCCAAAAGCTAATGAGGCATTGATGGCACTTTGGTAACAACCTGATAACTTACTACTTACGGTAATCACAAGAATGTCATCACCATTGTTATATGCTTTTAGATAAGCTTCTTCGTAAACAAATGGGGTAACTTGGCTTGTTTTAGGTAATTCATCGGACTCAATCATCTTTTCGTAGAATTCTTTTGGCGTAATCGTTTGGCCATCAAGATATTCTTCTGTACCAAAACGGACTGTTAAAGGTAATACGGTAATGTTATATTTTTTTGCTTCAGTAAGAGTAATATCACTTGTTGAATCGGTAATAATTTGAATCATTGTGCTGTAATCTCCTTTTGATTTATTTCTTCTAAGTTATTTGCAATCGTTGAAAGAACTTTATAAAAAATTTGTCTTTCTGAGTCATCAAGGTTGTAACCTGCTTTTTGAACATAAAAATCAATCTTTTGATTAATAGAAGAACAGATTTCTTTTCCTTTATCGGTAAGGGATATTTTTGATGCGTATTTCTGGGTAGAGTGAGAAATTAAGTCTTGTTTACATAATTCTTTTAATACCCGGGAAATATGTGCTTTATCAAAACCACTTGTTTTCGATAAGGTAGAAGCCGTCATTCCGCCAACTGATTGATTTAAAATCATGAGTATTCGTACAGAAGAACCTTTTAGGTTAAAAGAACGCATCTCTTTTTCTTTAATCTTTTGAAGAGATTTTTCTATTCTTGAAATATCTGTATCTAAGTTTTCATATCTTTTGTTCATGAAAAGTATTTTACAGGAATTTGTTGACTTGTCAACATCTATATTCCTACTCATTCAATTTAAACGATTCATGGTATAATTCTTTTTATATATGAGGTTATTAGATGAATAACAGTGTTAGAAAAATTACTGATGGTGCAATGATGTGTGCCATTGTTGGATTATTACTTGTAGTGAATAGACAATTTGCAGGTCTATTTGAGGAAATGTTTTTATTCTTTTTCCCACTACCAATGGTGTTTTATAGTGCAAAGTATGGCAAGAAAGATTCATGGGTTGTATTTGTGGCAATTTGCTTATTAACTGCAATTATTGGTACGCCACAAACTATCTTCTATGTTGCTAGTGAGTCATTACTAGGACTAATTTATGGATCGGGTATTCACGATAAAAAAGATAGTAGAAAACTCATGTTTATGTCTATTGCCGTAGGAATTGTTGTAAATATTATTACAACAATCGTTTATGCTAGCTTTTTTGGCTATGATTTAGGCGCTGAATTAACAGAGTATGAAACAGCGATAACACAAGCAATGAATCAAACGGGTATGGCATTACCTTCTACGATTAATTTAAAACAAATGTTAACAACCGTATTACTTGTATCAGTAGTATTAACAGGTATATTACAAGGAATTATCACGCATGTATTCTCTAGATTATTACTAAAGAGATTACGTTTTGAAATTCCACCTTCAACACCACTTGCATTATATTATCCTAAGAAATGGACAGGATATCTTGGCTTATTAGGACTTGTGGCATATTACTTTTCAGTATATAAACCTTTAAGTAATACGGCTTTACAAACTATTCTACAAGGACTAGGACTATGTGGTGTGATTTATCTATGCTTTATGGGTGCGATATGCTTAATTGTACAAGCAGGTTTATCTAATCCTAAATTAGCTAGTTTATTTGTATTTATTTCTTTCTTTTTAACGATGATTTTCATGTTACCAATGGCGATGATTGGTTTCATGTATATAACAACAGATTGGCATACCAATATGCTAAGGAGAGCTACTTATGCTAACAAAAATAAATAGAGTGAGAAGAGCCTTAATTATTTTAGTATTTATCGAACTGGCAGCGATTATTGCATTATCGATAATTGGAACAGATTTATGGTATTTTATCTGCATTGCAATAACTGTCATACAGATTATTATGTATATCTATTTAACTGATCGTTTTGATAAATTAAAAGAAGAACAAACGGTTGGTGTTAGAGAGATACTTGGTAATACTGCTAAAGAAGCGTATTTATATGGTGGTATTGGTATGGTAGCCTATGATGATAACCACGTCATTACTTGGATGAGTGATTTGTTCTATAATCGTGGGATTAATCGAGTTGGTAAGAAAGTATTAGTATGGATTCCTGAAGCAGAAGCTTTAATCCATGGGGATAGTGATACTGCAGAAGTGCAACTTGATGAAAAAATATATGAAGTTACGAAAAAAGAAGATGAACCAGTACTATTCTTTAAAGATATTACAGAAAAGCATAACTATGAATTAGCTTATGAAGATGAACGTGTCGTTATTGGTATGGCTTCATTAGATAACTATGAAGAAAGTACACAATACGAAGATGAAGCAGCAGTTAGTAGTATTAATGTTGCGGTACGTACACCATTTACAGAATATTGTAAGGAACATGGTATTTTAGTTAGAAGAATTAATAACTATCGTTATTTGTTAATCTTAAATGAAAAGATTTTTAGCGATTTAGCTGCAGATCATTTCTCAATTTTAAATACCGTAAGAAAAGCAGCGGTAAAACAAGAAGTATCGATTACGTTATCTATGGCATTTGCTAGAGGTACAGATAACTATGGAATACTAGATGAGATGGTTGTTAACCTAATGGATTTAGCTCAAACCCGTGGTGGTGACCAAGTAGCTGTACAAAGTGCTGGTGAAGATGTGAAGTACTTTGGTGGATCTTCTGAAGCAGTCGAAAAGAGAAGTAGAGTGCGCGTAAGAGTAATGGGTCACTCCTTAAGAGAATTGATTAGTAGAAGTTCAAATGTCATTGTTGTTGGACATAAGGAACAAGACTTCGATTGTATGGGTAGTGCCTTAGGTGTTTCTTATATGGCCCAAAAGCTACGTAAACCAGTATGTATTATTGAAAAAACTGGTGGTGTAGAAGCAAAACTAAAAGCAGTTCTTGAAGCAAATAAAGAGGAACTAGCAGAAGAAGTAAGCTTTGTAACAGAAAATGAAGCAGTAAATCAAATCCAAGCTAAGACACTCGTTATCATGGTGGATCACCATAATATTAAACAATCAAATGGTGCGAAAGTATTAGAACAAGCTAAGAATGTTGCGATTATTGACCATCATAGACGTAGTACAGAAATGGGTGTTAAACCAATATTTATGTATATAGAAGCAGGTGCTAGTAGCGCTTGTGAGTTAATCACAGAATTAATTCCTTATGTATCTCGTCATATCGAAATATCAGAACTTGATGCGACAATTATGTTAGCAGGTATGACAATTGATACGGGTAGATTTGTTGTTAGAACTGGTGCGAGAACATATGATGCGGCTAGTGCATTAAGAAGAATGGGCGCTGATCCTCAAAAAGTAAATGAATATCTAAAGGATTCTTATAGTGATTTCGCTTTAAAATCTTCCATTATGTCAATGAGTAAAAACTATCCTCATCATGTTATTATTACTCCTGTAAAGGGTAAGGCAGTCACAAGAAGTTTAATGTCACAATGTGCTGATTCCTTATTACAAATTCAAAATGTCGATGCGGTCTTTGTTATTGCAAATACAGATGAAGATCAAACAGCAATTAGTGCTAGAAGTAATGGTAAGATTAACGTACAGATGGTTATGGAAGCGTTACATGGTGGTGGTCATATGACGGCAGCCGCAATGCAAAGATCAAAATGTAATATAGATGATTTAGAAAAAGAACTAGCTACTGCGCTAGAAAATTATTTTAAGGAGGAAAAACAAGATGAAAGTAATTCTTAAACAAGACGTAAAAAAAGTTGGTAAAAAGGGTGATATTGTAGACGTATCTGATGGATATGGTCGTAACTATTTAATTGCTAGAGGATTAGCAGTTGTTTCTACAGAAAAAAGTAGAGAAATATTAGCAGAACAAAAACAAGCTGAAAGAGAAGAAGATGCACGTTTAAAGAAAGAAGCTGAAGAATTAGCAAAAGAATTAGAAACAAAGAAATTTACATTCCACGTTAATTCTGGTGCAGAAGGTAGAGTATTTGGTTCTGTTAGTACAAAACAAATTGTAGAAGAACTACAAAAGAATGGTTATAAAGTAGATAAACGCAAGATTTTAGATACAGCACCTATTGTTAGTTTAGGTGTAACAAAAGTTAGAGTAGAACTATATAAAGGTGTTATTGCGACAATTAATTGTGAAGTAAAAGGAAAAGACTAGTCTATGCCACTAAAAGTAATGCCTTCTGCTGTTGAAGCAGAAGCAAGTCTTCTTGGTACAATGATGATTTATCCTAATGCCACGCGTATTGCGATGGAAGAAGGATTAAATGAAGATGATTTCTATGCTGAAGCAAATAAACGTATTTTTAAAGCAATAGATAGTTTGTATCATGAAGGTTCAGCAATTGATATTACAACAACTTCTACACGTCTAAAAGATTTAGGAATTTTAGAAAATGTAGGAGGCTTTTCCTATTTAACACGATTAACGGATGCGGCAGTAACGAGTGCGAATACGAAAAATTATGTCACGATGGTTCATGATAAAGCCATTATGCGTAATATGATTGAAACGGCAGAAAAGATTGCCGAAGATGGCTATGCTGGACAAACAGATATTAATTCCTATTTAGATCAAGCTGAAAAATCGGTATTAAGCATTTCTCATAATCGTAGAACAAATGATTTCCAAGCTTCACCTGAAATTTTTAATGGGGTACTAGCTAAGATTCAACAAATGGCAGAACAAAAGTCTTTAATTACTGGTGTAGAAACTGGTTTTAAAGATTTTGATCGAATTACGCATGGTTTCCAAAGAGGAGATTTAGTTATCTTAGCTGCTCGTCCTTCTATGGGTAAAACGGCTGTAGCTTTAAACTTTGCATTACAAACAGCAGAACATAATCGTGGTAAAGGTGCGGTTGCGATATTCTCACTAGAAATGCCTATTGAACAATTAGGTATGCGTTTATTAAGTGCGAAGAGCCGTGTTCCTGGTGATCATATTAAAACAGGACATTTATCTAATAATGAATGGAACGCTGTAAATGAATCAATTGTCGATTTAAAAGGTTTAAAACTATATATGGATGATACACCTTCTGTAAAAGTATCAGAGATATTTAGTAAATGTCGTAAGTTACAAGCAGAACAAGGACTAGATTTAGTTCTAATTGACTATATTCAGCTAATTGCGGCTAGTAGTAATGGTAGAGATGTATCTAGACAACAAGAAGTATCTGATATTTCTCGTAGTTTAAAAGCACTAGCTAGAGAATTAAAAGTGCCAGTTGTAGCATTATCGCAATTATCTCGTACTGTAGAAACTAGACAAGATAAAAGACCAATGTTAAGTGACTTGCGTGAATCTGGTGCGATTGAACAAGATGCCGATATTGTAATGATGTTGTATCGTGAATCTTATTATGATGAAAAAGTAAAAGAAGAAGCGAAAGAAAATAACTCAGAACAACTAGAAGTCAATATCGCAAAACATAGAAATGGTGAAACATGTAAATTCTATTTAGCTTTTGAAGCGAATACGAATGCATGTATGAATTATGCAAATATAACGGAGTAGAAGATGGCAAAAACAGTATGTATACTTGTGGTTAGTTTATTCCTAGCAACTTTAATCGTTATTTTTGTGCCAGGAGAATCTAATTATTTATCATCAAAAAAATATGAAACAGTAGCAGAACAATCAAGTGTCATTAGTCAAAATGTTGAGAGTGTTTCCGCGAATGAGAAAACGATTTATAAGTTATATGAATCAAGTAATTTAATTGGTGTTTTATCTAGTGAAAATAAATTAAATGAATTTTTAGATCAAATCTATGAAGATAGTTATTCTTCTTTATTCCCTGATTCCAAGCTTTCATTAGGTAAAAACTTATATATTGTAGAAGAACAGTCTTATTTTAATTTCGAAAATAAAGATGAGGAAATACTCAATTATCTAAAAGAAAATAACTTATTTTCGATTAAAGCGACACTTGTTTCTTTTAGTGATGAAAATGGTGTATATGCAGAAGTATATGTAAAAAATAAAGATGTATACAATGAAGCTTTAATGGAATATCTTTCTTTATTTGTAGATAGTGATGAATTGTCTTTATTACTTAATGGACAACAAACAGCTACACTAAATTCTTATGATACACGTTCTACAAGTTTATCTATTGCACAAACAATTACTTTCTCAGATGTATATGCTATGCCTGATGAAGTCTTAACTTCAAAAGAAGAAATATTAGAATATATTGAGTATGGCGATACAAGTGAAAAAGAATATTATGTTGTGCAAGAGTACGATACGGTAGCCGGTGTTGGTTCTAAGAATAAAGGTTTATCTGCTACTCAAGTTATGAATATTAACCGTGATAAGATCTCTAGCGTTGATCAAATTTTGACTGAAGGAGAAGAACTTTGTGTGACTTACTTCCAACCAATTATTGATGTGACCGTCATGAAAGAAAGTATGCGTAAAGAAGAAGTATATCCTACTACAGTTTATGTAGAAGATTCTGATGTTCGTGTTGGACAAACTGAAGTTATCGAAACAGGTGTAAGTGGTAGTAGAAACGCATTATATGAAGAAAAATGGATTAATGGTGTACTTGTTAATGGTACTTTGAAATCTAGTGTTGTGACATTACAAGCAATCGATGAAGTTGTTGCGGTAGGTTCTATGGAAACACCAGGTGTAGGAACAGGTACATATCGTTGGCCAATAGAGAATCCTACAATTTCTTGTGGTTGGGGTTGTTATACTTCACCACACTTCCACGAAGCAATTGATATTCAAAATCTATATGATTTATATGGAAAGATATATGCAGCAGATCGTGGCATTGTTGTAAAAAATAACTATGATGGTATTAGTGGAAACTATATCGTTATTGATCATAACAATGGTGAAATGACTTATTACGGACATATGTCAATTCGTAGCCCATTAGAAGTAGGAACAGTAGTCGATAAAGGAGATTATATCGGACAAATCGGTATGACGGGTAGAGCTACAGGACCACACGTTCACTTCTATATTGAACAGAATGGAGAAATCAAGAATCCTTGTGATGGGTTCTTAGATTGTTCGGCTTTACAATGAAATTCTACTTATTAGCGAGTGGCTCTAAAGGAAATTGTTTCTTAATCCAAGATGAACATGTAAATATACTTGTGGATTGTGGTTCTACAAAGAAATATTTAACAGGTGCTTTTGAAGAAATTGGATTTGATTTGAAGGAACTAGATGCAGTGTTTATTACACATACGCATTCTGATCATATTTCTCAAATTAAGATGTTTAAAGACTATCCAATTTATTCGCCTGTTGAAATTAATAAAACAGAAACGATTCGTGTTGAAAGCGATAAGCCTGTACAAATTGAACATATGACGATACGTCCTCTAGCTTTATCTCATGACGCTGAAAATACTACAGGATATATCTTTGAGACGTGGCAAGAGAAGCTAGTGTATATTACAGATACAGGATATGTAAAAGATAAGTACATTCCTTTATTACAAGATGCGGATTATATTGTGTTAGAGAGCAATCACGATATTGAAATGCTTATGCAAACATCTAGACCATATTTCTTAAAACAAAGAATTGCGTCAGATTCAGGACATTTATGCAATGAAGATTGTGCAAGTTTATTAGATAAGATTGTTAGTCCTAAAACAAAAATGATTCTCTTAGCACATATTAGCCAAGAAGCGAATACTCGTGAAAAAGCATTAGCTGTAACTAGTGCAACGCTTTTAAAACATAAAGGTCCATTAAATAAAGAACTAGTTGTATGTAGTGCGGGTCAATTTGAAATAGAACATGGAGGTGAGGACAGTGAAAAAAATATATGTGGCTCTTGTTATAGGGCTATTGGTATGGAATGTAGTCATAACCGTTAGTTTAATGTCTATTGCAAAAAGTAATGAAACAAAGACAGATACCGAAAATACGGAAACAGCTGTCATCTCACATACAATTCATGGCTATACTACAGAACTAACTGAAGCGATAGAAAAAGTACAGGCAAAGATTGTTACGGTAAATGTATTTACAGAAAATAAGAATGTGTCCTTATCTGGTGTAATTTATGCATCAAATAGTAATGGTACATATATTGTAACAAGTTCTTCTTCTTTAACTAGTGAAGAAGATACAGTAACCGTACGATTTGATAATAATATTTCTTTAAAAGCAGATATTGTTGGTACAGATGAAGAAACAGATATCGCAGTATTACTAGTAACACCTGATTTTGATACAGAAGCGATTACTCTTGGGGATAGTGACATTATTAAAACGGGGGAATATGTATTTTCCTTATCCGCAAGAGATGAAGAAACTGATGCTGGAGTAGTTAGCTTTGGTGTCATTTCCTCAATGATGCAAGCAGTATCTAGTAGTGAAGGACATATTAATGAAGTGTTATTAAGTGATATTACTATTTCTGACTTATCTAATGGTGCTCCATTATTCAATGTAAATGGGGACATGATAGGGATGGTATCGAAGAAAGTAAATCCAAATAATACAAAATATACAAGTGCGATTAGTGTAAATGAATTGAAATTAGTCGTAGATGAAATGATTTCTTCAGATACAGTAGAAAGAGGATATCTAGGTATTATTGGTAGAAATGTTGAAGATATTGAAGCATATGAAAAAGGATCATTTGCTTTACAACTAGATATTGTCGATGGTGTTCTTGTGACAAGAGTATTAGAAAATAGTCCTGCCATGAATGCCAATATTCAAATGAATGATGTCATTGTAGGAATAGATGAAAAAGAAATTCATAACTTAAAAGATTTAAGAGATTTCTTATATAGTGTACAAAAAGAAACGACGGTAAGTATTGTAGTGAATCGACAAGGTAGTTTAATTACAGAAACGGTGGTTCTACAATGATTCGTATTGTAGCTTGTGGTCATATCAAAGAAAAATGGCTAAAAGATGGTATACAAGAATATTTCAAAAGAATTACTGCTTATGACAAGATTGAAATTGTCGAAGTAGATGATGAGAAAACACCAGATGAAGCTCCTATTGCGATAGTTAATAAGATTAAGCAAACAGAAGGAGAAAAAATACTCAAAAAGATTAAAGATGATGAGCATGTTATTCTCTTGGATTTAAAAGGAAAAGAACTAGGATCTGTGGAATTAGCGCAAAAGATGGAACAATTAAATACAAATGGTAAAAGTAAGATTACCTTTGTGATTGGTGGTTCTTTAGGTGTATCAGATGAACTTATTTCTAGAGCAAATTTTAGATGGAAACTATCTGAAAATACATTTCCTCATCAACTATGCAGATTAGTAGTAATTGAACAAATTTATCGTGCCTTCCGTATTAGAAGAAATGAACCATATCATAAATAGGAGTGGGGTTATATGAAGAACAAAATTAAAAATTTCGTAATTGTAATTTTATTAGCTGTAGTTGTAGGACTAGGTGGTTATTACTTTGGTACACAATCTACTAGTATAGAAGAAGATAATGCTAAATTAACAAAGTTAGGATTTGAAGATATTGGTGAATTTGCTTCGCAAGAAATGATTGGTACTGTTGTATATACACAAGAAGCTTCACAATCTGTATTTGGTATTGAGATTCCTTTTACACAAAGTCACTACATTTATAGCTATGATTTTGATGTGAAAGCAGGATATGACTTTAGTGAAATTACTTATGATGTAGATGAAGAAACTAAAGCAATTACTGTCACATTACCTGAAGAAAAAATTCTTAGCATTGAAGTATTAACAGATTCATTTAAGGTATATTACGAAAAAGAGAGTATCTTTAAGAGAATTACTTTATCCGATAATAATGATGCGTTAAGCGAAATGCAAGAAATGGCTAAAGAAAATGCCATTAACAATGGTATATATGAAAAAGCTAAAGATAACGCAGAAGTACTATTAAAAGGTTTCTTCTCAAATCAATATGATTTGAATGAATATACTATTGAATTTAAATAATCAATGATTGATTTACATAAACAGTGTCTAGATGATGCTGTTTTTTTGTGTGCTAAAAGGAACTTTGTGCTTCCAAATCACTCCCATGAACAACGATTTGATCAATTAAGTGTTAAAAATTCAAAAAAATTTCGAATTTTTAACACTGTTTATTACATATAGCAAGTAAAAGTTTACAATTGTGTAGAGAAACGATATAATATCTACACCGTCGTAAAGTGTGGTGAAATGATGAACAAATATGAATATATGTACGAATTATTGCAAGAAAATAATGGATACTTATTTACGGCACAGGTTGAAAAATCTGGTATTTCAAGAACATACCTAGCAAAATTTGTTACAGAGAATGATTTAGAAAAAGTTGTGAAAGGAATATATATTGCTCAGGATACGTGGCTTGATGAATTATATATTCTTCAACTTTGTAATCCGAAAATAATTTATTCAGGGGAAACTGCATTGTACTTACAAGGTATGGTAGATAGAGAATATTCAGATATTTGTATTACTGTACCGCCACGATTCAATCAAACTCGTTTAAGAAGCAAAGGAGTGGTCGTACATCAAGAAAAACAAGAATTATATCAATTGGGGGTTATAGAAGTTAAAACTAATTATGAGAATATTGTACGGACATATGATAAAGAAAGATGTATTTGTGATGTAATAAAGTATAGAAGAAAAATTGAAGTTCAGCAGTTTCAAACAGCAATAAAGTCATTTATGCGTGATAAAGATAAGGATATGTCAAAACTTATGTATTATGGAGAACAATTGAAAATTCAAGATGAAATTATGAAGTATGTTGAAATGATGCTATAAAAAGTAAAAGATAAAATGCAATAATTGATATATTCGATATAATAGATACAGAGATTGGAGATAATTTTATACAGAAGAAGTCTTCAATCTTTTATTTTATGGGGAGACTACAATGAGTATTAAAGCAATTTTATTAGATATTGATGGTACATTAACAAATCATAAGAAAGAAATTACACCACTTACAAAGAAAGCCTTAATGGATGCACAAGACTTAGGTATACGTTTAGTGATTGCTAGTGGTAGACCAGCAAAAGGAATCTATCAATATGGTGATCAACTAGATATGGAAAATCATCATGGTTTATTTGTTTGTTACAATGGGGCGAAAGTGATTGATTGTGAGACAAAAGAAACATATGTTGATGTAACTTTTTCTACAGATACAGCGAAAAAAGTATTACATCATATGAAAAAGTTTGATGTTATTCCTGTAGTTACTAGTGATACACATATGTTAGTAGAAGATGTATATCATTGTATGATTAAAGATGGCACAAGAGAATTTAATGTTATTCAATATGAATCTAGAATGAATAATTATAAGTTAATGGAAGTAGATAATTTAGAAGAATATGTAAATACACCACAAAATAAGATTCTTACAGCAGGGGATTCTAGTTATTTATTAGAACATTATCAAGAAATGAGAGAACCTTTTGAAGATGAACTCAATATGATGTTTACATCTAACTTCTATTATGAATTTACAGCTAAAGGTGTAGATAAAGGTAGTGCTTTAACTATCGCAATGGATAAATTAGGGATTAAGAAAGAAGAATGTATTGCGTTTGGTGATGCAGAAAATGATATTTCTATGCTTAAATATGCAGGAATTAGTGTAGCTATGGGTAATGCACAAGAAGCGGTTAAAAAGATTGCGACTCTAGTTACAAATGATAATGAACATGATGGAATTGCTAAAGCACTATATCGATATATTCCAGAGTTAAAAAAGTAATATTCTATTTTGGAATATTTTAATGAAATAATAGTTATTGACAGTCAAAAATGTATGCGCTATCATTTTACATGTACAAATAAATAGACATATATGTTGGTTTGTTACCCAAAGGAAGTAGTGGGGCAATGCCTAGTAAGAGTTACTATAGGACTCTTTTACGGCGTTGCTCCTTTTTTGTTGAAAGGAGGACATATATGACAGCTTTTACAAAAGGTTTTTTGTGGGGTGGAGCTACTGCTGATTTCCAATATGAAGGTGGCTTCAATGAAGGTGGTAAAGGTTTATCTACACATGATTTTGAAACAGACGGTTCTTTAGATAAACCACGTATGATTACTTTAGAACTAGCCGATGGTTCTAGAGGAGAAGTTCCAACAAGAGAAAGTTTTCCAGATGGTGCTGAAGCGAAAATTTATGACGATCAATATTATCCAAGTCATAAAGCAGTAGATTTCTATCACCATTACAAAGAGGATATCGCTTTAATGGGCGAGATGGGATTTGGCGTATTCCGTTTCTCTATTTGTTGGTCAAGAATTTATCCTACAGGAGATGAACTTGAACCAAATGAAGAAGGATTAAAATTCTATGATGATGTAATTACTGAACTTGAAAAATACAATATTCAACCATTAATTACAATTTGTCATGATGAATTACCAGACCATTTAGCTAGAACATATGATGGTTGGTCTAGTAGACATGTCATTGATTGTTATGTTCGTTACGCAACTACTGTACTAAAGAGATACAAGGGACGCTGCAAATATTGGCTAACATTTAATGAAATTAATGCTGTTAACGGATATGCCCAAATTGGTACACATAAACAAGATGAACAAACAGTTTATCAAGCTAAACACCATATGTTTGTGGCTAGTGCAAAAGTAGTACAAATTGCACATGAGATTGATCCAGAAAATATGGTAGGTACAATGTATGCCTTATCTCAAATGTATCCTAAGACATGTAATCCTGAAGATATTATGGCAAGTTATCAAAAACGTCGTAATAACTTATGGTTCGTAGATATTATGGCTCGTGGGTATTATCCAAATTATACAGATGATTTCTTTGCACAAAGAGGTGTAAAACTACATAAAGAACCAGAAGATGATGAAATATTAAGAAATGGTACATTGGATATGGTAACATTTAGTTATTATAGATCGATGACAATTTCTAAGGATACAAAGTTAACTTGGGCTATGGGATTACTTGGTGGTGATCCTAATCCATACTTACAAAGTACAAAATGGGGTTGGCCAGTTGATCCAATTGGTTTACGTTATACATTAAACGAATTATATGACCGTTATCAAAAACCATTATTTGTTGTAGAAAATGGTTTAGGTGAAGTAGACGAGATGAAAGAAGATGGTACGGTAGATGATGATTATCGTATCAAATATCTTGCAGATCACTTCGAAGAAATGAAGAAGGCTGTTAACATCGATAAGATTCCAGTATTAGGTTATACGATGTGGGGAAATACAGATTTAGTTTCATTAAGTACGGGTGAAATGAAAAAACGTTATGGTTTTGTATATGTAGACATGGATGACAAAGGAAATGGTACTTGCAACAGAAGTAAGAAGAAGTCATTCGAATGGATGAAAAAAGTTTGCAAAACAAACGGTGAGGATTTGAGTTATTAAGGATGATTAACATGAATAAGCATTATTATCTCATTAAAAAAGTATTAAATAACAATGTCGTTATTAGTGAAAACGCGAATCACAAAGAAGTCATTGTAATGGGTTCAGGAATTGGATTTGGAAAGCATGTGCATGATGTAGTCGACACCAAGAAAATTCTAAAAATCTATGAGTTACGTAATAATGCTTATAAAAATCGCTTTGAGGAATTACTTGAAGAGATACCGTTTGAGTGCTTTGAGTTAACGGAAAAAATAATCGATTATGCATCAAGTGAATTACATCAAACATTTAAAGATGGGTTGATTTTAACCCTCGCAGATCATATTAATTTTGCGGTAACTCAAAATAAAAACCATGAAACTAGAGTTACTCTAGCTTCAGAAGAAATTAGGATGTTTTATCAAGATGAATATCGTGTTGCTTTAAAAGCTGTAGAAATGATTAATGATTTCTATCATACCGATTTACAAAGTGGTGAAGCGACAACGATTGCATATCATCTCATTATGGGTTCAACAAATCAAAATGCAGAAGATATTAATGTAATCGTACAAGGCACAAAAGATATTCTAAAGATTATAGAAACTTCATTAGGAATTCATTTAGATCCTAGTAGACAAGGATATAATCGCTTATTAATTCATCTTAAGTATTTTATGAAACGTGTCATTGTTGATAAACAAACTTCAACAGATACATTTGAAACAGCTTTGTTTAATGAGAACGATGAACGCTTCATACGCATTTCTAAATGCTTGGATGAGATACAAACATATCTAAAAGAATCTTATGACTATGATTTAGATTCTGCTGAAAGATTGTATCTAATCATCCATATTACAAGAATTTTATAAGAGGAGAATATATATGGCGAAAATTGACGCAGTAAGTTGCGCAAAAGAAATCGTCGAAAAAGTCGGCGGTGCTGAAAACGTTAAGTCAGTAGCTCATTGTATGACAAGAGCTAGATTTATCTTAAAAGATTTAAATAAAGCAGATCAAGAAGCTTTAAAAAATGTTAATGGTGTATTAGGTGTTGTTTATGCAGCTGGACAATTACAAGTTATCTTAGGTGCAAACTTACTACCTGTATTTGAAGAAATTCAAAAACAAAATCACTTCTCACAAGGTGCTGATGTAAATGAAAATTTAGATGGACCTACAGAAAAGAAAAACTTTGCAAAAGTAGCTCTAGAATATGTACAAGCAGCAGTTACTCCAGCAGTTCCTGGTTTAGTTGCTGGTGGTATGTTAAAAGTTATCTTAATGCTCATTCCTTATGTACTTCCTAGTTTCTCTGGTTCTAATACAGCTACAGTTCTAGGTTGGGTAGCTAACGCTCCATTCTATTTCATGCCAATCTTTGTTGCCTATGGTGCAGCTAAAAAACTTGGTGGAACAGAAATTTATGCAATGTTAGTTACAGCAGCTTTGTTAACTCCTGCATTTGTTACAGCAGTTAGTGAAGGAACAGCTCTAACGGTATTTGGTTTACCAATTCGTGGTGTATCTTATAATGGACAATTATTACCTGCATTATTAATTCCAGTTGCAGCATATTATATTGAAAAATTTATGAATAAGATTATTCCTGGTATCTTCAAATCTATCTTTGTTGGTTCATTAACAATCATGATTACAGGAACTTTAGCATTTGTAGTATTAGGTCCTGCTGGACGTTATGCTGGTGACTATGTAAGCCAAATCTTCATCTTCTTAGGTGATAAAGTTCCATTCCTAGCTGTTGGTGCCTTAGCTGCTTGCTTACCATGGTTAATCATGGCTGGTATGCACCATGCAATTGCTCCATTCATGTTACAAAATATCAATGATATTGGTTATGATGCAATCGTTCGTCCTGCATTCGTATTACATAACATGGCTGAAGGTGGTGCTTGCTTAGGTGTAGCTTTCCGTACAAAAGATGCTGAAGAAAGATCGGAATTAATTTCCTTAGCTGTAGGTTGTATCGTTGCCGGTGTTACAGAACCAGCAATTTATGGATGTAACTTAAAATATAAGAAACCTATGTATGGTGTTATGGCAGGTGGTGCTGCTGGTGGTGTAGTAGCCGCATTACTAGGAGCTAAAGCATTTGTTTATGGATACTCTAACTTATTAGCTGTTGCCCCAATGTTCTTAGAAACAACTGGTGCTATGTTCATTAGTATCGCAGTTTGTATCGTTGTTGCAGCTGTAGTTACATATATTTTAGGTATCGAAGAATAGTAGTATACTAATCGTACAAGATAAACTCCTAGCCTACTAAGACTAGGAGTTATTTTGCAAAAAGAGGGTAGATAAATGATTAAATTAATCGCGTCAGACTTAGATGGAACACTTTTAGATGAACCAAATCGAATCTCAAAAGAAAATAGAAATGCGATTGAATACGCCTATCAAAAAGGAACGAAATTCTGCTTTGCGACAGGAAGAGATTTGAAGAGTGTTCATGAAATTGCGAAATCTTTAGTTCATGCGCCAGCATTAATATTAGGTAATGGTTCAGAAGTCTTAGATGAGAATGAACATGTATTATTTCAAGATTTTTTTAAGAATGAACATCTTAAAGAAGTTTGTTCTATTTTAGATGCAGAAGAAGTATCTTACATGATTTTTACAACAGATGGATTTTATACAACAGAAGATCCAAAAGTAGTAAGAGAAAAATTTGTGGAAAGAATTACAGCTATAAAAGGGGAAGAATATGGATATATCTTTGCGACAAGTAAAGATAAACCATGCAATAATTTAGTACAAATACAAGGCACGGATGAATTTATCAAAGAGAAACATATTCTAAAAGTAGAAGGATTTCATATTCAGTCTGAACCAGTTGAAAAAGTAAAAAAAGCATTAGAGAAGTTTAGTGACTTATCCTATTTATCTACAGGTATTAATAATGTTGAAGTCACAAATCTTACCGCAACTAAGGGTGTTGCTTTAAAAAGATATTGTGAAATGTTCAATATTCATGAAGATGAAGTAATGGTTATAGGGGATTCACATAATGATTTAAGTATGTTTGAAAACTTCAAAATCAGTTATGCGCCAAGTAATAGTACGAAAGAAGTATTAGATAAAGCATATAAGGTTGTTGGAAGTGTTGAAGAACATGCAGTTGCACAAGCAATTTACGATTATATTCGATAAAGGAGAAAAAATGTTTTCATTATTTAAAAAGAAAGAAAAAGAAGAAGCTTATACAAACACAGTTACTGCTAATGATGATGAAATTGTTGCACTAGGTAATGGTACTTTAATTCCAATTGAACAAGTAAATGATCCTACATTTGCTGAAAAAATGATGGGTGATGGTATCGCATTTGATTTAGATGATGGATTAGTTATTTCACCATGTAATGGATCATTAGATGTAGCGTTCCCTACAGGACATGCATTTGGTATTACAAGAAATGATGGTGTTGAAGTATTAATTCATATTGGTATTAATACAGTTAGTGAAAATGGTAAAGGATTTACTGTTTTAGCAAAACAAGGAACACAAGTAAAAGCAGGTGATCCACTTGTTAAAGTTGATTTAAATACATTACGTACAAAATATGATATGACTACTATGCTTGTTATTACAAATCCTAATGATAAAGAAGTTTCATTCATTGATTGTGGACATGTAGAACGTGGCCAAAAGATTAGCAAATAGGAGGATAATATGAGTTTTCCAAAGAATTTTTTCTGGGGTGGCGCAATTGCGGCTAACCAATGGGAAGGTGCTTGGCTAGAAGATGGTAAAGAACCAAATATTACAGATGTAATGGTAGGAATCAATTCTCATGATCCAGGTTTAGTATGGAATGAAGAAACACAAAAATGGGAAATGAAACTTGATCCAAACAAACAATATTTATCTCACGATGCTGTAGATGGTTATCATCGTTATAAAGAAGATTTAGGTCTTATGGCTGAAATGGGAATGAATTGTTTTAGAACTTCTATTGCTTGGGGAAGAATTTATCCTAATGGGGATGAAGAAGAACCAAATGAAGCAGGTTTAAAGTTCTATGATGATTTATTTGATGAAATGCATCGTTTAGGAATGGAACCAGTGATTACATTATCTCACTATGAAACACCACTTCATTTATTAACAGAATATGGTGGATGGATTAATCCTAAGATGATTGAATTCTGGAAGAGATATGTAACTACAGTATTTAATCGTTATAAGGGTAAAGTAAAATATTGGTTAACATTTAATGAAGTAAATAATGCCTATAGAAGACCAGTTGTTTCTGCTGGTGTATTATCTACAAAACCATTTGATAAGAATGATCCACTAGCTGTAAGTGATGAAGAATTATGGCAAGCATATGTAAATTTACTGATTGGTAATGCTTGGACAGTAAAAATTGGTCACGAAGTAGATCCTAACAACCATGTTGGTTGTATGCTTACAAGCTCTTGTGTAGCTACATATCCATATTCTTGTAATCCTGAAGATGTATTAGGCGCATATAACATGCAAAGAATGGCTAACTTCTATTTTGGTGATCCATTCTGTTTAGGAATTATCCCAGGATACGTAAAACGTGTATGGAGGGAAAAAGGACTTCATCCAGAATATACAAAAGAAGATGAAGCGTTAATTAAAGAATATACAGTAGATTATTTCGCTTTCTCTTATTATCGTTCTGGTACATTCTCTGTTGAAGTTGAAAATGCATTTGATACAGGTGGAATTATTGGTAAAACAAATCCTTATCTAAAGGCTGTTAGTCCAAAACCTTGGTGCTGGCCAGTAGATCCAGTAGGTTTACGTTATACATTAAATGTATTAAGTGATCGTTATCATTTGCCACTATTCATTGTAGAAAATGGTATTGGATTAGATGAAAATAGAGATGAAAACGGAAAGATTCATGATGAATTTAGAAAACAATATGTTCGTGATCATTTAGTACAAGTAAGTGAAGCTATTGAAGATGGTGCAGATGTTATGGGTTATTTATATTGGGGACCAATTGATGTTGTATCAGCTGGTACAGGTGAAATGAGAAAACGTTATGGATTTGTATATGTTGATCGTTTCAATGATGGTACAGGAACATTAGAAAGAAGTAAGAAAGATTCATTTGATTGGTATAAGAAAGTCATTGAATCAAACGGTGAAGACCTAGATTAAGGAGTATGTATGAAATTTCCTGATGGATTTTTATGGGGTGGTGCTACTGCTGCAAACCAATTTGAAGGTGGTTGGAATGAAGGTGGCAAAGGATGGAGCGTTTCTGATTGTGCTAGAGCACATTTTGACACGGATGTAACAAACTATAGTGCTCATAATGATATTACGAGTGCAGATATAGAATATGCTATGGCTCATCCTGAAGATGAAGTGAATTATCCAAAAAGACATGGATCAGACTTTTATCATCACTATAAAGAAGATATTGCCTTAATGGCAGAAATGGGATTTAAGGTATTTAGATTATCCATTGCTTGGTCTAGAATTTATCCTAATGGGGATGATGAAGAACCAAATGAAGAAGGATTAAAATTCTATGATGATGTTTTTGATGAATGTAAAAAGTATGGGATTGAACCACTTGTGACAATGTCACATTATGAACCACCACTACATTTATGCTTAAAATACAATTGTTGGTATAACCGTAAAACAATTGGTTTCTTTACAAAATATGTAGAAACAATCTGTAGAAGATATAAGGATAAAGTAAAATATTGGCTAACATTTAATGAAGTAGATAGTATGATTCGTCATCCTTATACAACAGGTGGTTTAATTAAAGATCGTTTCAAAGATAAGAATTGGGAAGAAGTCATCTTCCAATCCATGCATCATCAATTTGTTGCGAGTGCTTTAGCAACGAAAATCTGTCATGAAATTATTCCTGACGCAAAAGTAGGATGTATGTTAACAAAGCTAACGTATTATCCATATAGTTGTAGACCAGAAGATGTATTAGAAATGCAACAAAAGATGCGTTCGATTTATTGTTATAGCGATACGCAAGTATTTGGGGAATATCCATCATATCTATTAGCTAGATTTAAAAATCATGGCTTAAATATTGTGATGGAAGAACATGATTTAGAAATTATGAAGAAGTATCCTGTGGATTTCATTTCTTTCTCTTACTATATGTCTAGTTGCGTTGCGAAAAATACCGATGGCTTAGATGTGACTGCAGGAAATACCATTACCGCAATTAAGAATCCATATTTGCCAACATCGGATTGGGGATGGCAAATAGATCCTATTGGTTTAAGAATTTCATTAGTAGATTTATATGATCGTTATCGTAAACCATTATTTATTGTAGAAAATGGTTTAGGTGCGAAAGAAGAACTGGTGCCAGATGGTAATGGTTCATATACAGTAAATGATGATTATCATATTGATTATTACAAAGCACATTTTAAGACAATGTATGATGCTATACATGAAGATGGTGTGGAACTAATGGGTTATACTTCTTGGGCTTGTATTGATTTAGTATCAGAAAGTACAAAACAAATGTCTAAACGTTATGGATTTATCTATGTAGACGCAGATGATTATGGACATGGTACATATAATCGTTATAAGAAAAAGTCATTTTACTGGTATAAAAAAGTTATTGAAACAAATGGCGAATGCTTAGAAGAC
>CAVIQY010000011.1:0-40669 GCA_963645035.1 bacterium | reverse complement strand
CCTAATATACTTATTAGTAAAAAAATCGAAAATCCTCAAAATTTCTTCGAAAAATTTTATTTTTTTTGTTATAAATGATCAAAAATGAGAATTGTATTGTGTATTAGCATTATTCTAGGAATAAGTTATAATGGTTCATGAGGTATGAAATTATGGCAAATCAAGAAAACAAACCACAACTTAATAATGAAGCATTAAAAAGTGCTTTAACTGTTTTGAAAAATGAACGTAATCCAGTAAATGAACAAAAGATGTTTGCAGAATTAAAGAAAGCAAATTTATTGACACCAGTTATTTTTAGTACTCCTGTTCCTGTTACTGATGGAAAAACAGAGAGAGTTAAACTTTCTCCAGATACAAAAATTAAATATGTGTTAATTAACACAAAAGATGGAAAGTCTTTCTTCCCTGCATTTACAAGTTTAGAAGAAGCACAAAAGTTAAATGTAGCACCTGGACAAACGGTTCAATATATTGTTCGTACTTTAAACGATTATGACATGGTTGTGAACGATAAAAATAATGCTACACAAGGTATCGCATTGAATCCAATGTCAGATAATATCGTTTTACCTACAGCATTAGTTAATCGTTTAAATCATGGTGAAACACAAAAGAAAGTTACAATTAATGTTCCTCAAGAAGTTAGATATTCAGAGCCTTCTGTTTATCCTACAGCTTTAGTGAATGCTGTATATGAAAAGTGTTGTGAACTTAAAGCAGTAGATCGTGTTTGGTTAAAAGCGATGCAAGTAGGCTTTATGATGCAATATGCATTATTTGTTGAAGCAGATACAGTTAGTGAAGAACTTGCAAATACATTAAAAGAAGTAGCGGAAAGCGAATCAAAAGGAGTAACAGTAGAAGTGAAGAAAGTAGATCAAAAGATTATGGATACTGTAATTAAAGATGCTGTTGCTTTATATGATAAGGAATTAGACTTTTAATGGATATCCGTACATTAGATGAAAAGGAAATATTAGATGCTGAGAATTTATTTAGAGCATCTTTTATTTCAATGTGTAATTTTGAAGTAGATAAAGAAAAAAGAGATCATTTTGAGTCTTATATCAAAGACATTAAAAAGAATAGCTCTTATATTGGTCTATATGAAAAAGATTTAGATGCGGTTATTTGTTATAGCAATATTACATATGAACTTTTAATGATTGCTTCTAGAGATGAAGAAAGTGCGATTAAAAATCAATTTATCTTATTATCTGTTGTTGAAAAAGAACTAAAACACATCGGTTGTAATGCCTTAACAATCCATGTTTTTTCTACTTATCAAGAACAATTTGAAAAGTTAGGCTTTAAGGTCGTTTCTACAACTGACGAATACTCTATCGATTTAATTCAAATGGAATATTTATTCCATCAAGAATATTTAGGAAAAGAAGTAAAAGTGATTGTGGATCAACCATATGGTAGTTTCCATAGTCATATTCCTGATTTGTGTTTACCAGTTAATATTGGTTATGTAAATGAAGCAGAATTTCTTGAAGATGAATTTCAAGATGCGTATATTTATGGCCTAGAAGAACCAATAGAAGAATATACAGGTACAGTGATCGCAATTATCTATAGAAAAGATGGCAGTTCGGTGTTTGTTGTATCGAAAAAAACATCCTTCGATCAAAAGGATGTTATCAATACAATTGGTGAATTAGAACAATACCAAGATACACAAATTATTTGGAAGAAATAATTGTTTCTATCGCAATTTCGATTCCTTTAACGATATCATTTAATTCCATATATGGTTTATTTAGTGGTTCGCCTTGTTCTTTTAAGAAAGGAACATGGATGAAACCACTTTTTGTATTAGGGTAGTGATGTGCTAAATAGTATCTTGTACCATATAAAACGTGATTACAAACAAAAGTTCCTGCAGTATTAGAAATAGATGCTTTAATCTTTTGTGCATTCATTGCGTTAACCATATCTCTAATTGGTAAAGTAGAAAAATAAGCATCAGGACCATCTTCATAGCTCTTTTCATCTTGAGGCTTGTTACCACCATTATCAGGAATACGGAAATCATCACAATTGATGCCAACTCTTTCAACTGTAATATCTTCTCTACCACCAGCTTGTCCTAATGAAATAACAACATCAGGATGTACTTCTTCAATTTTTTCTTGAACTTTTTTGAGTGATTCATAACGAATTGTTGGAATTTCTAGCTTAACGATTTCAGCGTTAAATTTTGTTTCATCAATTTTGTCTAATACTTCTCTAGAAGCGTTAACAGGCATATCTCCAAATGGATCAAAACAAGTAATTAATATTTTCATAAACTATCTCCTATGTGTCGATTATATCTTAAATATGTTATCTTATTATATAGAAATTCACTTTATTTAAAGGAGTAGAAAATGAAAATAGGTGTCGTAGGAACAAATTTTGTATCAGATACATTTATGGCTGGGGCAAAAGAAGTGGAAAAAGTATCTGTAACTTGTGTAACAAGTGGTCACAAAGAAAATGCAATTCGTTTTGCAGAAAAATATAACATTGAAACAGTATGCGATTCATTAGATGAAATGCTAGAAAAGAAACTCGTAGATGTCGTATATCTTGCAGTACCTAATGCATTGCATTATGAAATGACAAAAAAATGTATTGAAGCGCATACTAATGTATTAACAGAAAAACCATTTATGGTTACTAGTAGTGAGGCTAAAGAAATCTATGATTTAGCGATTGAAAATCAAGTTTATGTTCATGATGGAATTATGCCTTTATATTCTTTAGGTTTAGAAGTAATTAAAGAAAATCTTAATCGTGTGGGCAAGATACATAATGTAGTCTTTGATTTTTCTAAATATTCTAGTCGTTATGATGCATATTTAGAAGGAAAGAATCCTACAACATTTCGTAAAGAATTATGTAATGGAGCAATCATGGACTTAGGGGTATATTGCATTAGTGATGTAGTTAGTTTGTTTGGTAAACCAAACAAAATCTCTGCTTCAGCAGAATTATTAGATACTGGTGCAGATATTTCTTCCAATGCTATATTTTCTTATGATGATTTTTCAGCAGTTGTGATGAATTCTAAGGCATCTGATTCCATTTATCCATGTGTTATTTCAGGGGAAAAAGGAATATTAGAAATTCATGGTGCTTCTTTACTCAATAAAGTTGTATTTAGAGATAGAAAAGAAAAAAAGGAAGAAGTTTTATTTGAAGAAAATCAAAATCCATTTATTCGTGAAATAGAAGATTTAGTAGAAAATATTGAACAGGGATACAGTGAATCAAAGAAAGTACCACATCAATTATCAATTGATATTATTTCTTGTATTGAAGAAATTCGTCATAAAACAGGTATAATTTATCCTTGTGAGGTGGAGTAATGAAAGCAATTATTCATGCAAATATATATCAAAACGAAAATGATGCGCTTTTAATCGAAGATGGCATTATCCAAGAAATTAATACAACAGAAAAAATATTAGAAAAAATAAGTGATCAAGATGAAGTAATTGATTTACATGGGGCTTTTCTTTTGCCAGGATTTATTGATACCCATCTTCATTTATTAAACTTAGGTTATACATTAAGTAATGTATCTTTACAATATGCTCAAAGTTTAGAAGATATCGCACAAACGTTAAAAGGAAAATTACCACAAGATCAAAATACATGGCTAGTTGCTAGAGGATATAACGAAACAAAATATTCTAATCAACTAGGACCAACAAAATCTTTTTTAGATGAAATCTCTAAAGATATTCCCATTGTTTTAATTCGTACATGTGGTCATGTTCTAGTCGCAAATTCTAAGGCAATAGAACTAGCACAAGTGACAGAAAGTGCGATTTATGAAAATGGTAAGATTGATATTAATTCAGGAATATTTGAAGAAAGAGGTATGGAAGTGATTCTTTCTGCAAGAAAGAAACCAACAAATGCAGAACTAAAAGATTACTTATCTTTAGCAATGAAAGAAGTAAATCGTTATGGGATTACAAGTGTTGGCTCAGATGATTTTGTGTCTTTAACAGAAAACTATGAAAATCCATTAGATGTATTCTTACAAGAATCTTATCAAGGTAGATTAACAGTACATGTAACAGAACAATGTGAATTTAATGAAGCGAAAGATTTAGCTAATTTCTTGGATGATGGTTATACAACAGGTGTTGGTGATGACTTCTTTGAAATAGGGCCATTAAAAGTGATATTAGATGGTTCATTAGGTGGTCATACTGCCGCATTAACTAAACCATATTTAGATACACATACTGTAGGAAATTTAATGTATGAAGATGATGAGCTAAGAGAAATTATTCATTTAGCAAATACCTATAATATGCCTACTATCGCACATGCGATAGGGGATAAAGCGGTAGATCAAGCATTACGAATCTATAAAGATGAAGTATTAGAAAATAATCCATTAGGCTATGGTCTAGTACATACACAAATCTTAAGAAAAGATCAAATTAAAGAAATCGTAGAAAAGAAATTGAATTGTTATTATCAATCTTTATTTATAGACGCTGATGCAAGTATGTTAAATCAAAGAATTGATTCTAGCTTAAGAACTACAAGCTATCCTTATAAGACATTATTCAAAAATACATTATGTGCAAATGGATCAGATGCTCCAGTAGAAACACCTGATGTATTAAAAGGAATCTATCTAGCAATAACGCGTAAATCTTTAACAACTAATGACAAGATGAATCAAGATGAATGTCTAACAATTGATGAAGCGATATCTACTTATACGGATTCTGCCGCAAAAATATTAGGACATGAAGATACTAGAGGAAAGATAGAAGTAGGATATGATGCGGATTTAGTTGTATTAGATAAAGATATAACGAAGTGTGATGTTTCGGATATATTAAAAACAAAAGTATTAATGACAATTGTTCATGGTGAAGAAGTTTATAGTAGATGATGCTATAATAAGAAACTAGTGAAAGGAAATCAAAATGAAAACAGTTTGGGAAAAATACAATAAGAAAGACTTAAAAGAATTAGATGTATTTTGTGAAGAATACCGCTCTTTTTTAAGCAAAACAAAAACAGAAAGAGAATTCGTTAATGAATCGGTAAAGCTTTTAGAAGCGAGTGGATTTAAAAAACTAGATACAGTAAAAGGAAAATTAAAAGCAGGAGATAAAGTATATACAGTCAATAAAAATAAGAATGTATGTATGTTTGTTATCGGTAAAAAACCTCTTACTGAAGGAATGAATATCTTAGGTGCACATATTGATTCACCAAGACTTGACTTAAAACAACATCCTCTATACGAAAAAGATGGTTTAGCTTTAATGGATACACACTATTACGGTGGTATTAAGAAATATCAATGGGTTGCTAGACCAATGGCATTACATGGTGTTGTATGTAAAAAAGATGGTACAACAGTAAATGTAGTAATTGGTGAAGACGAAAGTGATCCAGTAGTAGGAATTAGTGATTTATTAATTCATTTAGCTGCAGAACAAATGAAGAAACCTGCTTCGACTGTAGTAACAGGAGAACAACTAGATGTACTTGTTGGTTCTATTCCTCTTAAGAAAGAAGAAAAAGATGCAGTTAAAGCAAATGTATTAGATTTATTAAAGAAGAAATACGACATCGAGGAAGATGACTTCATTTCTGCTGAAATTGAAGTTGTTCCTTCTGGTGCTGCTAGAAATTATGGCTTAGATTCTTCAATGATTTTAGGCTATGGGCATGATGATAAAGTATGTGCTTATACATCTATGCGTGCCATTATGGAAATGGATAAACCAGAAAGAACATGTTGCTGTATCTTAGTAGATAAAGAAGAAATTGGTTCTGTTGGTGCAACAGGTATGCAATCTCGTTTCTTTGAAAATACAATTGCGAAGATGCTAGCAATGAATGGAAATACATCTATTGTTGAATTTAACGAAGCTTTAACAGGTTCTAAGATGTTATCAAGTGATGTGTCTAGTGCTGTAGATCCTAACTATTCTGATGTTGACGATCCAAAGAATGCTGCATATTTTGGTAAAGGTATTGTGTTCAATAAATTTACAGGTGCTAGAGGTAAGAGTGGTTCAAATGATGCTAGTCCAGAATTTATTGCGGAAGTACGTGCTGCCATGGCAAAAGAGGATATTACATTCCAAACATGTGAACTTGGTAAAGTTGATGTTGGTGGTGGTGGAACAATTGCCTATATCTTAGCAAACTTAAATATGGAAGTTGTAGATGCAGGTATTGCTGTACAAAATATGCACGCTCCATGTGAAGTTGTATCAAAGGGAGATGTCTTTGAAGCATATCGTGCTTATAAAGCTTTCTTAAAGCATATTGGATAAAAATAAAAAGGTTGTCATATAAGTGGCAATCTTTTTTTGTGCAAAATAAAAATGGTGCCTAAGCACCATACAAGTATTCAATAAAGATAGGTACGATAGTTTCCCATGAAGCTTCACTATGTGTGCCACCTACAACTACATTAGGATAAGTAGAACAATTATGATTACTAAATGCATGATTAATTTGTAATAATTCATCCATGCAGAACGCGAATCTATCTTTTCGTTTTACTTCTTGAGAACCAAAGTCCATATATATTTTTGTGTTCTTATTTATCTCGGATTGATTGATTAAGTTAATTAATTCATCTAAGCAAATATCCATTGTAGGAGATACACAAGCAGCTTTACTATAAATGTCATTGTATTTTGCAATACAATATAGACTCATTAAGCCACCCATGCTTGATCCACCAATACCAACATGTTTTCTATCAGAATGGATGTTAAAATTCTTTTCGCAATATGGTTTAAGCGTATTCACAAACCAATCAGCTGTAATATCTCCTTGAGGATAGATTGGTTGAATCCAACTATCTTCTAGAACAGGTAATGGACAATATTCATCTAATCTCTTTTTCCCAGTATGATTACAATCAACACCAACAACGACTAGAGGGATATTTGCACGATCTAAATAATCTTTTATGCCCCAAGATTTACCATAAGTCGCAACACTATCTAAAAATAAATTGTGTCCATCAAACATATATAAAACATCATACTTTGTTTTTCTTTTTTCGTTATAGCCATTAGGTAAGTATACATATACTTTTCTAGGACTTTGTTTTAAAGGCTTAATGGATAATGTAAATGTTTTAATTTCACCCATAAGTTACATCCATTTAATCTTACTTTCTGTTCCTGCTTTAACGCGTTCAATATTTGCTTTATGTCTATAAGTAACTAAAATCCAAAGAATAAAGATTGCTAGAGGAATCATTTTATTTGTATTAAAGAATAGACTTGCAATAGCTTCAATAAGGATTGATGCAATACTAGCAACAGATACCATTTTTGTTAGATATAAAACAATTAAGAAACAAATAATAGGGAATATAAATTGCCAGAAAATCTGATGATTCATTAATACTGTGATTCCTAAAAAGAATCCATATGTTGTAGCAACTGCTTTGCCACCTTGAAACTTTGTAAATATTGGAAAACAATGCCCAATACAACATGCTAGTCCTGCAAAAATAATTGCATCACTTGCAATATTTTTTGCGATAAGCATGGCAAAGAAAGCTTTTAATGCATCAAGTACGATAACTGTCATTCCAACAGGTTTACCTAATACTCTACCTGCATTTGTGCCACCAATATTACCAGAACCTTCTTTTCTTATATCTTTATGAAAAAATACTTTTCCAATGACTAAACCCCAAGGGATAGAACCAAATAAATAACTTAAAATAATAACAAGGATAGTTTTCATGAATTGCCTCCGAATGTTATTTTATCATAGAGAACAAAATATGATAAACTTCCTTAGGAAATCAATTTGTACTAGCCCTTAGTTCTAGTATAATAATGTGGTTGAAATGGAGTTAACAATGTCAGTAAAACAAAAATATGAAGATGATAGCATTCAAATATTAAAAGGCTTAGAAGCTGTAAGAAAAAGACCAGGTATGTACATTGGTTCTACAGATAGCCGTGGTTTGCATCATTTAATTTGGGAAATCGTTGATAATGCAATAGACGAAGCTTTAAATGGCTTCGGTAAAAAAATAAGTATCACATTAGAAGCAGATGGTAGTTGTACCGTACAAGATGAAGGACGTGGTATGCCTATTGGGATGCATGCTAGTGGAATGAATACTTTACAAGTTATTTTTACCATATTACATTCAGGTGGTAAATTCACAAGTGAAGGTGGTTATAAAACAGCTGGTGGCTTACATGGTGTAGGTGCTTCAGTTGTTAATGCCTTAAGTGAATGGCTTGTAGTAGAAGTTGCCCATGATGGAAAACTTGTTAGAATGCGTTTTGATCATGGTGATAAAAAGATTGGTAAGTTAGAAAATCTAGGTAGTACAAATAAGAGTGGTACCAAAGTAACATTCTTACCTGATCCTACTATTTTTTCAACAACAGAATTTAAGTTTGATACGGTATGTGAAAGAGCACGTGAAGAAGCGTTCTTACTTAGTGGTATTGCAATAACAGTTACGGATAAAAGAGGAAAAACACCAGTATCGGAAACATTCTGTTATGATAATGGTTTAATTTCTTTCTTAGATTATTTACATGAAGATCGTACGGTATTAATGCAACCAGTATTATTTTCTGGTGAATCATTAGGAATTAAAGTAGAAGTAGCGTTCCAATATACAGATGATTATCAAGAAAATACATATAGCTTTGTTAACTTAGTTCGTACTGGTGATGGTGGTACTCATGAAATAGGTTATAAAACAGCATTCACAAAAGCAGTCAATGACTATGCTAGAAAATATGGCTTATTAAAAGATAAAGATAAGAATTTAGAAGGTAGTGATGTTCGTGAAGGATTAACTTCAATTCTATCGATTTCTGTTCCCGAAGAATTATTACAATTTGAAGGACAAACAAAAGGAAAACTAGGTACTCCTCAAGCTAAACAAGCAGTTGATGCAGTAGTATCAGACAAACTGGCATATTGGTTAGAAGAAAATAAGGAACAAAGTGATAATTTAGTTCGTAAGATGATGAAAGCTTCTTTAGCACGTGAAGCAGCACGTAAAGCTAGAGAAGACGCGAGAAAAGGAAAGAAAGCAGGTAAAACAGAGAAATTACTTTCTGGTAAACTTGCTCCAGCACAAACAAAGGATCCTTCTATTAAAGAATTATTCTTAGTCGAAGGTGATTCAGCCGGTGGTAGTGCTAAACAAGGTAGAGATTCGCGTTATCAAGCAATTCTTCCTTTAAGAGGTAAAGTATTAAATACCGAAAAATGCACAATGAGTGATATTGAAAAGAACTTGGAGTTAAATACATTAATTTATGCATTAGGTGCAGGAGTAGGTGCTGATTTTGATTATAAAGAAAGTAACTACAACAAGATTATTATCATGACCGATGCCGACGACGATGGTAGTCATATTCAAATCTTATTATTAACTTTCTTCTATCGTTATATGCGTCCTTTAGTAGAACAAGGAATGGTCTATATTGCTTTACCACCTCTATATAAGGTGACGAAAGGCAAACAATCTGAATATTGCTATACTGATGAAGAATTAGAAGACTTAAAAAAGAAATTTGGTAAAGCAGAAGTACAGAGATATAAAGGATTAGGTGAAATGAATGCTTCACAACTTTGGGAAACAACCATGGATCCTGAGACAAGAACATTAATTAAAGTAGGTATTGATGATGGTGTATTAGCTGAAAGAAGAGTATCTACATTAATGGGAGATAAAGCAGAATTAAGAAGAAAATGGATTGAAAACAACATTCAATTTACATTAGAAGATAGCTTTAAGGTGGGCGAGTAATGGCAAAGAAAAAAGAAATTGTAGATACAACTAAATATATTCCAGCTCTTCTTGAAGATATCATGAGTGATCGTTTTGGTAGATATGCCAAATATATTATTCAAGAAAGAGCTTTACCAGATGCTAGAGATGGTTTAAAACCCGTACAAAGACGTATTTTGTACGCAATGTATCATGATGGAAATACTTGGGATCATCCATATCGTAAGAGTGCCAAAACTGTCGGTTTAGTTATTGGTAATTATCACCCTCATGGTGATACATCTGTATATGATGCAATGGTCAGAATGAGTCAAGATTGGAAGGTTCGTTTACCATTAATCGATATGCATGGTAATAACGGTTCTATTGATGATGACCCGGCAGCTGCGATGCGTTATACCGAAGTTCGTTTAGCAAAAGTTACGCAAGTCATGGAAGATGATTTGGATAAAGATACTGTTGAAATGACACCAAACTTTGATGATACCGAAAATGAACCAACAGTATTACCAGTACCATTTCCTGTAATGTTAGTAAATGGTGCTACAGGTATTGCGGCAGGTTATGCGACAAAC
Organism: bacterium; assembly: GCA_963645035.1. GTDB lineage: Bacteria > Bacillota_I > Bacilli_A > Erysipelotrichales > Erysipelotrichaceae > Bulleidia. Next base: position 30,310 of record CAVIQY010000011.1, on the reverse strand, counting down.
ATGCCTCCTCATAATATGAGAGAAGTAATTGATGCGACCATTTATCGTTTACAAAATCCAGAATGTTCTTTAGATGAAGTTATGCAATATTTACCTGGTCCTGACTTTCCAACGGGAGCGATTGTTCAAGGTAAACAAGGGATAAAAGATGCATTTACTACAGGTAAAGGACGTATTGTTGTACGTGCGAAAACAGAAATTGTAGACGCCAAAACATGTAAACAAATTTTAGTGACAGAGATTCCATATGAAGTCATTAAGAGTGAACTCGTTAAACAAATGGATGAAATTCGTTTAGCGAAAGATATTGATGGAATCTTAGATGTTCGTGATGAATCAGATCGTAATGGTTTAAGAATTGTAATCGATGTTAGAAAAGATGCGAATGTAGAATTAATCCTAAATTACTTCTTTAAAAATACGGATTTGCAAATTTACTACAACTATAACAATGTAGCGATTATTGATAGAAGACCAGTTCAAGTAGGTTTATTAGGACTACTTGATGCCTTTATTGATTTTAGAAAAGATGTAGTTCTCAGAAGAAGTCGTTATGAATTAAATCGTATGGAAGCGAGATGCCATATCATTGAAGGATTAATGAAGGCAGTATCGATTTTAGATGAGATTATTGCAGAGATTCGTGCATCTAAAGATAAAGGTGATGCGAAGAAGAGAATCAGCGAGAAATTTGGCTTTGATGAAATTCAAGCTGAAGCGATTGTTTCTTTAAGACTATATCGTTTATCAAATACAGATATTATGGATTTACGTGAAGAATTTGCAGAACTTGTTAATCAAATTGAAGAAACGAAATCTATTATTGAAAATGTAAATGTTTTAAAATCTGTCATTGTAAAAGAATTAAGAAGTGTAAAAGAAGCTTATGGTGATGAGCGTCGTACGAAGATAGAAGATCAAATCTCTGAAATTGTAATTGATAAAACAAGCATGATTCAAAGTGAAAAAGTAGTTGTGACAGTGAGTAGAGATGGATATGTAAAACGAGTATCAATGCGTTCTTATACTGCTAGTGAAGGAACAGTAACAGGTAAAAAAGAAGGCGATGAGTTAATTGGATCTATTTCTTGTGATACGTTAGATACATTACTGTTATTTACTTCAAAAGGAAATTATGCATTCTTACCAGTTTGGCAAATTGAAGAAGCGAAATGGAAAGACATGGGAATGCATTTAAATAAAGTCATTCGTATTGATGGTGATGACAAGATTAAAAATGTTATTCTTGTGAATCGTTTTGATACATATGCATGGATTCTAACGATTTCTACAAATGGACAAATTAAGAAGACACCAGTAAAAGAGTGGGCAGTACAAAGAAATTCTAGAGTAATGCCTGCAATGAATATTGGTAGTAATAGTGAACTAAGTGGCGCCTTTGTTGGTTATGAAGGGCAAGATGTTGTTCTTGTATCAAAAGATGGTTATGCGGCAAGATACGCTCTAAGTGATATTCCATCAACTGGCGTAAAGAGTAAAGGTGTTAAGGGATTAAATCTAGCAAAAGGCGATAGTTTAGCTTCAGGATGTGCAATTAGTAGTGATACAAGTGCATTATTATTCTTAACAAAATCTGGTGCAATGAAACGAGTAAAACTAGCTGATATTCAAGAAGGAAATAGACCGGTAAAAGGCAGCTTAATTGCTAAGAAAGTAAAATCAAATCCACAAGAAATTATCTATACATCAACAATTTCTTCCTTTGATACATTACATTTCTTTGATGGTCAAAATGAAGTGGATTTAAAAGCTAGCGATATTCCATTAAAAGCGACAGATTCCTTATTTGCGAGTCCTATTGAACTAAAAGGAAATTGGTATAAACAAAAGGGTATTGATGAATGTCGTATTGTTGATAAACCAGCAAATGCTACGGAAGACGAAGTAGTACATGAAGATGTAGAAAAAATATCTTTATTTGATGAGGAGGACGCATGACAAAGTGTTTAGGATGTGGAGCAATATTACAAAATGAACATAAAGATGAGTTAGGATATTCTCCTAAATTAGACGCAAGTTATTGTCAAAGATGTTTTAGGCTCATTCATTATGGGGATTTAACCGTATCTATGCGTGAAGGGATTGATCCAAGTCAAGTCATGAATGAAATTGAAAAAACAGAAGGCTTAATCGTATGGGTAGTAGATTTATTTGATTTTGAATCTAGTATGATATCAGGTTTAGCAAAGAAATTAGAAAATAGAGATATTATCTTGGTCGCTACAAAAAGAGATTTATTACCAAAATCTGTTAGTAACCAAAAGATTGCCCAATTTATTTTTACGAGATTAAAAGAATACCAAATCAAAATAAAAGAACTTGTATTTACTTCGATGAAATCACAAGAAGGAAAAGAAGCAGTTTTAGAAAGTATTCATAGGTTTTACAATAAACGCAATGTAATCGTTATTGGTAAAGCAAATGCTGGTAAAAGTACCTTATTAAATGCATTATTAGGTGAAGATTTACTAACAAGTAGTCGTTATCCTGGTACTACACTTGCATTAAATAAAATCGAGAAAGATGGTATTACTTGGATTGATACACCAGGTTTTGAAATGGAACATAGTATGTTAATGAAGGTAGAAGAAAAAGATTTAAAAGAGATTCTACCAACAAAAGAAGTAAAACCAATGATTTATCAAATTCATGAAGATCAAAGTTTTGCGATAGGGGGACTTGCTCGTATTGATTTCTTACATGTTTCTAAAGCATCTGTTGTATTTTATCTTGGGGAACATATGAAAGAACCTCATCGTTCTAAAGTACAACGTGCTAATGAATTATGGGAGAAACATTATGGAGATCATGAGTTATCTCCAGTACCTAGTAAAAAGGAATTTAAGAAACAAGTCGTCTCTAAATCTTATCCAAAAGAAGATATTGTCATTGATGGATTAGGATGGATAAGTGTAAAAGGAGATGTCAAAACAATAGAAGTTACAGTGCCTAGTGGTGTAAATGTAACATATAGAAAGGCGGTGTTTTAATGTTAACAAGTAAACAAAAAAGTTATTTACGTTCTTTAGCACAAACAGAACCAGCTTTATTTCAAATTGGTAAAGATGGCTTAAGTGATAATTTAATTCAAACTGTAGATGATGCATTAAGAACACATGAATTAGTAAAAGTAAAATTATTAAAAACAGTAAGTGAAGATACAGACGAAATTATTTTTGACTTAGCAATGAACACAAAGAGTGAAGTTGTACAAAAAATAGGTAGAATTGTTGTTTTATATCGTAAAGCAAAAGAACCTAAAATTATTTTACCATGAGAAAAATAGGTGTATTTAAGGGTACTTTTGATCCTATATCTGAAGTGGAATTAGAAGAAGCTCTACATTGGTTAAGAAATGAACATTTAAACTATGTTGTTTTTGAAATAAATGATGAAGGAAGTTTATCTACTTTAGAAAGAAAGAAGTTACTTAAAAAGGTAATAAAACCATATCGTAAATTAAAGGTAGATTTTTGTATTAAACCAAGTGATGAAGTGTTTTATCTAAATGCTTCAAATACAAATGAAGAAGATATACGACATGGATCGTATTATTTAGCGGCTAGAGGAATAAAAAAAGAATTAATTTTACAGGGATATTATTTTGTACAAGCAATTGAATATCATTGTAAGACAAGAAGATTTGAACATTCTTTAGCCGTAAGTGATGTCTGTATTGATTTAGCAAAAAGTCATCATTTAGATTTATATATTGCAAAAACAATGGGTTTATTACATGACATTACTAAAAATAAAAGTGATGAATGGGGTAAAGCTATACTGGATATCTATGAACCTAAAATTACATCAATGAGTCCTAAAGTATGGCATAGTGAAACAGCTGTTTTCTTCTTAAAAAAAGAAATGGGTTTAACAAATCAAAAGATATTGAATGCAATATGGCATCATACACTTGGAACAGGAAAAAGTGATTATGCCAAAATCTTATATATCGCGGATAAATGTGAACCAACTAGAGGATATGATTCTTCTAAAGAAATTAATTTAAGTAAAGAAAATCTAAAAAAAGGTTTTGCTTTATGTATAAAAGAAAGTGAAGAATACAGAAAAAAAGAAGGATAAAATCGTACAAAAATAAAAAGGAAAAATTATGAACGAATTATTAGAATTTACAGAAAAGAAATTATCAGAAAAGCTAGCAGAAAATATCATTGCGATAGATATGCGAGAAACAAGTCCATTCTCAGATTATTATGTTATCGCAACAGCGAAGAATGTACGTCATGCGACATCTTTAGCAGATGATTTAATTGAAGCTGCTAGAAAAGAAGGATATGAAGTTAGAACACGTGAAGGCGATAATAAAAGTTCTTGGATCTTAGTAGATTTATATACAGTTGTTGTACATATCTTTACTGAAGACGCAAGAAACCAATATCGTTTAGAAAATTTGTGGTCTGATTTACCTATTGAACATTACGAAGACGTTAAGGCTTAGGTGTTTCAACAAAGCTATTTTGGATGATACCGCTTTGAGATAACCAAATCTTGATTTCATCTTTTGTTAAAGGTGAAGTTGTCGAAGAAGAAATTGCTTGATCAATAACGATAGAATCATTTTCTACGTGACATGCAACAAATGCAGGAAAGCTATTGATAGACCATTCTGTTTTTAATGTATTAATTTCTAGATTTTGAATTAAATCTGTTATATCTACATATTCTAGAATAGAAGATAAATCAATTTTTTCTTCCGTTTGAATTGTTTTTAAGACTGTATTTTGCATATAGATACAATCATTTTCTTCTGGAGAACAGAAGAAATAGTAGTGTATATCACCAGTTTGATCACTTAGTGTATAATCATGCACAGAAGCGTAATCAATGATGTCATAAGGCGATAGATTTGACATCGTCGCATCTAAAGTTGTTGGTTCAAATGCAGCATAGCCAACGACAATTCCACTATAAAGTACGAGTAGTACTAAGAATGTAAATAAAAGTTTCTTTAACATATTCTAAATTTTAACATTGTTAGTAGAAAAATGACAATGATGTTAAAGAACACAAGTGAGGTAGTTATGAAATGGTATGAACAAAAATATGTAAATCATAGAGATTGGTTATTAGATAATATGGAATTATTAAATTTATCGCATACAGATTTAATTACGGTATTAGTGATAGATTTTTTGAATGAGCATCATATCATGATTACTTCTGATTTATTGTGTGAAAAAACAAAGTTATCTAAGAATGATTTAGATGTTGTTTTAGGTGGATTATGTGCTAAAAAATATTTAGATATCCAAGCGCAAGGAGATAAAGTATCTTTTTCTTTAAATGGCTTATTTGATGTGGATATTGCTAGAGAAATTAGGGTGATGGATAGTCCTTTATTTGATGTATTCGAAACAGAATTTGCTAGACCATTATCTCAAAATGAAATGGAAAAAATCAATGAATGGAATCGTACATATGATCGTCAAATGATTATATATGCATTACGTTCTGCTAGTGCTTATCAAAAGTTAAGCTTTGCCTATATTGATAGAATCTTAGAACATTGGAAAGAAAAGAATGTTACTTTAGATATGATTGAAGCAGGTAAATATGTTGACTAATGAAATATTAGAAAAACTGGATGCGTTATTTCCAGATGCACGTTGTGAACTTGAACATAAAAATAACTATGAAATGGTTGTGGCAGTAATATTAAGTGCACAAACAACAGATGTATCTGTAAATAAAGTAACGAAATCTTTATTTGCAAAATATCCTACTGCAAAAGATTTAGCTAATGGGGATATCAAAGATATTGAAAAAGAAATCTGTTCTCTAGGTTTATATCGAAATAAAGCAAAAGCGATTCAAGGAATGGCAAAAGAATTAATCACAAAATATGATGGTGTAGTGCCTAATACAATGAAAGAATTAACAACTTTACCTGGTGTTGGTAGAAAATGTGCAAATGTCATATTGAGTGAATGTTATGGTATTCCTTCTCTTGCGGTGGATACACATGTAAATCGCGTATCAAAACGATTAGGATTAGCGAAAAAAGATGATTCATTATTTGATGTAGAAAGAAAATTAAAAAGAAAAATACCAAGAGAAAGATGGATTAAATCACATCATCAATTGATTTTCTTTGGAAGATATTTGTGCCATTCTAGAAATCCAAAATGCGATAAATGCCCATTTACATCAATTTGTAAAGAATATAAAGAAAAATAAACTTGTATCTAGTCATTTAGGTATAAGTTTTTTTCATTATGATGATAAAATAAGTGAGATAAATTGAGAGGGAAAGATGATGGAAAAAAGATATCAGAGAATAAAGAATAGATTAAAGAAATGTTGCTTACTCGTTTTTGTGGTTGGTCTATTAATTAGTCAAACTAGTTTCATTCATGCCGATGAAGTAACTTATGTAACAGGAACATATGGTCATTCACCAAACCAATATAATCATACTTTATATGATTCATTTATTTATTCTGATAGCTTTTTTGATCAATCTTCTTACAATGCGGATATTCATCTTGCAATATTATCTTTAGTTTTAGCAGAAACTTCTATTAGTGCGAAAGATGTAGATTATTCTGAAAAGAGTCAAAATCTTACACAATTTTTAACAAAAGTAGGATTTCAAGATATCGCAGTAAATGATGATTATAAGATTAAACCAACACAAGATACTTTTGCAGTAGCCGTAGCGTATAAACAATTAGGGGATACAGTATTACTCGCTATTGTGCCAAGAAGTGCAGGATATGAAGTAGAATGGGGAGATAACTTCAATATCGGTAGTAGTGGGTTACATGCTGGCTTTGAACGTGCAAGAAACATTTGCTTAAATTATGCAAAAGAATATGTTTCTTCTAGAAGTGATATCTTTGATGGAAAAACAGTTAAAGTTTGGGTATCAGGATATAGTAGAGGAGCAGGTGTTGCGAATGTTATTGGTGCAGCATTAGATGATGATTCTAATAGCTATTTAGGACTAGATGTTAGTAAAGAAAATATTTTTACTTATACGTTTGGTACACCACTTACAGCGACAAGTGATCTTAACCCAAGTGCTGAAAAATATCATAATATTCATAATTACTATTCAGATTATGATATGTCCACAATGATGCCTTTATCTACATGGGGATTTGAAAGATATGGTGAAAACATTGAATTAGATGTACATAACGGGGACACTAAGGCTAAGATGTTACCATTACTAAAGCAGATGAATGAATATATTTATGATGTTTATACAGCTGAAAATTCATTACAAGATCCAGACAACTTTACTCCAATGACATTAGAAGTAAATGATGGAAGTTATATTATCACAAAAGATACATCATCAGAAATTACAACGCCAACAACACTTAAAGCATTTTTAGAAGATCGTGTAAATATTTTAAGTAATACGGTTTTTAAAGATAGAGCGACATATGCCGAAAAATATCAAGAAGCGATGATGGAAATTGCGAAACTCTTAAAAGGCGAAAGCTCAGAAAATGTAGCGACATTTATGTCTACTGCAAAAGCAAATGAATCATTCCAACCATTACTCGTTATGTTATTTTTCTACGATATGGTAGAAGAACAAACACGAGCGAATACAGGTAAAGACTTACCTGAAAATTGGCAAGATCAAATTAAAGCAATGGTACCTGAACCTGGTTCTGGAACAGGAACTGTAGTCAAAGTTACTAATTCGGCAGTTTATAAAGAAATATATGATAGATTTACATCTAAAGATATTGGAAAAAAATATGAAATAGAAGTTAAAACATATGATGATCTACTAGAAGTATATCGCTTAATGGCAAGAGATGATTTAGATGTAGTATTAAAAGCAGGATTAACAGCGATAGGTTATGATACCACTTCACAATTGATAACGAAAAAAGAAAATGAAATGGCACTATGTGAAGTGGGTGCCGAACTATTATTTGGTTCAAACGTAACATCTGGATATGGTGATAAGATTTATATCTCTATTTCTAAAGCAAAGATTGCTTTAACGCTTTTGGGTAATACATTTAATCGTGTTCATAATCATGAAATCATGATTTCATGGATGAGAGCAATGGATAGTAATCCTATTGAAGTAAATGAAGAAGTTTATGCGATTACTGGAGATTCTACATGTACAAAAGGCTCATTGAATGCACTACAGTTAAGCTATGACAAAGGAACAGTAACAAAAATAAAAGTAGATGGTTATGAAATAGACGCTTCAAAATATACAATTGATCAAGAAAACAAAACTGTTCAATTAAGTAGCTCTGTATTAGAAGAATTAAAAGTAGGAACACATATGGTAACTTTTGTTTTTGACGATAACAAAGAAGCGTATCATGAATTTAAAGTTGTAGAACCAGAACCTACGCCAACATATAGTCCTACTAGTGCTCCAACAGCTTCACCAACTGTTGCTCCTACAACAAGTCCAACAACAGCTCCTACTGTAGCACCGACTACTACACCAGAAGCTAAGAAGAGTTCAACGAAGAAATCTAGTGGATGGGATGATGGAGGACCATTCACAACAGATACATGTGGTAATGTATTTGATCGATGGGGTAACAAGATTTATGAAGCCAAGGGATGTAATGTTGGTGGATATAATTTGGTAAGAACAAGTACACACTAAAACAATATTCTAAATAGTCAGGCATGAAGACAAGGTAAAATCTATTGTGCCTGATTTTTTATATTGATGATGCTACGAATGGGGATTTGAGGGATGTTTGGTATAAAACGAATGGGGATTCGAGGGTATTTTACATGTATTTTAATGGGGATTTGAGTTATACTGTATTAGAAGGATAGAAAATATATGGCAAAAACAGTATTTAAAAGAAAAATATATGATGAAATTCTAGAATGGAAAGAGAAACGTAGTGATAAATATGCTCTTTTAGTTAAAGGCGCAAGACGTGTTGGTAAATCAACAATTGTCGAAGAATTTGCTAAGAAAGAATTTAAATCTTATATTTTGATAGATTTTGCTCATACTAGCAAAGAAATAAAAGATTTATTTGAAGATACATATAATTTAGATTTCTTTTTCTTACAATTACAACAGCTAACAAGAGTTAGATTATATCCTCATGAATCTGTAATTATTTTTGATGAAGTTCAATTATTTCCTCAAGCTAGACAAGCAATTAAGTACCTTGTAGCAGATGGGAGATATAAATATATTGAAACTGGTTCATTATTATCAATTAAAAAGAATACAAAGGATATATTGATTCCAAGTGAAGAACATAAAATATCTATGTATCCTATGGACTTTGAAGAATTTTTATGGGCTATAGGGGATGAAGTTACCGCAGATACAATAAAAACATTAATACAGAGTAAAAAGCCTGCAGGAAATGCGATGCATAGAAATTTAATGCGTATCTTTAGATTGTATATGCTTGTTGGGGGAATGCCACAAGCAGTTGAAACTTACTTACAAGAAAATAATCTGCAATTAGTTGATGAAACAAAGAGAGAGATTATTGATTTGTATGAAGAAGATTTTGCAAAGATAGATGATTTTGGTTTGGCTGGTGATATATACGATTCTATACCAGCTAGTCTTAGTGGTAACGCTTCTAGATATGTTTTATCTAATGCAAGATTAGGATTAAAAACAGAACAGGTACGAGCATTATTGCCAGATTTACTTAGTTCATATACTGTAAATATTGCCTATCACGCAAATAATCCTAGTGTTGGTATGAATTTAGAGAAAGATATTACTAGATATAAATTATTTACGTCGGATATAGGGTTATTTGTTACACTAGCTTTTAAGAATAAGAATTATACAGATAACATTATTTATAATAAATTATTGACGGATAATTTAGATGCAAATTTAGGTTATATCTATGAATGTGTAGTTGCGCAAATGTTAATCGCTAAAGGTCATAATTTGTTCTATTATACCTTTGCAAGCAATACTTCAAATCACTTATATGAAATAGATTTTATCATTTCAAACGGAGCGAAAATTAATCCAATTGAAGTGAAATCCGGAAATTATCGTGAGCATAAATCATTAGATATATTTAGAGATAAATTTAGTAATCGTATTAAAGATGCCTATGTTGTTCATACAAAAGATTATGAATGGAAAAATGGCATTCATTATGTATCTGTTTATATGGTTCCATTTCTATAAAATATCTAAAAGAAAAGACTAGTATTAGAGTTATTCTAACGCTAGTCTTTTTGATTGTTTAGTCATCTGGTGTAGCAGTAGGTTCACTTGTATCTTCTGTAGTAGGTGTAGCAGTAGGGGTATTATCTTCCTCTTTTTCTGGTTCCTTTTCTTCTGCAGGAGTATGGAATGTATAACATAATTCGTTAGATTGACTTTGTCCTGATTCATAGCCATAGAAGCCACAAGCTTCTGTATCGGTATCAGGATCTAAGCTTACATAATCTGAATAGTTTTCTGATTCACTTGAAACTTCAGCTTTTACTTCACCATGTTGCTTAAATCTAGCTTTATAACGTATTGGTCCAAATATCCAACTATAATCAAATATTCGATTACCATATGCTTCTACTAGTAGTGTATCGCCATTATATAAGCTAATATCCATTGTGCTATCTGCTACTTGTAATTTGTCAGGATCAGGGTAAGTACCCCATGTAAGATTCACAGTACCATCACTACTATATTCAACATTGAATTCTTTAATGTCATCTACATCGTCAGCTGATTCTGGATCAACTAATGTTGCTTTATCCGCTTTGATATAACCTGTAGTAATTAATCCTGCATCCATTCCTTCAATAGGTGAAGCATAAGGGAATGTGCCTAAGATATGTGTGATTGTTGTTACACCTGCAGGTTTCTGCACACCTTGAGGTTTAATATCATCATTTAATACAGATAGGATTTCATTTGATATCTTACCTTGTATATTCATATTTTGTTTTGTGGTATCAAAGTAAGTATTCGCATCTTTAACACCTTTTTCGTAACCTATCCAAACTGCTGTCGTATATTGACTTGTTTCAGATACCATCCATTTATCTTTAGATGCTCCTTGAGGAATGTTGTATTGTAAACCTTCGCTTCCCCAGTCTGTTGTACCTGTTTTTGCATATACTGGATAATCTCTTTGTAATAGTTGTGTAAATACATATTGTGGTACTACATTTTGCATCATGACAGAAGTTAAATAAGCAGCTTCTTCACTTAATACTTTAGTCTTTTCGTAGTTAGGGGTAATTGGTTCTTGTGTGCCACTTCTAAATGTAATCGAAGAAATCGTATGAGGTTTAATGTAGTAACCACCATTCATAATAACTGCATTTGCGGCCATTAATTCTTCTGGTGTACAAGTAAAGTTTGAACCACCAATCGCAAATCCGATATCAAAGTTATCTTCTGAAACTTGAGAGAATCCTAAGCTTTGAATATAATCGACGACTGTTTGCCAACCAGCTGTCTCAATCACATCTTGTAAGGTTTGAATAGCTGGAGTATTTAACGACATACTAATTGCATATTGTAATGTCATTTGACCACCATAATTACCACTAGCATTCTTAATCACTACATCTGTTCCGGCATAATTAATTGGTCTATCTGTTACAACGTGACTTGTTGCCCAACCTAGATATTCAAATGCTAAAGCATAATCGATAACAGGTTTAATACTAGAACCAGGTTGTTTGTATTGTTGGGTAGCGTGATTTAGTAACATTGATCCACCACGACCATAGTTTCTACCACCACCAATCGCAACAATTTCACCAGTTTGGTTATTTTCCGCAATCATACCAACTTCCATTAATTCATCAGGGAAGATGACATTTTCATTATTACCAGCTTGGATATCATCCATTACTTGTTGGGCATCTGGATCCATATATGTATAAATATCCATCGCTACACTTAGTGGATCTTGTCCAGTTAAGGATTGAGCTTCAGTAATAACTGTATCAATGTAAGATTGATAAGCATAAGTAGATCCAGTTGCAGTAGTAGGATTGATTAAAGTATCTTCTACTTTAATACTACAAGCTAATTTATATTCTTTATCTGTAATATAACCATGACGCTTCATTAGATATAGAACAGTATTTCTTCTATTTGTTGCATAGTCTAAGAAGTTATGAGGATCGTAATAATAAGGTGAGTTAATGACACCAGCAAGCATTGCACTTTCTGCTAGATTTAATTCACTTGCATGCTTTCCATAATAATATTGAGCAGCTTTTTCAATACCTCTAATATTACCAGAACCACCAAAGTTCATCTTATTTAGATACATTTCAAAGATTGCTTTTTTATTAGATTTACTCTCTAATTCTCTAGCTAAAGAAATTTGTTGCACCTTATATTCGATATCTTTTGTTGTTGTGAGTCCTGCTTCATCATTTTGGAAATAGGTTAACTTAACTAATTGCATCGTAAAGGTTGAACCACCTTGACGTGATGAGTTATGCGTTAAGATATTTTTAACATTGGTTAATGCTGATTTGATGAAACGAGGCATATCAAATCCATCGTGCTCAAAGAATCTAGAGTCTTCTACTGATAAGAAGGCATCAATTAAGGATTCAGATAATTCATCATAAGTTACATTTTCACGAATCGTTGTACCTACGTCAGCGATTAAGTTTCCATCTTTATCATAGATATGACTACTTTCTGCGGAGAAGAAGTCATCTACATTTAAATCTTGTTTATCTTTAAGCATACTTGCTAGCATAACTGTTCCAGTTAAACCAACAATTAATTCACATATCACAATAATGCCAAGAATTAATGTCCAGAGATTTAAGCGATTTACTTTTCTTTTTTTCTTTTTCTTCTTTTTATGTTGAACTTGACGCGTTTCGTCATAATTTGTATTTGCCATATACATCACTCCTTAAAGAATAAACTGTCTACTACTTTTAAATAATCCACCGGTTTATTGTAATGAAAAGGAATTAAATAACCGTTTTCTTGAAACCACTTATATGGAATAGAACTTCTAGTTGCTGTACGAATAAATTCTAATAATGTTTCTGCATCCACATAATATGTTTCATTGTATTTGATAAATCGAATAATTACAAAGGCTATCGCACCATGCCTGCATACATTTTCTAAATGCTTAATTTGATGGGCGTGGATTGATTTGAGTGGGAAAGATGTCAAAGATTGGCATTCTTTTGCCTCAAAATCAATATATTTACCTTTATAGATACCGTTATAATCTGTTGTACTAGGTAATTTAAAATAAGCTTCTGTTATTTTTGCGGCGTTACGCGCTGGATAGTCAACTTTGACAATCGTAACAGGTGTAGGTTTTTTATAAATTACTGCTGAATCCTCATCTAAATAATATGCGTTAGTTTGGTTGATTTCTTTTTCGAGTTCCATGCCTCTACCACCAGCATTGGATACTTTTTCTGTATTACTTTTTTTATGTCCGTTTGGATAATTCACCATGATTTGTCACCACGTAGTTATTATACATTTGTTCACATTAATAAGGAAGAGACCGTTGATTTTCAAACGTATTCCTGTAATAATAAATAGACGGAGCGTGATAAGTATGGCAGGGAAGGTAAATCTAGATATTCAAACGATTCTTGATAAAGAGTTTAATATTGATTTCAAAGGATATAACGCAACAGAAGTAGATAACTTCTTAGACTTAATTATCCAAGACTATCAAACTTATCAAGAAATTACGTCTGAATTAAATGAAAAGATAGCAGAACTAGAAAGAACAAACGCTTCTTTGAGAGCAAAGCTGATTGAAGTTGAAGGTCGTACAAGAGCTCTAGAAGCAAATCCAACGCCAGCAAGTGTTGGTCAAAGTAGTGTTGATATCTTAAAAAGATTATCAAGACTTGAAGAAGAAGTTTTTGAACAAAAAAAGAGAAATCAAGATTAACGCATTCGGGCAATCGCTGGCATAGCAATATGTTAGAGGAAAGTCCATGCTCGCACCGTCTGCGATGACGGTAGTGTTTGTGCTTGTTGAATCAATAAGACAAGGCAGGTAAAACTGACGGCGGAGCTAAAACCTAAGGAGAAATCTATGGTGGAAGCCCTTAAGGTGTCACAGTGACGAAGCTAGCTAGAAATAGTCTAGGTGGAACGAGATAAACCCCACAAGCGAGAAATCCAAAATTTGGTAGGAGAATCTTTACGAACAAATTGAAGGGAGTAAAGGCTGCTTAGCAGAGATAAATGGTTGCCACTTCATTAGAAGGACAGAACATGGCTTACAGAGTGTGAAAATCATGGAGTGCCTTTGGCACTCCTTATTTATTTTTAATATGAAAAGAAGAAAGAAACTCAGTGCAAAATATATATCTTTATGTTTATTTGGAATTTATTTGTTTATTTTAGTTTGGACGGTTTTGTTCAAAGGGCAATTATCTTTAAATAACATAGTAAGATATCATAATATCAATCTTATTCCTTTTGCAGGATCGATTTTTATTAATGGTAAAATTGACACTTTAGAAATATTTGCAAATGTATTTGTGTTTATTCCACTAGGACTATTTCTTTCGGAACAAAAACATTTTTCATTTAAGATGATGTTACTCATGATTATCGGTTTAAGTACAACTTTTGAAGTGCTTCAATATATATTGTGGGTTGGGGTTACGGATATTACAGATATTATAGGAAATACTATTGGTGGCTTACTAGGAATATGCATTTATCAATGGATTAGTTCTCTAGCAAAAGAGAAAACAAGTAGAGTAATTAATCTATTAGGACTTATTTTTGTGATTTCTGTATTTATCATCATTGTTTTATTACAAACTGGTATACTTGAAACTAGGTATTTTTGGTAAAATACTGGTATAGAAAGAAGGATATTTATGAATCTTCCAAATCGATTAACAATTTTTAGAATTATATTAGTGCCTGTTGTTGTACTAATATATATATTTCCTTATGCTCAAGTAGGCATAGAACCATATGTATTTAGTATTGAAGGAATACATTTGTCCGTAGTGAATTTAATTTGCTTAGCAATTTATGTTATCGCTGCTTTTACAGATTATCTAGATGGTCATATTGCTAGAAGTAAAAATATGCAAACGACATTTGGTAAATTTGCAGATCCAATTGCAGATAAAATGTTAACGACTACAATGTTTATCTTATTTGTTTCTAGAGGAATTATTCCTGTGGTACCAGTAATTTTAATGATTTGTAGAGATATTATCGTAGATGGGTGTCGTATGATTGCGGCTAGTAATGGTAAAGTTGTTTCCGCACAATTACTTGGTAAATTAAAGACAGTATTACAAATGGTAACGATTCCTCTTATTCTATTAAATAATTTACCGTTTGCTTTATGGAATTTACCTGTATCCACAATTATGCTTTGGTTCTCTGCTTTTGTAAGCATGGCATCAGGAGTTTCTTATTTCAATCAATTAAAGAGTGATATTTTTGAAAGTAAATAGGGGAATTTAAGAATTTCTGCGTATATATATAATTGAAAGGAGAAATTGCGTATGGCAACGGAAAAAAATAAAGAGACTGATAATAAGAAAGATCAATTATTAGCAGATGCATTAAAGACAATCGAAAAAGAATATGGAAAGGGTAGTATTATGAGACTTGGCGATAGAGCTAGTGTCTCAATTGATGCGATTCCTAGTGGCAGTATTGCATTAGATGCTGCACTTGGTATTGGCGGCTATCCTAAAGGAAGAATTATTGAAATCTATGGACCAGAATCTTCTGGTAAAACAACACTAGCATTACATGCAATTGCGGAATGTCAAAAAAGAGGAGGAAGATGCGCATTTATTGATGCAGAAAATGCCATTGATCCAATTTATGCGAAAAATTTAGGTGTAGATATTGATGAATTAATTCTTTCACAACCAGATTCTGGGGAACAAGCATTAGAAATTGCAGAAGTATTAATTAAATCAGGTGCGATTGATTTAGTTGTAGTCGACTCAGTTGCGGCACTTGTACCACAAGCGGAATTAGATGGCGAAATGAGTGATTCCTCAGTAGGATTACAAGCTCGTTTAATGTCTAAAGCAATGAGAAAACTAGCTGGTGTCATGAATCGATCAAATTGTACAGCAATTTTCATTAACCAATTACGTGAAAAAGTTGGTGTCATGTTTGGTAATCCTGAAACTACTCCTGGTGGTAGAGCATTAAAATTCTATGCATCTGTAAGATTAGATGTTCGTAAATCAGAAACATTAAAAACAGGACAAGATGCTTATGGAAATAGCGTAAAGATTAAAGTGGTAAAGAATAAGGTTGCACCACCATTTAAAACAGCTGTAGTAAGTATTATTTTCGGAGAAGGTATTTCTCATATCGATGAAGTTGTTACTCTTGGTGTAGAAAATAACATCATTGATAAAGCAGGGGCTTGGTTCTCATATAAAGGAGAAAAGATTGGCCAAGGTGCTGCTTCAGTTAGAGAATTCTTGAAAAATCATCCTGAAATTGATGAAGAAATTACAGCACAAATCAAAGAAAAATTATTTGGTACATCTTCATTGACAATCGGTGAGTAAAAGTAAAAGTAGAGTCATATGATTCTACTTTTTTAAACTACTTTTTATCTTTTTTATTTTTATCGTAAAAATGTAAGGGGTTATATTTTGAGAAAAGACATATGAAATGTTATAATACTTGGGAGAGAAAATCTCAAAAGAAATAATAGTAAAAATGGAGGGAGATCAATATGGATAGTATTGGTATTGCCATTTTAGCTGTGTTTGTTGGAATAGTTGTTGGCGTAGTCATAATGATTATCGTTGGCAAAGCAGGTTTGGATCGAGCAAGAGTCGAAGCTAAATCTATTCTTGAAGAATCAAAATCGCAGGCTGAAAATGAAAAACGCCAAGCGAATTTAGACGGAAAACAACAAGTCTATGAAATGAAGTTACAAGCTGAAAAAGAATTGAAAGATCAAAGAAATAAGATTCAGCAAACAGAAATGAAACTTCAAAGAAGAGAAGACAATATTGGATTCCGCGAAGAAAATCTACATGAAAAAGAAAAGAAACTCGAGGAGCAAAAGAAGCTCACAGAGGATAAACTAGCAAATCTCGGCAAAATGGAAGAAGAGCTACAAAGTAAAATTGATAGCCAAATTGAAGTTCTTGAAAAAGTAGCGAACATGTCACAAGAAGATGCTCGTAAAGAACTAATGGATGCTGTAGAAAAGAAATGTGAGAAAGAAATTTCTGCATATCTTCATGAACAAGATGAAATTGCTCAAGAAAAAGCAGCGGATAATGCAAAAAACATTATCGCAAATGCAATTCAAAGATATTCTCAAGATGAAGTATTAGAAAGAACAGTATCTGTTGTGACTCTTCCTAATGAGGATATGAAAGGTAGAATTATTGGTAGAGAAGGTCGTAACATCAAAGCAATCGAACAAGCTACAGGTGTTGATTTAATTATCGATGATACACCAGATGTCATTACCGTTTCTTGTTTTGATCCAATTCGTAGAGAAGTTGCAAGACAATCTCTAGAAATCTTAATGAAAGATGGCCGTATTCAACCAAGTAGAATTGAAGAAGTTGTCAATAAAGTTAAGAGTGAATTAGATGAATCTATTGCTAAATATGGTGATGAAGCTGTATTTAAACTTGGTATTGGCAGAATGAATAGAGAATTAGTTAAGCTAATTGGACGATTAAGATATCGTTATAGCTATGGTCAAAACTGTCTTGAACATTCTGTAGAAGTTGCGACATTTACTGGTATTATGGCTGCTGAACTTGGCTTAAATCAAAGTCTAGCAAAACGTGCTGGTTTATTACATGATATTGGTAAAGCAGTTGACTTTGAACAAGAAGGAAGCCACGTTGAACTTGGTGCAAAACTTGCTAAAAAATATGGTGAAAACTCTATTGTGGTAAATGCAATTGAATCACATCATGGTGATACTGAAGCGACAGATATTATTTCTGTTCTAGTTTGTGCTGCAGATACATTAAGTGCTGCTAGACCTGGTGCAAGATATGAATCTATGGAAAACTACATTGAAAGACTTGAAAATCTAGAAAAGATTGCGACAAGTTTTGATGGTGTAGAAAAAGCATTCGCTATTCAAGCTGGTAGAGAAATTCGTGTCATGGTTCAACCAGAAAAGATTAATGATGAGACAATGACGAAGACTGCTCATGATATTCGTGAAAGAATTGAAAATGAGTTAACTTATCCTGGTCAAATCAAAGTTACTGTCATTCGTGAAGTACGTGTACAAGAATTAGCACAATAAAGATATATGAGAATATTATTCTTAGGTGATGTTGTTGCCAAAAGTGGGCGAAGAAAAGTTGAAGCTAGATTACCACAATTGATTGAGGAAACAAGTCCTAATTTAGTAATTGTAAATGGGGAAAACTCAGCACATGGTAAAGGTATATCTACAAAAATATATCAAAGTTTAAAATTAGCTGGAGCAGATGTAATCACTCTTGGTAATCATGCATTTTCTAAGGGTGAAATCAAATTGCATCTAGATGAATGTCCTGATTTAGTTCGACCAGCAAACTTAGAACCACTAGATATTGGTAAAACAGTTTGTGTAAAAGAATATCAGGGTAAGAAAATTGCTGTAGTGAATATATTAGGATCTGTATTCATGGATTGTTCTACCGATGAACCAATTGTTACCATGAATCGATTACTAGATAAAATTCATGCGGATATGATATTTGTGGATTTACATGCCGAAGCGACTAGTGAAAAAGAGTTATTCTTACGCATGTTTTGCGAAAAATGTGTTGCAATAGTCGGTACACATACACATATTCAAACAGCAGATGAGAAAATCTATCATGGCTGTGCCTTTATTACAGATGTGGGAATGTGTGGACCATATGATAGTATTTTAGGTAGAGATACAGAAGAAATCATTGCACATAACGTTTATAAGCAAAATACAAGATTTACACCATCAGAAAATGAAGCAATGCTATGTGGTGTAATCATTGATATTGATGATAAGACAAATCGTGCTATCTCTATTCAAAGAATACAAGAAAGACCGTACATGTAAGGGAGTGGAAACACTCTCTTTTTTAATGGACAAAGAATTTATCAAAGAATATGAACTTTTATTGCCTAGTGAATATGTGTAAACATGCTTTATAATAAGCATCACGCGAAAAGGAGAAAATAAATGAAAAAATTACTAATGCTAGTAACTTCTTTGTTTATGGCTACAAGTCTAATTGCTTGTTCATCAAACGAGAGTTCTAGTAACGAAAATGCCATTTATAAGGCAGGCACTTACGAAGCAAGTGCTCAAGGTATGGGTGAAGTAACAGTTAAAGTTACAGTTGATGAAACATCCATCAAATCTATCGAAGCAGATGTAAGCAATGAAACAGAGTCTATTGGACAAGCTGCGAAAGATGACATTGTAAATGAGATTATTGAAAAACAATCTACAGAAATTGATGGTGTATCTGGTGCAACTATCACAACAAAGGCAATTCAAACTGCAGTAAATGATGCTTTAATACAAGCTAGTTTAGATTCTAGTGCAAGTAGTGAAGACGCAAAAGTTGCGGATGGAACTTATACAGGAAAAGGTGCATCTTATGGTGTCATGAATGAAATGGAATTATCTGTTACATTTAGTGACAACAAGATTACTAATATAGAAACTGTATGTGCTGGTTCTGCTACACAATATAACGATGATGAATATTCATCAGTTTATCAAACAGTAGAAGAATTACTTTATCCTAGAATTATTGAATCTCAATCTTTAGCTGTTGATTCCATTACTGGTGCAACGATTTCTAGTAATGCTGCAAAAAATATTATCGCAAACATTATTGATGAAAATGGTGGCGATTCTAGCTCTTGGTATACACCTGTTGAAAAGAAAACAGATACAGTTAAGTTAGAAGATTATGACGTTATTGTTGTAGGTTTAGGAAGTGGTGGAACAGCTGCTTATTTATCCGCTGCTGAAAATGGCGCTACTGTATTTGGTTTGGAAGCTGCTGGTAAAGTTGGTGGTAATGGTACACATACTGCTGGCCCATTAGCAGTTAACCCTAAAAGTCTAGTTGAAGCAAATAATGGTGAGAAATTCGTTGATGAAAAAGAACTATTAGATGCTTGGATGGAATATACAGATGGTGATGCAAAAGAAGAAATCGTTCAATTAATGATTGATGAATCTGGTGAAACATTAGATTGGTTAACAACAAATTGGGATTTTGCCTTAACAATGCCAACTATGTTATCTTTCTATGATTCTCATGGATGGAAATTATGGACATTCTATTCTGATTCTACAGGAACATCTAAAGATTTAGCTTATGTAAATTCTTTAAATAAAGCGAAAGAAATGAATGAAAAGAATGATTACATGACTGAATTAAAAGCTACAGATTTAATTATGGATGGCGATAAGGTAGTAGGCGTAGAAGCTGAATACTACGATGGTACAACATATGAAATCTATGGTAAGTCAGTAATTTTAGCTACTGGTGGTTATATCGGTAATAGCGAAATGACAAAGAAATATACAGGTTATACATGGCATACAAAAGCAATGACACAATGTGATGGTTTCGCAATTAAGGAATCACTAGAATTAGGTGGAAACTTATATAACCCAGATGTTGCAGTTGAAGATCATATCGCAGCTCTAGATACAATTATTAGAGATTCAAGCGTATCTGCAGATGATAAAGCATTATTAACTTCTCTTGTAACAGATACAACTTATACAATCATTGATTCTAATGGTGAACTATTTGATGCTAACTACAATGGTCTTGGCATTGACTTTAATGCTTGGGAAGCTGGTAGTAACTATTATGTATTAATCAATGAGGATGAATACAATTCTATTAAAGAAAATGGTATTGAAAACTTCGTATCTAATCCTAATGGTTTCTTAAGCCAAGGTGGAAGTGTAGAAGTAAATACACCAATTGAAAACTTTGATGATGTATTAGCTCTTGGTGAAAAGTGGAATGATGTTGTTATCGCGGATTCTTTATCTGATTTAAGTGATAAATTAGGTGTTGATATTAAGATTAGCGATGTTCATGGTAAGAGTGATGGTAAAGTCATTGCGATTAAAGGTGCAGCTTATGTTTACTCTACAACAGGTGGTGTAGAAGTAGATACAAATATCAACCTTGTTAAAGAAGATGGTACATCTGTAGAAAACGTATATGTAGTAGGTAATGATTCATTAGGTGTATTAAATGAATCAAATAAAGCTTATGTCACATATGGTGGATGTGCTCAAGGTTGGGCTTTAACTAGTGGACGTTTAGCTGGTAGAAACGCTGCTGAAGCTAGCAAAGCTGAATAAAAAAATCACATAAGCTTCAATTTCATGAGATTGAAGAAAATTGTAATCATGCTATAATCTTCTATAGGAGGAGAACATAACATGCCAGTTACAGTTGATAAGGATGTCTGCATCGGATGTGGAGCTTGTGTAGGTGTATGCCCAGTAACAGCTCTTTCTCTTGATGATGAAGGCAAATCACAATGTGATGAAGGAACATGTATTGATTGCCATAGCTGCATCGGTACTTGCCCTGTATCCGCAATTAGTGAGAAATAATCAAAAAAAGACTCTATAATGTAAAAGTTATAGAGTTTTTTTAATTTGCATGTGTTGTTTTCGTTACACTTTTTGTATAATATTTCAGGACTCAAGGAGATATTATGGAAGAAAATAAAAAAAATAATGGCTTAACAGGTCGTATTATACGTAAAAGTTATAATCTTGATGAGAAATATCAAGGAATTGGAAAAGGTAGATCATTTTTTATTCGGACTTATGGTTGCCAAGCAAATGTTCGTGATAGTGAAACAATTACGGGTATCTTATTAGATATGGGATTTACACCAAGTGATAGTGAAACTAGTGCTGATGTCATTTTCTTTAATACTTGTGCTGTAAGAAAAGCTGCAGAAGATCATGTATTAGGAGAAATTGGTCATATTAAACATCAAACATTAAATACAGATAAGATTATTGCAGTATGTGGATGTATGGCACAAGAAGATAGTGTTGTACAAGAAATTAAAACAAAATATCCACAAGTAGATTTAGTATTTGGTACGCATAATCTAGAAAGACTACCATATCTTTTAGAACAAGTCATTACACATAGAGAAAGAGTATTTGAAATTGAAGAAATACCAGGAAGTGTCGTAGAAGGCTTACCAGTAGAACGTACAAAATCTTATAAAGCTTATGTCAATATTATGTATGGATGTAATAAATTCTGTACATATTGTATTGTGCCTTATACAAGAGGTAGAGAAAGAAGTAGATTAAAAGAAGATATCTTAAAAGAAGTAATTGATTTTAAGAATAGTGGTGGTAAAGAAGTAATCTTACTTGGGCAAAATGTAAATGCTTATGGCAAAGATCTAGGTGAAAAAGATGGTTTTACAGACTTATTAGAAGCTTGTGCTGAAACAGGTGTAGAAAGAATTCGTTTCTATACATCTCATCCTAGAGACTATAGTGTAACGACAATTGAAGCAATGAAGAAATATCCTAATATTATGAAATCTCTTCATTTACCAGTACAAAGTGGTTCAAATGAGATTCTAAAAAGAATGAATAGAGGATATACAGTTGAACGTTATAAAGAATTATTTGATGATATGAAAAACCGTATTCCTGAGATTACGTTTACAACAGATTTAATTGTAGGTTTCCCAGGAGAAACAGATGCACAATTTAAAGAAACATTAGACTTAGTAGATTATTGTAAATATGATTTAGCTTATTCCTTTGTTTATAGTCCTCGTGTTGGGACACCAGCTGCGAAGATGGAAGATAATGTATCGCAACAAGAAAAGAAAGAAAGATTACATATCTTAAATGAACATATTGGTTTACATGCAAATGAGAATAACCAAAATTATGTAGATAAAGAACTAACGGTACTTTGTGAAGGACCATCGAAAAAGAACAAAGATGTATTAACAGGATATAGCGAAGAAAATAAACTTGTTAATTTTACTGGAAATGGGGTATCGGCAGGAGATATAGTTCGTGTTAAAATAAATAAAGCAAAAAGCTATAGTCTTGATGGTGAGCTAATTAAATAATGTATTGATTTGCATAGCTTTTAAAGACGCAAAAAGAAAAGGAGGCTTTTTATGAGTAAAGTAAGAATATTTGCCCTTGGTGGATTAGATGAAGATGGGAAAAATATGTATGTTGTGGAAAACAACGATGATATTTTTGTTATCGAATGTGGCATGAAATATCCTAATACGGATCAATTAGGTATTGAAATGATTATTCCAGATTTTCAATATTTAAAAGATCATGAAGATAAAATTAAAGCAGTATTTATTACCCATGGTCATGATGATGTAATGGGTGCTTTAGCAAATTTACTAAAAGAAATTAAGGTTCCTGTTTATATGGCTCCTTTAACTGCGAAGTTATTTGATCGTAGAGCGAAAAAAGAAGGGCTAAAAGATTACGAATTACATCGTGTACGTCGTAATGGTCAATTTAAGATTGGAAGTACAGAAGTCCGTACATTTGGTACAACACAATCTATCGCCGATGGTTTTGGTGTAGCTATTCGTACAGAAGATGGATATGTCGTATATTCTAGTGAATTTATTGTGGATTATGATACAAAGAATGATGCCTTTAGATTTGATATGACAGATGTAATGGAAATCGGTAGACGTGGGGTACTTGCATTAATGTCTGAATCTGTTGGTGCAACTAGAGAAGGACATAGTGCTCCTCAACATCGTATTACAAAGATTCTTGAACCATATTTTGAAGATGCTAAGGGAAGAATTATCGTTACTACATATAGCCAAAACCTATATCGTGTAATTGAACTTGTAGAACTTGCTAATCGCTTTAACCGTAAAGTCATGATTTATGATGATGAATTACGTAGCTTAATGCAAGATATGGCAACACTTGGTTATTACCGTATTCCTGCCGGTTTAGATATTGCTCCACAGAATTTTGATAATAGCGTAGATAATACGTTAATTATTGTTGGTGGTACAGGTAAAACAATCTTCAAGAAAATGCATAATATCGCAACTCATGAAGATAACACAATTCAATTAAGACCTACAGATACAGTCATTATCGCTTCTCCAGCTGTGCCAGGTACAGAGAGAGAAGAAAGCTCTATGGAAGATGACTTATATAAAGAAACATCTAATGTTTATGCAGTAGATGCAAAACGTGCTTTCAGTATGCATGCCTCTATTGAAGACTTAAAGATGTTACTGTTCTTAATGAATCCTCAATATTACATTCCTGTAAAAGGTGAATATAGACAATTAATCAGTAATGCTAGTATTGCTTTAGATATGGGTTATCCAGCAAATAACATTATTGTTTTAGATAATGGACAAATCGCTACAATTGAAAATGGTACTGTATCAAGATCATTTGATAATATTGCGGTTGATGATGTCATGGTTAACGGTAATGAAAATCTAGATGCTAGTGGTATGGTATTAAAAGATAGAGAAATGCTAAGTACAGATGGAGCTATCGTTGTTGGTGTGGTAGTAAACCATGTCACAAAACAAATTATTGGCGGACCAGATGTACAAAGCCGTGGTGTAATCTATCTAAAAGATGCAGATTATATTATTAAAGAAATTGGTAGGATTATGGAAACAGTAATCACTACTGCTGCTGAAGATGGTTCATATGACAATATGAATTGTCGTGCAGAAGCGAGAGATAAGATTAGTCGTTATGTGATGAAGGAAACAGGTAAGAGACCAATGATTTTACCTGCAATTGTAGAAATCAACACAGTAGATTAGTCTATAGTGAGGGATTTTTGTGGCAAATAAAAAGAAAACTACAAATAAAACGACAAGAAAAAGAACAACAAAGAAAGAGCAGAAACAAAAGAGTGAATTAAACCAATGGATTACAATTGTAATCCTTTCTGCTATTACAGTGATTGCATATAGTCAAATGGGAGTAGTAGGTATATTTCTAAATAACTTACAACGATTCTTATTTGGTAATTTCTATTATGTCATCATGATTTTGATTGTTTTACAAATTATTGTAGGAATGATTAATAAACATGCAGGATTTAGTAAAAATAAAAATCCTTTAGCTTTAATTTTAATTGTTTGTGCAATTTTATTAGTATGTGCATATTTAGATACAGATAAGGAATTAAGTGGATTTTCAATACTTGAACAATATGTAGGAAATTATAAGGCTTATTTTGATGCGGAACCTATCACAAATGTTGGTGGTGGTTTATTAGGGGCTTTATTATTTTCTGTCACAACAATGTTAGTCGATAGACCAGGTACGATTGTTATCGTTGTAGTGTTATTTGTTGTAGCAGCGTTATTACTTGTTAATTTAGAAGTATATAAACAAGCATATCGTTCAATCAAAGAGTACTTATCAACTAGAGACATTTATGAGGATGAAGATGAATTTGATGAAGATGAAGAGGAGGAAGAAATCGCTCCACTTCCAGTAATTGAAACGAAAACATCTAGTCCTAAACAAATGTCTATTGAATTAACGCAAGAAGAGTTAGATGAGAAGGAACCAGTAATTAATGAACCTTCTAAACCAGTAAGTTCTCTAGATATTCGTGTAGATTCTAATCAAGATTTAGAAGAAGATATGGTGGAAGAAAGAACACAACCAATTCGTACACGTTCTGTATTCATGAATGTGGATGACTTACTTGATCCACTTCCTCAAGTTCAAGACGAACAAGTAGAAGAAGTAGTGGAAGACATACCACAAGAAGTAGAAGAAGAGGAAGAACAAGCTGAGGAGATTCCACCAGTTGTAGTACCTGAAACAAAAGTGGAAGAGAAAAAGGTGGATGATGGCGTAGAAATGCCAGAAACACCAAAAATGCCAAATAAACCATATCGTTTGCCAAAGACGACATTACTTGATCCAATTCCTGCTAGAACAAATGATGATGTCAATCTAAAAGCAGCGAAAGAAAAAGGACAATTATTAATTCAAGTATTACAAAACTTTGATATTACTGCTGAGTTAATTGATACACATATTGGTCCTGCTGTAACGAAATTTGAAATTCGTCCTCAAGTAGGCGTTAAAGTATCAAAGATTTTAAATTTAGCTGATGATATCAAGATGCAACTAGCAGTAAAAGATGTCAGAATTGAAGCACCAATTCCTGGTCATAATGCAGTTGGCATAGAAGTACCAAATATTAAGACAACACCTGTTAAGATGAAGGAATTAGTGGCTAAAGTAGATCCTAATGATACATCTAAGCCATTATTAATTTTCTTAGGTAAAGATTTACTTGGTAATTGTGTGACATGTCGTTTAGACAAGATGCCTCACTTACTTATTGCTGGTGCGACAGGTTCTGGTAAATCAGTATGTATGAATTCGATTATTACTTCTTTATTACTTCGTACAAAACCTGATGAAGTAAAGATGTTACTAGTCGATCCAAAAAAAGTAGAATTTACGCCATATCATAAGATTCCACATTTGATTGGACCTGTTATTAATGATCCTCAACAAGCAAGTAATGCTTTAAAAGTTATCGTTAAGATTATGGATGATCGTTATGACTTATTTGCTAAAGCTGCAGTAAGAAATATTGGTGACTATAACGCGAAAGTAAAGAAGGATACAAGCGAGAATAAACCTAAACCACTACCTTATATTGTTGTCATTATTGATGAGTTAGCAGACTTAATGGTAGTTGCAGGAAAAGACGTTGAAAGCTCAATTCAACGTATTACCCAACTTGCTCGTGCTGCAGGTATCCACTTAATTGTTGCGACACAAAGACCATCAACCGATGTTATTACGGGTATTATTAAAGCCAATATCCCAAGCCGTATTGCATTTAGCGTATCTAGTGGTATTGATTCTCGTACCATCTTAGATCATGTTGGTGCCGAACGCTTACTTGGTAATGGTGATATGTTGTATATGCCAATTGGTGAATCAAATGCATTACGTGTACAAGGTGTATATGTAACAGACGATGAAGTACAACGAATTACAGAATTTGTATCAAGTGAAGCAATTCCAATGTATGATGATGCCTTTATCCGTTTAGAAGGAATAGATGGTAATGAAGGTACAGCGATTACAGGTGCGGAAGATGATCCATTATATAAAGAAGTAAAAGATTATGTTATTGATGTACAAAAAGCTTCTACATCTTTATTACAAAGAAGATTTGGTATTGGATATAATCGTGCTGCGAGAATGATTGAAGTATTAGAAACACAAGGAATTATTGGACCAGCTCAAGGTTCTAAACCTCGTGAAGTTTATATTAAAAGAAGTGATATAACAGATTCTAATGACGAGATGTAGAGTATACCTCTACATCTTTTTTCATCGATATATGATAGAATAAGAACAGAGTTATGGAGGATTTTTATGAAAGGCATCATTTTAGCTGGTGGTAGTGGAACAAGATTATATCCATTAACGAAAGTCACAAGTAAACAATTACTACCAGTTTACGATAAACCAATGATTTATTATCCTTTAAGCACGTTAATGCTTGCAGGAATTCAAGATATTTTAATTATTTCTACACCTACAGATTTACCTAATTTTGAACGTTTATTAGGTGATGGTAGTCAATTTGGTATTCATCTTAGCTATAAGGTACAAGAAAAACCTAATGGACTAGCACAAGCATTTGTATTAGGTGAAGAATTCATTGGAAATGATTCTGTATGTCTAATCTTAGGCGATAATATTTTCTATGGTAATGGCTTTGGGACAATGCTAAGAAATGCGGTAAAGAATACTGAAACAAAAAATCATGCGACAGTATTTGGAAAATACGTAAGTGATCCAGAACGTTTTGGTGTCGCTGAATTTGATGAAAGTGGTAAAGTTATTAGCTTAGAAGAAAAACCAAAAGAACCAAAGAGTAACTATGCTGTAGTTGGTTTATATTTCTATGATAATCGTGTTGTAGAATATGCTAAAAGCTTAAAACCAAGTGCTCGTGGTGAATATGAAATTACCGATTTAAATCGTATTTACTTAGAAAATGAAGAACTAGATTGCCAAGTATTTGGTAGAGGATTTGTTTGGTTAGATACAGGTACAATTGATTCTTTAGCTGAAGCGAGCGACTATGTAAAGCTAGTTGTAGAAGTACAAGGAATACGTATTTCGGTACCTGAAGAAATTGCATATTACAATAAATGGATTGATGAAGAAACATTACTACAAGCAGCGGATGCGTATGGTAAGAGCCCTTATGGTGACCATCTTCGTACAATCGCTAAAGGAAATGTTAGAACAACATATTTAAAGGAGAAACATTAGATGAAGGTTATATTTCTTGGGGCTGGATATTTAGGATATAACTTATGTAATTTACTAGAAAAAGAATATGACACATCATTATGGGGGATAGATAGTCCATATACACCACTTGCGAAATCCTTTTGTAAAGTAAATGCTTTTGATGAAGAAGCTTTATCAAAACTAGATTTTAAAGATGCTGTAGTAGTCGATACGATTTCTTTGGTATCAAATGATGCTAGAAGTGATGATGAAGAGGCGATTCTAGAAAATGTAAAAAAGAAGTATGAAATTTTAATTCATACATTACAAAAGGGACAAGTAAAACAATTTATCTTCTTTTCTAGTGGTGGAACAATTTATGGGAGTCATGATGAAAAGGTAAGAGAAGATTCTAGTGTTAATCCTCAAACGTTATATGCTAAAAGTAAAGTAATGCTAGAAAAGCTATTACAAGATAGTGGCATAAATTATTTAATTCTACGTTTATCTAATCCATATGGTGGTTATCAGATAGCAGGGAAAAGACAAGGTGTAATTCCAATTCTCATTCGTTCTGCTTTATTAGATGAACCATTTCACTTATGGGCTAGTTCTACAAGTGTAAGAGATTACTTTTATATCGATGATTTAGCGAAGGCGATTTCTTTACTAATACAAAATCATGTACAAAATGAAATTATTAATGTTGGTAGTGGTATTGGTAGTAGCTTAGATGAAGTTATTGCAATTGTAGAAAAAGAAACAAATAAAAAGATAGAAATCACAAGAGAAGATAGTAATGTACCTATTGTAGATTCTATTGTCTTAGATATAGATAAATTAAATCAATTCACTGGTTACAAACCAAGTGTGAATTTAGAAGCAGGAATTCAACTAGAAATTAATCGAATCAAGGAGGAAATATGAAGATTATCGTTACAGGTGGAGCAGGATTTATCGGTAGTAATTTTATATTCTACATGTTAAAGAAACATCCTGATGATAAGATTATTTGCTTGGATAAATTAACTTATGCAGGGAATTTATCGACATTAGAAAGTGTAATGAATCATCCTAATTTTAGATTTGTTAAAGCAGATATCTGTGATCGAAATGCAGTATATGCATTATTTGAAGAAGAAAAACCAGATATGGTTGTAAACTTTGCGGCAGAATCACATGTAGACCGTTCTATTGAAAATCCAGAAATCTTCTTACAAACAAATATTATCGGTACTTCTGTATTATTAGATGCCTGTAAGAAATATGGTATTCAAAGATATCATCAAGTATCTACGGATGAAGTATATGGAGATTTACCATTAGATAGACCTGACTTATTCTTCACTGAGACAACACCAATTCATACAAGTTCTCCATATAGTAGTTCTAAGGCTAGTGCTGATTTACTAGTACTTGCATATTACAGAACATATGGAATTCCTGTAAGTATTAGTAGATGCTCAAATAACTATGGACCATATCACTTCCCTGAAAAGTTAATTCCATTAATGATTATTAATGCATTACATGATAAGCCATTACCAGTATATGGAAATGGGTTAAATGTTAGAGATTGGTTATATGTAGAAGATCATTGTAAAGCCATTGATTTAATTATCCATAATGGTAGAGTTGGAGAAGTATATAACGTTGGTGGTCATAATGAAAAAGCCAATATTGATATTGTAAAAATCATCTTAAAAGAACTTGGTAAACCAGAATCATTAATTACATATGTAACAGATCGTAAAGGACATGATCAACGTTATGCGATTGATCCTACTAAGATTCATGAAGAACTAGGTTGGTTACCAGACACAAAATTTGAAGATGGAATCAAAAAGACAATTAAATGGTATTTAGAAAATACAAAATGGTGGGAAGATATTATTAATGGTGAGTATCAAAACTACTATGAAAAAATGTATGGAGATCGTTAAATATAGCATATGATGCGATTATAGAGCATGCATTAGAAGTAGTAAGTGAATTATAGAAGGTCAAAAATTAGACCTTCTAATTTTGTAGTA
>CAVIQY010000010.1:11585-41836 GCA_963645035.1 bacterium | reverse complement strand
AAGTAAGTAGGATCTTTTGAATTTCTATCATAATACAGTTTCATAGCAGGCACCTTAAGAATATTATATCATAATATACAACACCATACAACATACATATAGCATAAAATTTTAAGAACTTGACACAAAAAGTGGCAATTAAGCCGCAATTTAAGAATTTGTCATTTTACAAGTGTCAAAGTACCGGCATAGAAAATATCCCGTTTTAAGATATTGAAGAAGCTTTTGAAGGTGAAAATACCGAAGCGGAGGGGTGCTCATATTTGATGACACCCGCTCCACCAATTAAAAGTTAAAACTCTGGCTTATAAGTAGTCAGAGTTTTTATATGCATATTGATAAATTAGTTCATTACAATAAATGTCACACAAGTATTATATGGTTGTCTTTCATACCATGTAGTTGTTACTTCTTTGTTTTTTTCTAGCCATGATATTGGAAATATAGAATGTGAATCTGAAGGAGTAGTTTTATAAGACTCTTCCTGAATTACTCCGTTCATATCAATTCTTACTTTTGATGTCGGATAAGACATTGTTCCATCAAATGAATGACTATCTTCTAATGTATAGGAAACATAATCATCTACAGAATGCCCATAAGAAAGTAACTCACTACACTCTTTCCAATATGAACCGTAACTAATCTTCATGGTAACCCAAACATACGCCTTAAAATCATCATTATCATTCACCAGATTAAAAGTACCGTCAATTATTGTAATATAACTATCACTGCTTAGAGTATTGTCTAATTTTTCATTTTTTAATTGTTTTACATCTATTCCTTCAATTGTTTCATTGTATTTTGATACTTCTTTCCCTGTTTTATTTTCTATAATTCTAGCTGTATAAGTATTTCCAATAGTTGTATACAAAACACTATAGTCACATGATTTATATGTAGTAGGAATAGAGGCAGA
The DNA here is from genome assembly GCA_963645035.1 of bacterium. Lineage (GTDB taxonomy): Bacteria > Bacillota_I > Bacilli_A > Erysipelotrichales > Erysipelotrichaceae > Bulleidia. Next base: position 40,914 of record CAVIQY010000010.1, on the reverse strand, counting down.
AATTAAATTCACCGTAATCCATTCATCACTCATTTTAATAATTTTATTTTCAGCCTTTACAGGTGCAATAAAAATACCAAACACTAACGTTGTAACAGTTAGTATTGTGCTAATAAGTTTCTTCATTCTCCTCATCTCCTTTTCCTAAATTATTGATATTGTTTTTTATATTCTTTGTTCATCTATACTATAGCAATTAAGTCTTAAAAGATGAACAACATAAAATACGAAATATGTTGAAAAGTTGACGAATTCATGCAAAAAGCCGATTTTCATCGGCTTTCGTTCAATAATTAAGCAACTGTATCTGTTGTTGTAGGAGCTACTTCCTCTACTTTTTTATCTACGAAATCTGCTTCGATTGATTCACCTTTTACCACTCTTTCGATTTGGCTAGATGTTAATGTTTCGTATTCCATTAAAGCTTTAGCAATAAGTTCTAGTTCTGCTTTATGCGCACCAATAACTTCTTTTGCTTTTTCATGGCATTCATTTACAATCTTACGAACTTCTTGATCAATTTCGAATGCGACTTGTCCAGAAACATTGCTTGGTGAATTATAATCTCTTCCTAAGAATACGTTCTCATTACCAGAATCATATTTGATTAGTCCAAGATCACTCATACCGTAAAGCGTAACCATATCTCTAGCAATATTTGTTGCTTGTTCAATATCGTTTACAGCACCTGTTGTAACATCATCGAAGAACATTTCTTCAGCAGTTCTACCACCCATGTAAGATGTGATTTTTGCAAGAAGATCATTCTTTGTATTCATCATCTTTTCTTCTTTAGGTGTCATCAAGTTATAACCACCAGCTTGTCCTCTAGGAATAATCGTTACCTTTTGAACAACAGAAGCGTTATCTAGATATAAACCAATAATGGCATGTCCTGATTCATGATATGCAACAAGTTTCTTTGTTGCTTCATCATATGTACGAGACTTTTTAGCAGGTCCCATCATTACTCTGTCAATGGCTTCATCAACTTGTTTTGTATTGATTTCTGTTAAGTTTTCTCTAACCGCTAAAATCGCAGCTTCGTTTAATACGTTTTCTAAATCAGCACCAGAGAAACCAGGAGTTCTTTTTGCAAGCCCATCTAAATCTACATCTGCAGAAATATGTTTATTTCTTGCATGAACTTCTAATATTGCTTTACGTCCTTTACGATCTGGTAAAGCAACTGTAATTTGTCTATCGAAACGGCCAGCACGTAATAATGCAGGGTCAAGAACGTCAGGTCTATTTGTTGCGGCAATTACCACAATACCCTTGTTATCTTCCATACCATCCATTTCAACAAGTAATTGGTTTAGTGTTTGTTCTCTTTCGTCGTGTCCACCACCAAAACCAGCACCTCTTTGTCTACCAACGGCATCAATTTCATCAATGAAGATAATGCATGGTGCTGTTTGTTGTGCTTTCTTGAACATATCACGTACTCTACTAGCACCTACACCAACGAACATTTCTACGAAATCAGAACCAGAAATACTATAGAATGGAACATTTGCTTCACCTGCTACAGCTTTAGCTAATAATGTTTTACCAGTACCAGGATGACCACAAAGTAATATTCCCTTAGGAATACGAGCACCCATCTTTTGGAATTTCTTTGGATACTTTAAGTAGTCAATAATTTCTTCCATTTCTTGTTTTTCTTCATCGCATCCAGCAACGTCTGAAAAACGAACTTTAGTTTTGGTTTCAAGTTGAGCACGAGACTTACCAAAATCAAATGCTTTGGCATTCGCACTTCCTGCGCCACCCATTTTGTTCATCATCCAAACACCACATACTAAGATGAGGATAAAAGGAACGATAGAAATTAATGTATCTACAAATAAATTGCTTGCTTCAGCATCGACAATAGAAACATTAGAAGAATCTAATTTCTCAATGAGTTTGCTTTCTTCACTTGTTGGAATAGTTGAGCTAAATGCTACTTGTATGCCATCTTCAACGTATGTCCCTTTAACAGTGACTACGTTAGAGCCAATGGATAACACTGTCTCATCTACATTTTTTGTCTCTACTACTTGCATTAATTCTGTATAAGACAAGCTTTGACTTGTAGAACCTCCACTCATACTAAATAAGCTAATTAATGCAATTAACATTACTAAGTATGGGATGTAATTCAAAAACTTATTTTTTTGTTGCATGCTTACTCCTTAATTGTTGAACTATTTATATAATTCATCCTTTAGAATACCAATATATGGTAAACAACGGTATCTTTGGTTAAAGTCCATACCATATCCTACTACAAATTCATCTGCGACTTCAAAACCAACATAATTTGTTCTGCATTCACAAACTCTTCTGCTAGGTTTATTTAATAAAGTCACAACTTTAACTGATGTAGCTCCACGGTGTTCTAGTAAAGTACATACAGAATCAATTGTTCTACCTGTATCTACAATATCTTCTACAAGTAAAATATTTGATCCTGTTACAGAGAAATCTAAATCTTTTAAGATTTTGATATCTCCAGTAGATTCTGTACCTTCATAACTAGATACATCCATAAAATCATATTGGATATCTAAATCAATATGTTGTATCAACTCTGCCAAAAATGGAACTGATCCTCTTAGTAGAGCCACGATTAGTGGTGGATTTCCCTTATAATCTTCTGTAATTTGTTTTCCTAATTCTGTAGCACGATTAACGATTTGTTCGTGAGTAATCAGTACCTCTTTGATGTCGTCTTGCAACATATCTTTTCTCCTTTTAATATTTTTTTATTGTAACACATAAAAATCAGGCTTTATAGAGTAATGATTTTTATCTGGGCCTAGTCTTGGCACTAATATCACTATTCCTGAAGCATTCACCACAACAGGATATGTTTTTCGCTTATACAAAGGAATATGTCGGTCAATAAAGAACCGATGTACTTTCTTTGTACCAAATCTCATTTGTATCATGTCTCCATCTTGTACATTACGAATGGTTAAAGGATAATCTTCTTTCGTTAATGTTACCCCTTCACTTTTCTTTCCTTGATTACTCATTGTAAAGTATTCACATGTCACAAAATCATTAGACGCATTGATTTGATAAGCATATGTATGTGCCTTTTTTATCACGAAGAAATATCCTGAATCTTGTACAATTTCGTGTTCTTCAAAGCTAATCACAAAATCATCTTGTTTCATGAGTATCGCATCCAGTTCTTCTTTATAGCCATAACTCATTCCTTGGTCTTTTCTGTAATACTGTTTTAAGAATACATGAAGTAATGTCATTCTCTCGTCTTGTTTTAAGTTTCGATATTCACTTAGTGATACTTTGTCTTCACAAATATACGTTCTTACTTTATTACGCATTTGATCTATCACATTATTATTATGTTGTATTTCTTCTAAAATGGTTTGTTTTTGATCATCATTCATTTTAGCCAATACTTCATGACGCATATAATTACGCGATAAAGAAGTATCAACGTTAGTACAATCAATGTAATATTTGATGTTTGCTTTATGGCAAATTTCTTCTAAATCTTTTTTACTATAAGAAAGTAATGGTCGATAGATTAATATACCTTCATATTGCATTTCTGTAGCTAAGCCATAAGTTTCTGGTATTAAATGCTTTTCTTTTTGCATAAGATAAGTTTCTAATACATCATCTTTATGGTGAGCGACTAATACACCATCAAAATGTTCTTGTTCGACAATCTCTTTAAAAAAGTTATAGCGATAGATTCTAGCTTGAGCTTCAAAATTACCAGTATAAGTAAATGGTTTATTTAACACAAAGCATTGAATATGATGTGCTTTTGCAAAGGAAGTAACGTATTTTTCTTCTTCATTTGCTTCTTTACGATGATGATAATTTACATGGGCAATCGCAAAATCAAGATGTTTATCTAAGCATATTTTTACTAAAGCCATGGAATCTGGACCACCAGAACACGCAACTAACCATTTTTTATTTTCTAAATTCATGAAATCATCATACCATGAACGAACACTTTTCTTTGTTAAAAAATTATTTAACACGAGAAAATCGCATGGTTATCAAATTGTGAAAAATAGCCTAAATTTTTATCTTGAATTTCTATATTTATGTGAGATACTGAATGAGCTGTGAAATAGTTGCAAATCCAACTAACTCACTTCGTAAACGTATTAAAACGGGGAAAAGAATCATGAATGTAATTAAAAGAAGTGGCGAAGAAGTCGTATTTAATGCCGAAAAAATTGAAGTTGCGTTATCTAAAGCAAATGAAGCAACAATCGTATCAAAACAGATTTCCATGGATGAAATCAGAAGTATTGTTAAAGATGTTGTTAAGCAATGTAACGATTTAAAAAGAAGTGTATCTGTAGAAGAAATACAAGATATGGTTGAAAATGCATTAATGTTAAATAATGCATTTACCGTAGCGCATAACTACATTACTTATCGTTATGAAAGAGCTTTAGTTCGTAAAGCCAATACTACAGATAAACAAATTCTTAGCTTAATCGGTAGATATAACGAAGAAGTAAAACAAGAAAATTCAAATAAGAACCCTACTGTAAATAGCACACAACGTGACTATATGGCAGGTGAAGTTTCTAAAGATATTACAAGACGTTTCTTATTACCTAAAGAAATCTTAGATGCTCATGAACAAGGAATTATCCATTTCCATGATTCAGATTATTTTGCGCAACCAATGTACAACTGTTGCCTAGTAAACTTAGATGATATGTTACAAAATGGTACAGTGATCAGTGGTACTAAGATTGAAAAACCACATAGTTTTGCGACAGCTTGTAATATCGCAACACAAATTATTGCTCAAGTTGCGTCTAACCAATATGGTGGTCAATCTATCACATTAAGTCATTTAGCACCATTTGTAGATATTAGCCGTAAAAAGTTAATCGCTGCCGTTAGACAAGAAATGGATAATGCAGGCATTGAACTTAGTGAAGATAAAATTAAAGAAATTGCTGAAGAAAGAGTAAGAAAAGAAATTTCTACTGGTGTACAAACGATTCAATACCAAATCATCACCTTAATGACAACTAATGGACAAGCTCCATTTGTCACTGTATTTATGTATCTAGATGAAGTACCTGAAGGTCAAACAAGAGATGATTTAGCACTTATCATTGAAGAAACACTAAAACAAAGAATGTTAGGTGTTAAAAATGAAAAAGGTGTCTATATTACCCCTGCTTTCCCTAAGCTAATCTACGCTTTAGATGAAGACAATATTGAACCAGATTCTAAATATTATTACTTAACAAAACTCGCTGCAGAATGTACGGCAAAGAGAATGGTACCTGATTATATTTCAGCGAAAATCATGAAGGAACTAAAAGGTGACGTATATCCATGTATGGGTTGTAGATCCTTTTTAACACCAGATCGATTCACTGAAGCAGGCGTTGGTAATATTCCTCACGCTGAAGATTATGTTGAAGGAAAACATCGTTATTACGGTCGTTTCAATCAAGGTGTCGTTACAATTAACCTAGTTGATGTGGCTTGTTCTTCTGGTAAAGATATGGATAAGTTCTGGAAGATTTTCGATGAAAGACTAGATTTATGTTATAGAGCATTAATGATTCGTCATAACAGATTAAAAGGAACACCAAGTGATGTTGCCCCTATCCTATGGCAATATGGTGCTATTGCAAGACTAGAAAAAGGTGAAACAATCGATAAGCTTCTATACAATGGTTATTCTACTATTTCTCTTGGATATGGTGGATTATGTGAATGTGTTAAGTATATGACTGGTGTATCTCATACAACTAAGGAAGGCGAAAGCTTTGCATTAGAAGTAATGCAACACCTAAATGATGCATGTACAAAGTGGAAGAATGAAACAAATATTGATTTCTCAGTATATGGAACACCAATGGAATCTACAACATATAAATTTGCTAAGTGCTTACAAGAACGCTTTGGCATTATCGAAGGTGTAACGGATAAGCATTACATCACAAATAGTTATCATATTCATGTATCAGAAGAAATAAACGCTTTTGATAAACTAACAAAAGAAGCTAAATTCCAACAACTATCTCCTGGTGGAGCAATCAGTTATGTAGAAGTACCTAATATGCAAAATAACATTCCTGCAGTACTTGCTCTAATGAAGCATATCTATAACACAATCATGTATGCTGAATTAAATACTAAGAGTGATTATTGCCAAATATGTGGCTATGATGGAGAAATACAAATCGAAGAAGATGATAATCACAAGTTATTCTGGAAGTGTCCAAATTGTGGTAATACAGACCAAACTAAAATGAATGTAGCTAGAAGAACATGCGGTTATATTGGCACACAATTCTGGAACCAAGGACGTACTCAAGAAATCAAAGAAAGAGTACTTCATCTATAACAATAAGCTCTGTGAAAACAGAGCTTTTCTAAAAGAAAGAGGATAAACCTATGTATTATGGAAATATAAAAAAATATGATATTGCGGATGGTGAAGGTGTAAGAGTTACTTTATTTGTTAGTGGCTGTACGAATCACTGTAAAGGCTGTTTTCAGCCTGAAACGTGGGATTTTTGTTACGGTAATAAATATACCCTAGAAACCGAACAAGAGGTTCTAGAGGCCTTAAATAACTCATTTATACAAGGATTAACATTACTAGGTGGTGAACCATTTGAACCAGAGAATCAAAAAGAACTTGTTCATTTATTAAAGAAAGTAAAAGAAACTTATCCTGATAAAGATATTTGGAGTTATACAGGATTTGTTTATGACCAAGATTTATTAAAAGGACAAAGAAAATATACTGAAGTAACAGATGAAATGCTATCTTATTTAGATATATTAGTAGATGGTCCCTTTATTGAAAAAAAGAAAAATATATGTTTAAAATTTAGAGGTTCTGAAAACCAACGTATTATTGATATGAAAAAGACAATAGAAACTCACTCTATTGTCTTATCTCCACTAAACAACTAGTTTATCCTATAATTAAACGAATCACACTTAACACCATAGAAATGATCAGGAAAATCACAAATTTCTTATTTCCTGATTTTTCTTTTTCTGTACTATTAGGATCACGAATCACTTTCATGCTCGATAAAATGAATAATAGATACATAGGAAATGTACCATAGACTTTCATCGAAGCATCTAACTTCGTATAAAGAAAAGCCCATATCACACCATATAGAACCCCTAGTTTACGATATATATTCCAGTTTTTCATACCCTAATCCCTTTAATTATGCTTCACATATATCGTAACAAAAAAAAACAAAAAGAGTAGACTTTTCATTCCTAGTGAGCCGACTCTTTTTGTTCTGTATCTACTGGATCTTCTCCATCATCCATCTTAGGCCATCCTGTAAGCTTATTGATTACAGATAATAATGGATGCCATTTAGGATTAATCATACCTGTATATTCAATAAATAAATCTGATGCTAAGAATAATAATAAGATTACTTTAATCCCTGCTAAAGGATCGAAATAAGTAAGAATTGCACTTAACGCAAATAATAAACAAACAATATATAAGACAATAACTGTACGTTTATGTCCTAACTTTAGCTTAATCATAAGAACATGATGCAAATGCCCTCGATCCGCTTCCATAATCTTTTGTCCTTTTAGCTTTCTTCTAATAATTGCAATTAATGTATCACTAATAGGAATAAATAGTACTAGGATTGGTAAACCTAATGTAATAATCGCTGTAGTCTTAAAGCCTAATAAAGACATACAAGCAACAGTAAATCCCATAAATTGGGCACCACAATCTCCTACAAATATACTTGCAGGATGAAAGTTATATGGTAAGAAACCAAGTATTGCACCAGATAAGCATAATGCTAAGATACAAACATCTCTTCTACCCATAAAGAAGCCTAATAAACCAATAGTAAGTGTCACAATAGAAGTAATACCACTGGATAAACCATCTAATCCATCAATTAAGTTAATTGCATTGGTTATTCCTACAATCCAGAAGAAAGAAATAATCTTTGTGATAATTGTATTGGATATATCAAACGATAAGATATGGAAATCGGTCAAATAGATATTACCAATAATCATTGCGGCTAGTGTTCCACCAATTTGAAATAATAATTTTATCTTTGGTGGTAAATCGTATATATCATCAAGTAATGCACCAATAAATACGATAGAAGAGCCAATTAAGATACCATTTAAGGAATCATCTGCTTTCCAAAGTAATGTTAGTGACACTAAGAACGCAACATATATCGCTACGCCACCCATTCTTACAATTTTCCCATGATGTACCGTTCTCGCATTTTCTTCTGCATATATGCCTAAAGCAAAACCTATTTGTTTACATAGTGGAACTAAACAAATAGAAATCATAAACGGTAATACAAAATATGGGAATGCACCTTTAACTAAATTCATACGCAATTTATTATAACATTATAAAAAGGTGGATTGACCACCCTTTTACACAAAATATAAGAATCCTAAGAAAAACTGTGCTACAAGATACGCTAGTGCTACTACAAATAAGGCATATAACACTTGTGCTTGTTGAACATGATTTTTCTTTATCATTTTCTCAAAATTGATACTTTGCATCGCATAGAAAGATAAGAATAAACTTATTCCATATACGAATGCTTTAATTAAGAATGCGATTAAAGATGAATTCATCGATTATTTTGTACCGAAAATTCTATCTCCAGCATCACCTAAACCTGGAACGATATAACCATGTTCATTTAGATGATCATCCATAGCTGCTAAATAAATATCTACATCTGGATGTGCCTTTTGTACTGCTTCTACACCTTCTGGTACACCAACTAGACATACTAGTTTAATATTCTTCGCACCACGAGCTTTTACCGCATTTAACGCTGCTACTGCACTACCACCAGTCGCAAGCATTGGGTCTACTACCATGACTACTGCATCTTCTAATCCTTTAGGGAATTTAGCGAAGTATTCATGTGGTTCTAATGTTTCTTCATCACGATATAAGCCAATAAAACCAACTTTAGCTGTTGGAACTAAACGACGAATACCATCTAATAGTCCAATACCAGCACGTAGAATAGGTACGATAACTACTTCTTTACTTAATTCATAGCCTACACATGGTGATACAGGTGTTTGAATTTCTACTGGTTTAGTAGGTAAGTCTCTGCATACTTCGTAAGCCATTAATTCTGCGATTTCATCTAGATTTTCACGGAAGCCTTTCGTAGTAGTCTCTGTTTTACGCATATGAGTTAATTTATGTGTAATTAGTGGATGATTCAAAACTGTTAACATTTAGTATTTCCTCCAAGTATTTTCTAATCAATTATAATAGTGGATAAAACCATTCTATGCAATACCATCACGATTTTTTCTCATGCTCAGCCATACAAAAACAGCTAATCAATTGACTAGCTGCTTTTGAATTTAGTTTCCTTTTGTATCAGTAGGAACTAATGTATAAGTATTCGTTGTAGTTGGAACACTAGTTGTCTTTGATGTTGATTTCTTTTTAGAATCAGAAGATTTTGCATTAATTTTAACTATAATACTACTTTCTTTTATATCTTCGTAATTCTTACCACCATCTACTTTATATTTAACTGTATAAGTGCCAGCATCTTTTCCTGTTGGAACAGAAGTAGTCCATTTACCATTTACATAGTACATTAATGTACCACCACTAGTTTTACCTGTAACTAATTCTTGTTGTTGGCCATTCTCTGTTAGACTATTCGCTTTCATTTCAACTGTAGCCTTTGCTTTAGTTATTTCAAAAGAAACAGTTACAGAAGCCTCAGTAGAATCTTTCCATCTATAGTTAACTGTATCTTTTAATGTTAGTTGTACATCATATTTACTAGCATCTACACCACCATCATTCTTACTTACTTCGTAAAGATCAGTGCTCTTGATATCTGCTGTTAATGTTTTACCCGTATATGTCTTACTTTGAATCGTAGGTTTTACTACTTCTTCAAAGCTAACAGTAACTGTAATTTTCATTTCATTACCAGCTTCATCACTAGCAACAATTATATAAGTACCATTCTTAGGAACTAATGTATATTTACCTTCTGTTGCTTGTACAACTACATCATCTACTTTTACTTCTTTTAGATTTGGTTCATCCACAGTAAATGTTTGTGTCTTTGTATATGTCTTTCCATTTTCTAGACCATTAATTGTAGGAGCAGTAATATCATCAACACCTTCTACAGTAATTACTTGATCTTCATGAATATCACTAATTGTATATTCATCGTTAGAATCTAACGTTACTTCTTTTCCATTAACTTTTACTTTAAAATCATCTGTCTTAGAATAGCCATCTTGTAATGCAAATGTAATCTTACTAGATTCATTGTATTCAACTAATGACTCATCTACTGTTAATGTATATCCCTTTTGTTCTGTAGGAACAGTTACATTTAATCCTTCTATTTCTGCAGTAATTACTGCTTTAGTATCACTAGAAGCTTCGTAGTTATCTTGTTCTTTATAGCGAACATAATATGTACCAGAACCTAAACCTGTTATTGTTTCTGAAGTAATTGCTGTATATGTAGTTTCTCCTTCTTTTCTGTATTCCATAGCAGTAGTTAGATTGCCAATACTTCCATCATGTTTACCTTTAATTGTTTCTTCTTTTAAAAGTAAACCACTAGGATTATTTTGACAAGCTTTTGCAATTGTAAAATAAGTAGAAACTTTAACTTTAACTTTATCATCATCTCTAACACCTATCAAAGCGCTATATGTACCAGCATTTGTTGGTGGTACTGTATTTGCTTCATAATCAGTATCATTAATTCCTTCATAAGTGATACCTGTTACTTCTGCACCTGTAACATTAGTAATATTGTTTTCAATACTAGCCTTGTCATAAGGTTTTCCTGTATACACAATACTTGTTGCTGAAACTGTTGCTGTAACAGGATTATCATAGTAATAACATTTCTCATCTAAACAATGAGCTTCAATCGCATTTTTTGTAGTATTTAAGTTGTATGTCCATGCATGTGTATGATTCCAAAGATAGAAATATTTATCTGTTGTATTATAACCAATTGCATAATTACTTTTTGCGTCTAATATATCAAAATATTTAATATCTGTATTATTTACTGTTATTCGACGTTGTTCATCAGCGTCAAAAGTAAAATCACCCGCAATTTTAATTTTTTTACCATTCGTGTCAAGATTATCACCGAAAGCCAACGTTGTACTTGCTTTACTTAATACAACATCAGCACCTGTATAATCAGTATTACCACTAAAAGTTGTTGTTCCATCAAGTTCTACATTTTTTTCGGCAAAAATTGCATTTTCATAATTTGTAAATGTACAATTTGTCGCCTTTATATTTTGAGCATATATAAGATATTTTCTATTTGTATCTGTACTATTTTTAGTAAATGTACAATTATTTAATGTTATTAAACTCGTCTTATTAGGAACATAAATTATGCCAATTGACGCATTAGTTTTATTTTCAATATATTCGCCACCATTAATTGTAAGCGTTCCATTTTCATTTCTAGTTTCATCATCTATAAAAAAACCATAATTATTCATTTGAACTTTATAATTTGAAGTATTATCAATCACGATATTTGCAGAACCGTAAACAAGGAAATAATTAATAGATTTACAAGTAATGTCACCTTCAACAACAAATTTAACATCTTCAGATGTATAAATTTGGACACCACATTCATACTCGCCACCTTTTATATAGTATGTTCCACCTTTTCTAATCTCTTTCCACGATTTTGAAGCAGGATCAATAATCATATCATTAGAATTATAAGAAGTTGTATTAGAAACTGGAGTTCCATCTATTTTAACGCTTGAATTACCATAATAAATCATTTCATTATTTTTACCGTCAGTACGTTTCATTTCTAAACTAGACCCTTCAGTTACTGTAATATTAACTTCAAGTTCTTGATTATTTTCGTTTTGATTTGCGAATATAGCATGATTTGAACAGGAAATTTTACTAGTACCCTTATTTGTAATATTCAAAGTGATTTTAGAAGTAATCTCACTATCTTGAACTCTAATTGCTGTGCAATTTGTAGCAGGTGTTATTGTTACATTATCAAAAACAATATCATAAGTTACTGGATTATCTGTTTTATTCGAGAAATCTATAGCCGTATCACCTGTAAAGGAACCCGTAAATATATATGTTCCTGTAAATTCATATGAATTACCACCTTGTTCATACCCTGTAGGCTTAACTAAAACTCTACCTTTAGATAAATCTAGAGTTACAGTAGAAGATTGTTCTTCTCCACTATCATCACTACCATCATTGCTATCATTGCTATCATCGCCTACATTATCATTTATAGGTTCAACTAAGCTATTAAAGTATGTGAACAAATCTTGTAACTTTGTTGTATCTACTTCTGTTTGTTCTTCTTCAGACAATAGATCAAACGCATCAGAAATAGCTTCAGCTTCGTTATAAACTTCTGTTTGTTCACTTTCTTCTTTCGCTTCAAATTCTTCTACAGTAGGAAGTGCATTGATTCTATCCTGTAAAGTAATTACTGCTTCAGATTTTTCAGAGGTCTCTTGTACCCCCCCATTTTCACCAGAATTTGTATTTTCTTCCGCTTTTACCATTGTACTAGTAGTAAGAGAAAATAACATTGCTAGCGATAATACTCCGTTAAATATCTTTTTCATAATCCTTTTTCCTTTTTATATACGTCTCTAATTATATCGTATATTTATTAGGAATATCCATTTAACTTTCTTCAATCACACAAAATATTGCTAGTCTTGCATCATAGAAATCATCAGTACAAGTTACCATAGTTAATAACTTATCTGATGGTTTAATCGTTACGGGACTTTCAAATATACTTTCTGTTCGTATTTCTCTTACATAATCCATAAATGCATCATTATTATCAAAGTCTAATTGAATAAAAGGATCAGTACTTTTTAGTAATAGTCCTGCAAAAGGTTTAACCGTATAACTTGTATCTTTTGTTTCTAAAGAGAATTCTTTATGACTATTGTAATAGTTTTGATCTTTATACTTTTCTAAACTACAAAACATCATGCCAGTATTTGTATGATGACCATATAAGAATGTATTTTTATCCGTAAAGGCTTTGTTATTTTCATAATCCATGAAGATACAACCCATATGATTCTTTTTTCCATCAAATAAATGTTCTAGATAATATTCATTATCTTCTCCTTGTACGATAGGATAATCTATCACACTATCTTCTAGTTTTAACCAACCTACATAATCTTTATTTGTTAGTAGTAATAAATCATGTTTATTTACTTCTAGTGTCGGTTCTTCTTTCTTTTCACTTATTTCTTCATAGGTTGTTTCTCCTTCTTTGTAAGAAACATAGTGACCATAAATGTCATATAGCGATAGTCCTAATAGAATTAGGGAAAAGAAAAGGACTAGATAACATAATCTTCGTCCTAATTTCGTAAATTTCTTTCTTTTTTTGTTCATAACATATATCTCCTCATATATGTTATTAGCTAAAATTTTGAAAATCCTCAAAAAAATTATAAATTAAAGTAAACAAATAACATTCTATCTTTACCATTCATGTCTTTTAGAATCTCAAATCTAGCTTCTGGTAACATTTCACCCACTAGTTTTGACATTCTTTCTCTTTGGTCATAACCCATTTCAAAAGCCATAAATGCTTTATCTTTCAATACTTGTTTACAATCTCTAAAGATTTCTCTATAGAACTTTAATCCATCTTCTCCACCAAATAATGCCACATGAGGTTCATAATCTACTACAGCATGTTCCATTTCTTCGTGACTTGGTATATATGGTGGATTTGATACTAAAATATCTAATTTAATTCCTTTTTCGATGAGTGGTTTAAGCATATCTCCAGCATAGAAAGTAATATTTGCTTCATTATTTTCCGCATTCTTCTTCGCTGTTTCTAGTGCTTCTTCAGAAATATCTGTAGCCGACATGTTAATCTTAGGTTCTTCTTTGCATAAAGCTATCGCTATAGCACCAGATCCTGTACCAACATCAGCTACATCTAATTCTTTCTTATCTGAAAAATATTCATCAATTCTAGATAAGATATGTCCACATAATTCTTCTGTTTCGTATCTTGGAATTAACACGTCCCCGTTTACAATCATCTTATAGCCATAGAACCAAGAATAACCTAATACATGACCTAAAGGTTCATCATTTAGTATTCTTTGCATACCTGCATCAAATTCTTGTTCTAGAGCTTCTGGCATCTCTTCATCGAAATTCATGTATAAGTTATATCTCTCACGATTTGATAACTCTACAAGATAAGCCATAACTGTTTCTTCAGGAATATTGTTTTCTTCACACTTTTTCTCGTATAAACGAACTTTTTTAGAGAATGTAGTCACTACTCTGCATCCTCTAACTTTCTTTTTTCTTCTTCGGCAAGTAAACCATTAATAACATCATCTAATTTACCTTCCATAATACGATCAAGTTGTGTAATCGTTAAACCAATACGGTGATCAGTTACACGGTTTTGAGGATAGTTATAAGTACGGATTTTTTCACTTCTATCTCCTGTACCAATCTTTTCTCTACGAATCTTTCCTTCTTCTTCCTCTTTACGACGTTTTAATTCTTCATATACACGAGCACGAATTAAACGCATCGCTGTTTCTCTATTTTCAATCTGGCTTCTACCCTCTTGGCAATTGACTGTAATTCCTGTAGGAATATGAACAATACGAACCGCAGAGTCTGTTTTATTGATATGTTGTCCACCAGCACCACTAGCACGGTGTGTTTCAATCGTTAAATCTTTTGGATCAATATCAATATCTGCTTCTTCTGCTTCAGGTTGTGCAAGAACTGTTGCAGTAGAAGTATGAATACGGCCTTGTGCTTCTGTCTTAGGTACTCTTTGTACACGGTGAGCACCAGATTCAAATTTTAGATGCTTGTATACATCTGTTCCTTTTACTGAAAAGACGATTTGGCTAAAACCACCTGCTTCACTCACACTCGCTTCTAATACTTGTACTTTCCATCCCATATTTTCAGCATACTTAGAATACATACGGAATAAGTCACCAGCGAAGATATTTCCTTCATCTCCTCCAGCTCCTCCTCTAATTTCCATAATGACATCATGATCATCATCTGGATCTCTAGGAATTAATAGATGTTGGATATGTACTAGTAATTCTTCTCTAGCAGGAACACACTCTTCTAGTTCCATCGCAGCCATTTCTTTCATTTCTGCATCATCATCTTTAGCTAATTCTTCAGCTTCTTCAATTCTTTTATCTAAAGCTTCTAATTTATGTAAAGCTTCTACTGGTTGCGATAAACGAGCTTCTTCTTTTGATAAGCGAGTTAATTCTTTTGGATTTTTAACTACTTCTTCATCACTTAACTTCGCATTAATCTCATTATATTGTTTTTCTAAATCATGTAATTTTTCTCTAATTGCGTCCATATTCCCTCCTATTTCACAAAAGGATCTTGTAAGCGTCTAGGCATACCAATAATCTCATGGCAATGTCTACATCTCGCTTCATATGCTTCTTTGGCTCCAACTACAATTGTTGGATCATCCCATTTTGCCGCAACACCATTCACAATACGTTGTGTTCTTGTAGCTGGAGCACCACAAACAACACATACTGCAGTAAGTTTTGTGACAAACTCTGCTTCTGTTAATAGTAGTGGCATAACACCAAATGGTTGTCCTCTAAAATCTGTATCTAATCCTGCACAAATGACTCTAATGCCATGTTTTGCAAGCACTTCAGTCACTTCGATTACATCCTCATCTAAGAATTGTACTTCATCAATAGCGACTACATCTGTATCTGCTTTAACATAATCTAATATCTCACTTGCTTTATCAATTAAGATACTATCAACCATACTACCCGCATGACTTGCGACTTTTGTTTCACTATAACGATTATCGATTCTTGGTTTAAATACAAGTATCTTTTGTTTAGCAAATTCTAATACTTTAATTCTTCTAATTAATTCTTCTGTTTTTCCCGCAAACATACAGCCAGAAATTACTTCTAACCAACCTTTACGATATTGTTTATACATTTCACTCATGTTTTATTTCTTCCACTCTTGGAAGTCCTCCTTATGGGCATAGTAGCGATTTAATTTTCTTAATGCATTCGCTTCTAATTGTCTTACCCTTTCCTTTGTTACATTATATATTTCACCAACTTCTTGTAGTGTTTTTGGTGTACCATCAATTAATCCAAATCTCATCTTTAGAATCATTTGATCTCTTTCAGGTAATTCTTGTAAGATCTTATTTACTTCTTCTTTTAGATATACGTTATTTGTATATTCAGCTGGATCTACAGTTCGATCATCTTGTACAAAATCACTAATTGTTGCACTATCATCATCACTAACAGGTGTTTCTAAAGAAATCGTATCCGTATTATAAGATTTAATCTCTCTTACTCTTTCTGCAGTAATGTTTCCTACTTCTTTCGCGATTTCTTCTTCCGTAGGTTCACGATTTAATTCTTGTAGTAATTTACGTTCGGCACGATTTACTTTTACGATTTGTTCATTTAAATGAACAGGAATACGAATATCTCTTGATTGATTATTGATTGCACGTACCATTGCTTGTTTAATCCACCAAGTCGCATACGTACTAAATCTAAATCCTCTAGTATAATCAAACTTTTCTACCGCACGCATTAATCCAATATTTCCTTCTTGAATTAAATCTTGGAATGTTAGACCATGACCTACATATTTTTTTGCAATAGAAACGACAAGTCTTAAATTACTATTTGTTAGTGTTTCTTTCGCACTTGCGTCTCCTTCTTGAATTCTTTTACCTAATGCTTTTTCTTCTTCACTTGTTAAGAGTGGGAAGTTACCAATTTCATTAAGATATACCTTCATTGAATCTGTAGAATGAAATTCTGTATCTTCCTTTAGATTCTCTTCATTTTCTTCCAACAATTCTTCATCTTCTGAATCAAAATTTTCTTCTTCATCTGTCACATCAATCCCATTTTCTTGAGACCAATCAAATAAAGAATCAATATCTTCTTCTGATAAATGATTTTTCGTCGCTAAATCATACAACTCTTTTTCATCTACATCTTTTCCATTTTCTTTTTCCGATAATAAAAGACTACAAATTTGTTCTTTTGATAAATCAACACTATTCTTTGTCATAAGAGAAACCTCCTTTTTCTTATCGCTTTGCCCTAAACATTTTACAAGAAAATCATCACAAGAAAAAGATGAGACTCAAAAGAATCTCATTTTGTTAAAAAAAAGCCTATAGAAATTCCATAGACTTTTTAATTCACTACTTGCCTAGACCGTACTTCTTATTGAAACGTTCTACACGACCCTGTGCTTGTGCGAATCTCTGACGACCAGTATAGAATGGATGACAGTTTGAACATGTATCTACTTTAATTTCTTTTAATGTAGAACCTGTTTCAAATTCAGAACCGCAACTTGTGCATACTACCTTTGTTCTGTAGTAATTTGGATGAATGTTTTCTTTCATTTTCTTCTCCCTTCTGCCTTAAGTTACATGCGAACTTAAAGAAAGTGCGTGGTTATAATATCATAAATAATTTTATGAATCAATCTTTTCTCTACGAATATTTCCACCTAATTTTTTAATTTTTTCATCAATATCATAATATCCTCTATCAATATGATAGATATCATGTATTTCTGTTTCGCCTTCTGCGAGTAATCCAGCAATCACAAGACACGCCCCACATCTTAAATCTGTTGCGTATACTTTATCACCATATAGTTTGCTTGGACCTTTGATTAGACTTGAGCCATTATCAATATCGATATCTGCACCCATTCTTTGTAGTTCTAAGCAATGTTTAAATCTTTCGGTATAAATTGTATCCACTACTCTACTATCGCCAGCGACTTGCGTCAAAAGCGCTGTTAGAGGTTGTTGTAAGTCTGTTGCAAAACCAGGATAAGGCTTTGTTGTAATATCGATAGGTTTTAAGTTTTCACTATGCGTAACAGTAATTGTATCGATACCAATTTCCATCTGTACGCCCATTTCTTCTAACTTACTTGTTAAAGCTTCAATATGTTTTGGAATAACATTAGTAATTTTCATTTGGTCTGCACATGCGGCAGCCATGATTAAGAATGTACCTGCTTCAATACGATCAGGAATAATCTCGTGGAAACAACCACTTAAACTATCTACACCATCGATTGTAATTACGTTAGTTCCTGCACCTTTTACATTAGCACCCATTTTATTTAATAATGTCGCTACATCAATGATTTCTGGTTCTTTTGCGGCATTTTCAATCGTCGTTCTACCATTTGCGTATACCGCAGCCATCATGATATTGATTGTTGCACCAACAGATGGAATATCTAAGAAGATTTTATTTCCTTCTAAGTGTTCTGCAGTAATGTTATAGCATCCTCTTTCATATTCTACAGTTGCGCCTAGTGCTTCAAATCCCTTTAGATGTAAATCAATAGGACGAGGACCTAAATAACATCCTCCAGGCATCTTCATTCTAACGTGACCATACTTACCAAGTAAGGCACCCATAAAGTAATAAGATGCACGTAGTTTTGTCACTACATCTTGATCTAAGTCCACATTAATCATATTTGTTGGATCAATGATTAAATGTTCTCTTTCTTCACGAACTTCTACATTTAGGATTTGTAATATTTCTGATAAAGCATCTACATCCGCAATTCCTGGAACACCAAATATCGTTACTGGACCATTTGCCAAAATTGCGGCAGGAATTAGAGCGACAGTTGCGTTTTTTGAACCAGATATCGTTACTTCACCATTTAATCTCGTTCCTCCACATATTTTAATTACTTCTTCCATCCCTCATTCATCCTTTCTATATAGTGGACCATTTCTACAATATCATCCACGATTACATCTGCTTTACTTTGTGTTTGTTTAAAACGATTATCTCTTCTAGCGATAACAAACATACCTGCATTCTTTCCTGCTTCTATTCCCATATCACTATCTTCATAGACAACACATTCGTCTTTATTTACATTTAATGCCTTACTCGCTAATAAATAGATATCAGGAGCAGGTTTAGGAGCACGAATTTCTTCACCAGATTGTACATAGTCAAAATAGCTACGAATACCCATTTCTTCTAAACTTTGTTCAATCACACTTAGTGGTGAAGACGAACAACATGCAAGTTTATATCCATCTTGATGTAATTTTTGTACCATTTCTGGGACATGATCAAACATTAAATCTTTTGATACAAGAGGGTGTTTTTCATAATATGCATCATTTGCTCGTCTAATTTCTTCTTTAGATACTGAGTGCCCTAATAACTCATAATATAAATTGATAATGCCATCAACTGTTTGTCCAACACCATCTAATAACGCTTCTTTTTTTCCTGTATAACCAAGCTCTACAAGTTGGTTGTAATTCCCGTCATAATAAAATCCTTCACTATCATAAAGGATTCCATCCATATCAAATAAAACCGCTTTAATCACAATCGTTTCTCCATGGTCAATTTTACACGAATAGAACAAAAATAAAAAGACACTTCACTAAATGAAGTGCCTAGTTTGTTTGAAATCTTATGCTTTGTCAGCAGAACCGAAAGCTCCACACATTTCAACAACTTTAGCTGTGATTGCATCGCTTCCTGGTTTTAGAAGTTTACGAGGATCATATCCCTTACCTTCTTTATCTTTACCAGCTTCGATATATTCACGAGTAGCTTTAGCAAATTCAAGTTGAAGTTCTGTGTTTACGTTTACTTTAGATACACCTAAAGTAATTGCTTTGTGAACTTGTTCAAATGGAATACCAGAACCACCATGTAATACAAGTGGTTTACCATTTACTGCTTTGTTGATTTCGTCTAGACGATCAAAGTTTAGACCAGCCCAGTTAGCAGGATATACACCATGAATGTTACCAATACCAGCAGCTAAGAAGTCTACGCCTAATGCTGCGATAGTAGCACATTCTTTTGGATCAGCTAATTCACCGTTAGATGTAACACCATCTTCAGTACCACCGATACCACCAACTTCACATTCTACAGATACGCCTTTAGAATGAGCTAATGCGATGATTTCTTTAGATTTTTCTAGATTTTCTTCGAAATCATAGTGTGATCCATCGAACATTACAGATGTGAATCCAGCTTCGATACAAGCTTTAGCACCTTCAAATGAACCGTGGTCTAAGTGAAGAGCTACTGGAACTGTGATGCCCATTGCATCATGTACATCTTTAACCATGTCAGCTACTGTTTTGAAGCCTGCCATGTATTTTCCAGCACCTTCAGATACTCCTAAGATAACTGGAGATTTTGCTTTCTCACATCCAGCAAGAACAGCTTTAGTCCATTCTAAGTTATTGATGTTGAATGCAGGAATTGCATAATGGCCCTCGTGGGCTTTGTTGATCATTTCTGTTGCAGAAACCATTACCATAAGTAATTCATACCTCCTATTTGGCAAATTTATTTTACGACATCTCAATGCAAAATTAAAGAAGTACCTCACCAAATTATGCAAAAAAGAGGATATTCTCCTCTTTCTCTAGTAATCTTCTTCGTTTTTTACTACTTCTGTAGTTTCTTCTTCCTCTTCGATTTCATCTGAATCATCTTCAAATTCATCGATGATACTTTGACTACTATGTACTTCTTCAAACTTACGACGATTTCTTAAATCCCATGTATTTCCTTTTAAAGAAGCGAATCTTGTATCTAGCATTAATTCAGAATAGAATTGTGCTTTCTTTCTTGATTGTTTATCAGCTGGAATATCCATATTGCTTAAAACTTCTTTCCAAAGTTCAGGAAATGGAACTTCCGCATCATGTTTTAGTAAGCAATTGTATGCCACATCTGTCATACTTTCTTTTTTAGAACTTGCCATATTTTTCGTTACCCCTCACATATGTTCTGGTGCACTAACACCAATACAATTTAACGCATTTCTTAATGTAATTTCACAAGCTTGTACTAAAGCTAATCTTTGTGCAGATAATTCTACATTTTCATCATCTAGAATCTTACTGTCGTTGTAATAGCTATGGAAACTTTGTGCAAGCTTAGTAATATAATTGACTACTTTATGAGGCATACGAGAATTAGCCGCATCCGCGATTGTCTTCTCGAACTCATTCATTTCTTTTAATAAAGTCATTTCTTTTTCTGTAGTAATCAAGTTATATTGATTAGCCATTTCAATATGTTCTCCTTTACTTAAGATAGAACACATTCTAGCATGAGCATATTGTGCATAATAAACAGGATTGTCATTGGATTTCTTTGTGGCTAAGTCTAAGTCAAAATCCATTTGTGTATCTCCTGCTCTAGATACGAAGAAGTATCTAACTGCATCTACACCAGCTTCTTCTAATAAATCTCTTAATGCGATACCTTTACCAGAACGTTTAGATAGCTTGAATTCTTCACCATCCTTAATCATTCTTACCATTTGGATAATATCGACATTTAGTTTTTCACTAGGATAGCCTAATGCTTGAATACCTGCTTTTAAACGAGGAATATAGCCATGATGATCGGCACCGAATAAATCGACTAGTTCATCAAATCCTCTATCTAACTTATCTAAGTGATAAGCAATATCTGGTGTGAAATATGTATAAGAACCATCACTCTTAATTAATACTCTATCTTTATCATCACCAAGGTCACTTGTTCTTAGATATAAAGCACCATCTTGTTCGTATGTATAGCCTTTTTCTTTCAATGTATTTAAAGCTTTTTCAACTAGACCTCTATTACGGATATCTTGTTCACTTGTCCATACATCAAATTCAACACGGTATTCTTTTAAGTCACTCTTTAATTTATCTAATTCTGCTTTTAAACCATATGTTCTAAAGAAAGAATAAGATTCTTTTACATCAACATTAGCGTACTTATCACCATATTCTTCTACGATATTTTTGGCAATATTGATCAAATCTTCACCATGGTATCCATCTTCTGGAACTTCAGCTTCTTTACCACAAGCTTGTAAGTATCTAGCTTGCAATGATAAAGCCATGTTATTAATTTGGTTACCAGCATCATTGACATAATATTCTCTAGTTACATCGTATCCTGCCATCTTCATGATACGTGCTAAAGAATCACCAACTGCAGCACCACGAGCATGTCCTGGATGTAAATCTCCTGTAGGATTAGCAGAAACATATTCAATGTTTACTTTCTTTGCCTTACCTGCATTACTCTTACCGTAGTTTTCTTTTTGTTCTAAAACTTTAGTAATCACAGCTTGTAAGGAATCATTCTTCATGAATAAGTTAATAAAACCAGGTCCTGCAATTTCTAAGTGATCTACGCTAGAAGCTTCAAAGTCAAAATGTTTTTCGATATTTTCAGCGATTTCTCTAGGTTTACCACCAATTTTCTTAGAAGATTTCATTGCGACATTTGTTGCATAGTCACCATGACTTTTATCTTTAGGAAGACTTAATTCGATTTCATTTTCTTCTAAGCAAATGTCATAAGCTTCTTTGATAGCTTTAACAAATGCTTGTTTTAGAGTAACTTCAATTTCACTCATATCTTTAGTCCTTTCAACATCCAAACTAGTATTTGGGACGTTACTTTTTCTTTACCTTGATATACACTGTAACGAATTGTAATACGATCTTCGCTACGCTTATACTCTTCCAAATATGTATCAAACTTCATTTCACCAAATTCACTAGTAACTTTCGCTACTCCTCTTTTATTTAAGCGAAGATACGTTTCACTTAAAATATCCGCATGGCGTTTTAATATGACATAGTCGTTAAAAAAAGAAATCTCATGTTTTACCATTGGGTTATCTTTTTCACTATAGGTTAATACTCTGTTTTCATAACTTCCTGTTG
Source organism: bacterium (assembly GCA_963645035.1). Taxonomy (GTDB): domain Bacteria; phylum Bacillota_I; class Bacilli_A; order Erysipelotrichales; family Erysipelotrichaceae; genus Bulleidia. The sequence continues at coordinate 18,025 of CAVIQY010000010.1, read as the reverse complement.
TAGAAGCGAGTACTACTTTGTTATGTGAGACAATGTCTTCTTGTACGAGTTGAACAAAGATTTCCATATTTGCACCACTGAATTATACTGAAGTCACTTTTTATGTCAACCTAAAAAATACAATTTGTAACCCTTTTCTTAAAAAAAGCAAACTTTTTACTTAGTCTGCCCTTTTCTTCTCAATTTTTCTTCTTTTTCCTTTAATCATTAACTCTGAAATATTTGTATTTGATTCGTAAATCATGACCGTAGAATACTCATCTTGTATGTCTAATGTACCAATCTTTTCAAAAGGATAAATCGTACATAGTGCGCCAATAATATCTTTAGGTCGAATTTTATCTTTTCTACCACAACGAATGAGTAATTCTGTAACTTTTGTCTTTTCTTCTTTAGGTTTTTCTATTGTCTTTGTTAAGTTACTTACTTTCTTTGTCTCAAAGACATATTCTTTAAAATGTTCTAAACAATATTTGCCAACTTGTGTTTCGATATCTTTTTCATTGAGTAACGCTAATACATTTCCACTACTTGTATTATGTGCTGTTCTACCAGAGCGATGAATAAGTGTTTCGGTATCTTCAGGTAACTCGTAATGAATAATATCTGATACATCTTGTATATCCATTCCTCTAGATAATGCATCTGTTGCGACTAATACTCTAATTTCACCTTGTTTAAACTTCTTTAATACCGATAATCTTTTTCTTTCGTTATAGTTACTAGAAAAAGCAGAACATAAGATATTTCTTTGTTTTAACTCTTTTGTAAGAATCATTGCGACATCTTTATGACTTACAAAGACAATACAAGATGTAATTTCTTTCGTCTTAAAGTATTGAAATAAACTATCTAGCTTATCTTCTGTTTGTACGTAACATGCATCGATATCTTCATTTACTTTCGCTTCATCTAAAGAAATGATTTCAGTATCACTAGTAATTAAGCGTTTTACTTTGTCGTTAATCGTTGCCGAAAACAAGGCAAGTGGCACGTGTATCTTGTTTAATAACTCTGCCGTTTCTTCATATTGTCCTGTAGAAATAATTTGATCAGCTTCGTCTAATATAAGTCTTTTTATGCCATCTACTTTCAAATAACCTTGTTTGTATAAATCTAGCAATCTTCCTGGTGTGCCAATTACAACAAGAGGTCGATGCTTTAAAGAATTCACTTGTTTTTGTAATGGCATACCACCAATACATGTAACAACGGGAATTCTTGTATATGACGCTAGTTTCTTCGCTAAGGAACTAGTTTGCAAAGCTAATTCTCTAGTTGGTGAAACAATTAGTACTTCTGTCATTTGGCTATTTTCATCTACTTCTTTTAATGCAGGATATAAAAAAGCTAATGTTTTACCAGAACCAGTTCTAGATTGCAACGCAAAAGATTTCTTTTCATTAAATTTATCTAATGCGATTTCTTGTACAGGTCTTAGTTTATAAAACCCTAACTCTTTCATCGCTTTGTTTAGTGCTTGTTTACTCATTATTCACCTATTTCTTTAGATAATATCCTAAGAAAGCACCACTAAGACCACCAATAATATGGGCAAATTGCGAGATATTATCATAGGCAAATAAAGCAGAATAGACTTCTTGTCCTAAGTAAAGAATCAGAATTAATACAAATGTTAAAGGTATTGTGCCTGATTTCATGGAAGTCATCGAACTCATTACAATCATCATGAATACTATGCCACTAGCCCCTAGTAATCCTGTATGAAACAATAAATTATTGAGTAATCCTGTTATTCCTGCTGTAAAAAGAATACAGATTAGTAAGTTTTTCGAACCATATTTTTCTTCTAACATTGGTCCTAATAGCAGTAGTAACATCATATTATTTGTATAATGCGTAATACTAGAATGTCCTAATACATGTGTAAATAAACGAAGATAAGTTAAAGGATTTGCCCAAGAACTACGATATGTCGAAAAGAACAATGTATTTGTTCTACCTTGTGTAATCATACTTAAAACTAATGCAATTAAAGATACAATTGCAAAAGTTAAAACAACAGGACTGTTATATCTTATTTTTTTCATCTTTACCTCATCAATTCTTTTGGATAATATAAGCGATCATCTTTTAGTATTTGTCCTCTTACGGCACTTTTAACAATCGCACTAGCAGAAGAAATCTCTTGTATTTCCCCATCATGTGTCTTTACCCATATCGCATTACCCGCATCTGTACTATAAGGTACATATGGTTTTTGTCCTACAGCATCTTTTGCTAGGTAATATTTAGGATCATATCCTTTTTCTTTTAATAATTTCTTTAATTCTTTTTCACTCGCCGCATTATTTTCCATATAGTCAAATAGATTACGATTTAATATACGACTTGCTAAATCACTTAATATAGGATCATTTGATTTCGATAACAAATAGAATCCATAACTACATGCATATTCATCTAACGCAAAATATTCTTCTAAGGTTAAAGGTCGATTTTCAGCTAATGGCACTAATTCTTTAATTGTTTCAGGACATTTTCCTGCTTTAGCTAAATCACGATAACGATTAAACATCTTTAATAACACATTTTCAAAACTACGTGCTACTGGATGATAATACACTTGCCAATACATGTGATATCTTGCCATGATGTAATTTTCTACGGCATATACACCACTTTCTTTCACCACAATTAAATTATCTGCTACACGTAACGTTCTTAAGATTCTTTCTAAATCAAATTCCCCATACTTCGTACCTGTACAATAAGCATCTCTTAATAAGTAATCCATTCTATCCGCATCAAGTTGAGCACTAACAAGTTGGGTTAATAAAGGATTACTAGAAGTATGACGAATGACATCCGCAACATCTTTTGCTAGTCCTTTTTTCGTACTTTCTAATATTTCTGTAATTTCTGTATTTTCTTCAATAATCTTACATGTATACTCTTCATGACTCATCCCACTAATTTGTTCAAATGCATGAGAATAAGGGCCATGACCTACATCATGTAATAGACCGGCTAACATCGCTGTAATTTTTTCATCTTCTGTTAATGCGTCACGAATCCCAGGTACTTCTGTTACCATTCTTCTAACAATTTCATATACACCTAAAGAATGGGTAAAACGAGTATGATCAGCTGTATGATAAACCATATAGCCACCACCTAATTGTTTAATTCTACGAAGTCTTTGTACCCATGCGGAATTAATGCATTTCCATACCACTTCGTAATCTACATGTACATATCCATGAATTGGATCACGTAAAACCTTTGTTTCATTTGTCTTAGCGAACATAAAAAAGGTCTCCTTTTGCTTATATATTAGCATGGAAACCTCTATTTTTAGCACTCTTCAAGTAAAACAACTGCTTGAGCTAGTACCCCTTCTTTTCTTCCTACAAAGCCTAGCCCTTCACCACGCGTTGCTTTTACACTAATGCGACTAATATCACATTCTAAAGCATCTGCAAAATTCTGTCTCATTTGTTCAATATGTGGTGCCATCTTTGGTTTTTCAATTAGGATTAAGCTATCTACATTTCCTATCTTATATCCCATATCCTTCATCATTTTCCCTACCTCTTTTAAAATGATGATAGAGTTTACACCTTCCCATTTGGGATCAGTATCAGGAAAATGATGCCCTAGATCTCCTAGAGCTAAAGCCCCAAGAATTGCTTCAGCTACCGCATGAGTTAAAGCATCCGCATCACTATGCCCAAGTAATCCTTGCTCATATGGTATTTCTACACCGCCTAGTACTAATTTACGATTATCGCAAAAACGATGAATGTCTGTTGATTGTCCTATTCTCATTTACTTTCCTCATAACCAACTTTCTTTTCTTCTATTTTAAGCCAATTACTAGCAAAATAATATATCGAAGTAAAGGCCGCAGCTAATACCCAAGTAAAGCTATAGCACCAACCAATAACAGATATATCTGTTGCGTGAGGAATAATAATTGCTAGATAAATTTGTCTAATCACAACGAATGATGCGATAGAAGTAACCATAGGTACACTACTTCTACCTGAAGCTCTTAAAGCACCAGAATACATTTGATGGAAACATAAGAAAATATAGAATGGGCACATAATCCGTAAGATAATTGTTCCATGTTCTATTACTTCTTTATCTGGTGAGAAGATTTGCATTAATTGATTAGAGAAAATAAATACAAGAATACCTAATGACACAACGATGGATATCGACATAACTAGTGAAGCACGTACGCCTTTTTTTACACGGTCAAATTTCTTCGCACCAAGATTTTGTCCACAGAATGTTGTAATCGCAAGCATTAAGCTATTTACAGGTAATCCCATAAAGTTATCAATCTTATTAGCACAAGAGTATCCTGCAACACCACTTGAACCAAAACGGTTAATATATGCCATAACAATTAAGTTAGAGAATGACACAATCATACCTTGTACACCAGCTGGTACACCAATTTCTACTATCTTTAATAGCATTTCTTTATTCATTCTTAACTTACTTAAATGTACTTTATATTCTTTCTTTGTTTTAAATAATACAAATAGTACTAATAACATACTAATTGCTTCACTGATAATGGTTGCCCAAGCAGCCCCAGCAACCCCCATATTTAAGTTATGTACAAAGAAAATATCTAAGAAAATATTTAATACAGATGTAGCCATTAAGAAATATAGTGGATTCTTAGAATCACCTACCGCTTGTAAAATACCAGTACCAGCATTATATACAGTCACAAATATAGAACCTAAGAAATAGATAGAAAGATACGCATCCGCATCTTGATAATAATCACTTTGGGTACCAATCCATCTTAAGATATATGGACTCATAAAATAACCAAAGACTAAGAGTACTATTCCAAATAAGAATGAGAATAATAAGAATGTATGAATCGCAATTGATTCTTCTTCAGTTTTTCTCGCCCCATAATATCTAGAAACAACTACACCAGCACCTGTTGCTAGACCTTGGAAGAACGCAATCAATAAGTTAATGATTGGCGTACTTGCACCTACTGCCGCTAATGCGGATTTACCTACATAGTTACCTACTACAACAGAGTCAATTGTGTTGTACATTAACTGAAAGAAATTACCTAATAATAAAGGTACTGCAAACAAAGCTATCTTTTTATATATGTTGCCTGTGGTCATCAAACCGTTCTCTTTTTCCATCACAAATCCCCCTTTAATTTATACGTATTAGATTATTCTAATCCTACTAGATAAGAATTCAAGAAATTATCCTATAATTTAGTTATGGAAATTTTATTGCCTGATGAAATTAAAACTTGTATCACTTTACTCAATGCAAATCACTTTGAGTGTTTTGTTGTAGGTGGAGCCGTAAGAGATGCTTTATTACATAGAGAAAATCATGATTATGATGTATCTACTAATGCTTTACCTAGCCAAATGCATGATGTTTTTCAAGATTATGCTGTATTTGATACAGGATTAAAACATGGTACGGTAACTGTAATCATTAACCATGTACATATTGAAATCACAACTTATCGTATTGAATCAAATTATAGTGATCATCGTCACCCTGACCACGTATCTTTTACTTCTAAACTAAAAGATGATTGTGCTAGACGTGATTTAACAATTAACGCATTAGCTTATCATCCTACTTTAGGTTTACAAGACTTTTTCTTTGGCATCGAAGATTTAAACCATCACATCATTAGAACTGTAGGAAATCCTGATGAACGTTTTCATGAAGATGCTTTACGTATTTTAAGAGCGATTCGTTTTGCCTCGCAACTTGATTTTCGTATTGATCAAGTTACTTCTAGTTCAATCATTAGTCATGCGAATGATTTAAACTATATCGCAATAGAAAGAATTACCGAAGAAACAAATAAAATTATTACTTCAACGTGTCCTGGAATAATCATATATGAATATAAAACGGTATTCTCTGTATTTTTAGAAAATATGATTTCTATTTCTAAGGAACAATGTTTATCTATAGATGTTTCTAAAAATGATTTAGCTTTACGCTATGCTATATTAGGTTTTTATATTGGTTTAGATTCTATTAAAAATTTAAGATTACCAAATCAAACGATGCATATCATTCAAAAGCTAAATACATATGCAAATTTACCATATGATACTTCTTTTGATATCCGTTATCTTTTATATAAATTAGATGAAAATATAGAAGATTATTTAGAATTCAAATCCATCATTGATTCTAATTTTGATTTATCTTATATTCAAAAAGAAATACAAAACATTCAAAATCATCATGAATGTACGAGTCTTAAGCAACTAGAACTAACAGGTAAAGACTTACAACATATTGGTATTACAGGTTCAAAGATTAAAGAAACATTAGAATCTTGTTTACTTAAAGTCATGCATAATGAACTACAAAATAATAAAAAAGAGCTTCTAGACTATGCTAGAAAGCTCTAATTCTTGATTATTCAGCAGGTGTTTCTAATG
>CAVIQY010000010.1:0-11328 GCA_963645035.1 bacterium | reverse complement strand
CCACCAGCATCTATAGATTTAGCATAACTTATATCTACATTCTTATTCGTAGAATCAAAATTAGGTAATTTATAACAATATAAGAATACTTGTTGAGAATTTTCACCCTCACTTACTGCTGTTGTTACAAATTTGTCGCTAACAGTGATTGTGCCTAGAGAAGTACAACCCATAAACATCGCTCTCATATTTGTAACTTTGCTTGTATCAAAGCTACTTAAATCTAAAGAGGTTAGACCTGTACAACCTAAGAACATTTGTGTCATGTTTGTTACATTACTTGTATCAAAATGACTTAAATCAATTTCTGTTAATCCTGTAGCACTTAAGAACATGGACGACATATTCGTTACTTTGCTTGTGTCAACATTGCTAAAATCAATAGATTTAATATTTGTACAAGTATCAAACATACTTGAACTATCTGCATTAAGGATTACTTTTTGACCTTCTTTTTGGGTACTAATGTAATAAGTGCCATCTTTAATCCAACCAACAACAGATTCACTTCCATTTACGGATAAATCATCTATATCATCTGCATCCTCAGGAACAACTTCATCAGTAAATACAACAGCTGTAGCTTTTACGTTTTTAATTTTGAGTTTTATATTTGTACCAGTTGTTGCCACATAGTTTTTCTCAATCCAATGTGCATATAAAGTAGTTATATTTCCATCTACTGTTGTACTGTATGTAATTTCTGTTCCATCTGTTTCAGCTGTATACCAACCAGCAAACTTATAACCATCTCTTGTAGGTTCAGCAAGACTTCTAGCTGGATAAGTACAACCTTTTTCTACAAGAACTGTCTTAGTTTCATCATTTTCAAATGCACCACCATTTGGATTTAATGTAACTACCATCGAGTTCATGTAAATGTAGCCACCATTAGCTACTGCTGTAGCTTTTGTCGCGTCCACTACGATTGTTAACTCAAAGTTAGGTAACTTAGCGCAACCTTTAAACATATCTGTAGATTCTGTAACTTTAGCAGTCGAGAAACTAGATGTAGCGTAAATTGAAGCTAATGATTCATCATCACTAAACATACCACTCATATCTGTAACATTACTTGTATCAAATTTTTCTAAATTTAATGAAGTTAAATTTGTACAACCTGCAAACATTTCTTTCATTGAAGTTACTGGATTTGTATAAACAAAGTCACCAAAGTCAATGGATGTTAGTTTATCTTTATCCTTAAACATTCCTGAACTATCTGCGTTAAACATCATTCTTTGACCTGTACTTTGTGTACTGATATAGAATGTATTATTTTCATCTAACCAACCAACAATTGAATTATCCCCTCCAGAAGATAAATCAACTATCTTATCGTCCGCAATACTTCCAGGAACTTTCTTATCCGTAAAGACTACACTTGTTGCAGTATTTGGAATCTTTTCATTAATTTCTTTACCTGTCTTTAATTTTAAAGTTAAGTCAGACCATTGTGCATATAGAACTATATCTGTATCACTATTTAATACGTCATTTTCATTTACTTTATCTCCACCTGTTGATGCAGTATACCAACCAATAAATTCTTTTCCTTCATAAGTTGGTGTAGGGAAGCTATTATTACCAAAATAGGTTTTATTAAATTTGAAATAAGTACTATATCTTCTTCCATTTTCAACAAGTAATGTTGTACTTGTTACATCATCACTCAACTTACCACCATTTGCATCAAAAGTAACTGTTCTTGGACTAATATAGAAGTTACCACCATCCGCAATTGATTTAGCATACTCGCCACCCGCATAATCCCACCAAGCCGTATAGTGTGGCAAACTAGTAGTAAGTGCGAACATACCAATACAGTTTGCTTGTTCAACAACAAATTTATCACTTACGATAATTGTATTTAATTGTGTGGCATTATAAAACATATCCCCCATGCTTGTTACATTAGAAGTATCAAATTCAGATAAATCTAGTTTTTTGATTGTATGTAACGCAAAGAACATTTTATTCATTGAAGTAACGTTACTTGTAGTAATGATGTCGTGTCCAAAATCAATTTCTTCTACTGATAATGGTCCATCCGCTATATAGTGACGTCCTGAAAACATAGAATAACTGTTTTCATTAAATGCGATTTTCTTAGTTGTAGACTGTGTAGTGATATAAAGTGTTGGAACATTAGGATTAGTTGTACTATCTAACCAAGCAACAACATCGCCTTTATTATCGGCGTCCATATTTTCTATGTGACCATCTTTATCTTTATCTTTATCTTTATACCATTGAGGTACTGGATCTTGTGTAAAGACTATCTTTTTCGCTGCTTTAAATCCATTTGCACCAATTTTTTGGTTAAACGATTCACCATCAACTAGTTTTATATAATGAATTGTTTCCCAACGAGCATATAACGTAATATTTGCATTACATATATCTGTAGTTTCAACTTTTGTACCGTCTGTTAAAGATGTATACCATCCTTGGAATTCGTCACCATCTTTTGTAACTGCTGGGAATTTACCATATGAAACACCTTTTTCAAGTGTTTTTGATTGCCAAGATGAAGATGTACCATCATCAAACGTACCACCGTTTGTGTAAAAACGAACTGTTTTCATTTTTTGTTCGATATTTAGATATACATTTGTTACACCTGTTACGGTACCTGAATAAACCGTTTCAGTTTCTGAATCAGTCTCTGTCTCATAATTCGCAATATAAGTTTTATCGAATTCTTCTTTGTTACGTATACTGATGTTCTTTACTTCATATGTAGTACCTTTAGGAAGATATCTTAAGCAAAGATCATTGTCATTGCTGTATAATTCGCCATCAATATATAAATCATAATTCAATAGATTACTAACAAATCGTGATTCATCTGTATCGTAGGCACCGACATTAAATTCAACACATTCTACGTCGGTAAAAGTAAAAGTTAATTTATCTGTATAGTTACCAACACGAACTTCTTGTGAGTCATTAAGAGTTAAAGTTAATTCCTTATCGAAACTTCCATATGTATCTGGATCTTCGTATTCAAAAGTACCAGGAAACTTTAAAACAGTATCTTTTGTTACAGTTTTTGTTTTATCCCCAGTCGTCTCTGTAATTGTATAAGGAATCGTATCTGTACCATCTGTTAACTTGAAATCATTTTCTGAGCTAACAGCAATTTGTAACGCATGTAAAGGTACTGTTACTTTTCCTTTGATCTCTAATCTACCCATTCTGCTAGAAGAATCTATAGTTGTCTCTGCTGGTATTGTTACCTCATATGTAGATATAGTATCTTCAGTGGTTGACTCGTCACCTTCCGTTGCGAAAACATTTTGCATATAAAAACCACATGCAAAAGAAGCAGGAATCAGTGTATATAATAATGTCTTCTTTAAATTAATCATCGTCCCTTTTCTTTCTAGTCATCACATATATGCATAGTCCACCGCAAATAATCGTTGAACCAATACCAAATCCATAGTCTCTTGTTACACCTTTTGCATCAGTAGAAATTAATTGATATCCACTAGTGCTTGTAGTTGTATTACTTTTAGAAGAAGATTTACTGCTTGATTTCTTTTCTTCCTCTTTCTTTTCATATCTAGCTTCTAAGCTAATTTCTTCTGTAATTACTGTATCAAAATTCCATCTCGTATCTGTATCTTTTACGTACCATCCTAAAAAGTTATATCCGGTCTTACTTGTATGACTTGGTTCTTTTAATACTTCACCAGAATAAATCTGTATCACATAAGTTATACCATCGTCATACAAAGTAATAGTATAAGGTGCTTCATAAGTAATATCTGTACTTTTATCTTCCGCAAAAGTTGTAGTTAGAGTCATTGGAAAAAACATCAATAAACTCATCATAAGAATCAATACTTTCTTCATAAACTACTCCCTTCCGTTTACTATGACACAATTATAATGAAATTAAGCTTTGATTTCTACCTTACATGCATTAATGTTGAATAATTTTTTGAAATCCGATACGTGGTGAGCCATCACTCAAAAAAATATTTCCACATGGAATAAATCCATTCTTACTTAAAGCTCTTTGCATCGAAGTATTTAATGCATGGGTATCGGCTTTGATATTCTTTAAGCCTTTTTCTTTTGTTAATGCTGTTGCGTAATCAAATAACTTACCTGATAATCCCTTACCTTTTAAGGAAGATGTTATCGCAATACGATGAATAGTGGCATATTGTTCTTCATTTAGCCATTTACCATCGTAGATTTTGTCATAACTACTTTCCCCATCAAATGTAATAAAGAATGTACCTACTATTTGACTATCTTCTACTAATACATAGCTACCACCAGCATTGATATCCTTTTGAATTTGTTCTTCATTAGGATAACCATTTTGCCATTGTGGTATACCTACACTTTTAAAATACCTTTGTGCTTCATGAATTATCTCCATCACAAAAGGTATATCTTCTATTTTTGTTTTTCTGATCATCCTATTAAAAAAGCGGTTACCCGCTTTTTCCTCTTATAATTTAATAAATTGTTCTACATCAATTACGAAGATTGTAGCTCCACCAACCTGTACTTCAACAGGGAAAGATGCGTATCTACCAATATCATAACTAGCAGTAGATGGAACAATTTCTGTACGACGTTTTGATTCGTTACCAATAATTTCAATACAGTGTTCTACTTTGTCATCTTCTGTACCAACAATAATTGTTGTATTACCAGCACGTAGGAAACCACCTGTTGTAGCTAAACGTGTAACAGAATATCCACCTTTTGTTAATGAAGAACTTACACTTGATGCATCATCATTTGAAACAATCGCAAATATTAATTTCATAATCGTTACCTCTCTATAAGTATTTTACCACGAATACTAAACATTGAAACGGAAGAATACAACATCACCATCTTTCATGAGATAGTCTTTTCCTTCTAGTCTTATTTTACCATGTTCTTTTAAAGCTGCTTCAGTTTTATATTCCATTAAATCTTCATAGCTGTAAATTTCTGCACGAATGAATCCTTTTTCAAAATCTGTATGGATAATACCAGCACATTTTGGAGCTGTCATTCCTTCATGGAATGTCCATGCTCTACATTCTGGTTCCCCAACCGTAAAGAATGTTCTTAAGCCTAATAAGTGATAAGCTGCTTGAATAATTTCTTCTAGACCACTCTTTTTAATACCTAAATCTTCTAAGAATGCTAGTTTTTCTTCTTTATCTAAGCCTGATAATTCTTCTTCAATCTTGGCACAAATAGGAATACATTCACTATTTTCGTTTTTCGCGAATTCTTTTACACTCTGGTAATACTTATTTGATTCAGGACTAGCAATTTCTTCATCACTCATATTCGCAATATAAATGACTGGTTTAGCTGTTAGTAGTGAGAATCCTTTTAGATATTCTAATTCACTTTCGTTTAAATCTAATAAACGAACTGGTTTACCTTCTTGTAATGCCTTTTGTAGTTTCGATAAGATTTCATATTCTACAACAGCATCTTTTTCTTTTGTTTGTGCTTTACGTGCTACTTTAGAAATACGATTTTCTACTGTATCTAAATCCGCAATACATAATTCCAGATTGATTTCTTCAATATCACGAATTGGATCAACTGATCCTTCAACGTGCATAATATCCGCATCATCAAAACAACGTACAACGTGACAAATCGCATCTGTTTGACGAATATGAGATAAGAATTGGTTTCCTAATCCTTCACCCTTAGAAGCACCCTTTACAAGTCCTGCAATATCTGTAAATTCAAATGTTGTATAGATTGTTTTCTTAGGATGAAATAATTCAACCATGTTATCCATTCTTTCATCTGGCACTTCAACAACACCAACATTAGGGTTAATTGTCGCAAAAGGATAATTCTCCGCTAATACTTGGCTATTTGTAATTGCATTAAATAATGTTGATTTTCCTACATTAGGTAAACCTACTATTCCTGCTGTTAATGACATTTATTCTTCCTCCGCTTGATGATGCTCAATCACCTTTTTTATCTTCTTATCAAATTCAAATCTGCTAAACATAATCGTAGATCCACATCCTTGGCATTTCACCTTGATATCTGCACCTACTCTAATAATCTTCCACAAATTTGATTTTCCACATGGATGAGCTTTTTTCATTTCTATAATATCATCCAAGTCGTATTCAATCACTCTATTCATGAATTTCTCTACTTTCGTAGGCATCAATGGTATTGGCTAGTAACATACATACCGTCATTGGTCCTACGCCTTTTGGAACAGGAGTAATCGCTGTAACAAGTGGTAATACATCTTCTGTATCAACATCACCACATAGTTTCCCATCACTATTACGATTGATTCCTACATCCACTACATATGCCCCTTGTTTTACATATTCATGATTAATCATCTTTGGTTTACCTAAGGCACAAATCAAAATATCTGCTTCTTTACATACTTCTTTTAAGTTTGCAGTACGGGAGTGACAAATCGTCACCGTCGCATTTGCATTTTGAAGTAGTCTAGCTACAGGAGCACCAACTAATTTACTTCTACCAATGACTACTGCCTTTTTACCAGATATTTCGCATCCCATTTCTTCTAGTAAAGCCATACAACCTCTTGGAGTACATGGCACAAAGCTCTTTTCTCCTAAATAGAATTTACCGACATTTAATGGATGTAAACCATCTACATCTTTACTAGGACTAATTTTAAATAAAGCACGATTTTCATCTAATCCTTGTGGTAAAGGTAGTTGTAATAAGATACCATCAATAGAATCATCTTGATTACAAGCTTCTATTTCTTGTTCTAAAGCATCTTGACTAATCGTTTCTTCTAAATGAATCATCTTACTTTCGATTCCTACAGAAGCACATGCTTTTTCTTTACTTTTTACATAAGAAAGTGATGCTGGATTATTCCCAACTAAGATTACTGCTAGACACGGTATTCTTTTACCTCTAGCTCTTAGTTCATCGACTTTTTCTTTCATCTTTTCTTTATAACGAAGTGATAATTCACTACCATAAACTAACTTTTCCATAACCTCACCACTCTTTTGAATCTAGTAATATTGTTACAGGTCCATCATTTAATAAACGAACTTTCATATCTGCACCAAATATACCTTCATCCACCTTAACACCTAAACTACGCATATATTCATTAAAATATAAATACATCTTTTTTGCATGTTCTGGTTTACCAGCTAAAGAAAAACTTGGACGATTTCCTTTTTTACAATCTGCATATAAAGTAAATTGCGAAATACTTAGAATTTCACCACCTACTTGAGATAAAGATAAGTTCATCTTATCGTTTTCATCCACAAATATACGCATACGATAGATTTTATCTGCCATCTTACGAACCACTTCTTCACTATCACTATCTTGTATACCAACTAATAGTAAATAACCTTGATTAATCTTTCCATGAACTTCACCATCTATCGTAACTGATGCTTCACTAACTCTTTGTACTACAACTTTCATAGACGCTCCTAATATACAAAAATTTACAAGTTTTATCCATTAAAGCTTTCTAAAACTGTTTCTGTATATTTCCTTGTTTTTTCTAGATCTTCTATCTTTAACTTTGAAAATAAGGAAGAAGAATGAATCACTAAATTCTTAGGATACATTGTTACTCCTTTATGCATTAATTGGGCACTGACAAATTCTGTATAGTCTTTGCCATCTTTACTTACACTAAATAAAGCTGCCCCACGGATAGAATTAGCAGGTAGTGTTTCTAGATAGTCGATAACTGCTTGATCTGTTTTACCACTACGTGCATCTATACCAATAAATAACAAATCTGTTTGTTCTAAGCTATGTGGTTTAGACATATCTATTCCTTCTACACCACAAACTTCACTAACAATTTTTGCGAGAACGCTTAAATCTCTCCCCTTAGAAAAATAAATAACCGATATATTTGCCATAATCATTAATCCAATAGCGAACTAAACACACTATTGGTTATCGATAAGACAATAGAGGCAAGTATCGCAGAACCTACGCTAAATACATAACCCCCACCGATATGTAATGCTAAAGAAAATACCAAACCATTAATTAATAGTGAAAATAAACCTAATGTTAATATAGATAAAGGTAAAGCAATCACTTTTAAGAATGGTTTTAACGTACTATTAAGTAAACCAAGAATCATCGCTGTAACAATCATTGTCGTAATATTTGCAAAATGGATATCTCTAAATAAGAGATCAATAATCCATAAGGAAAATACATTGACGACAATCATTTTAAAAAACTTTTTCATTTATTCGTCCTCCTTATTGTTTAGGTGGTGCTAATAACACACTTAATTTTCTAAATATCAATAAACCAAGTATACCAATACAGAAATAATCAAAATATTGCCGTATTTGACTGGTTTCTTTTTTACTAACGTCACTATTACTTGTACTACTTACTTCTTTTACTGTTTTTTTCATCGAAGCTGTACTAACCACTTCTCCATTTAATAAGAAATGCACTTCTGCTTCAATATCATCCGCTACTGGAGAAGATTCATTTGAGACAACAATTTCTGTTGTTAAGTCTTCTTTTTTTACATTTGTAGATAATAATGCTGTAAATGAATCAGAGATACTAAAAGTAATATCCGCAATATGTTTCTTTCCATCATATACTTCTACTTCTTTTGTACCTATATCACTAGGTGTAATCTCAATTGTATGATAGTTTTCAAATCCATAATCTAATAATGTATTGATATCATCATAACAATTGTTTTCTGATTCTTCATTTAAGACAACTGCGATATAAGAAGTATCGTTTTTTGTTGCTTTTGTAACTAAGGTATAGCCACCTTCAGCAGTATAGCCAACTTTACATCCATCCACATCACTATTGTAATGATCACCAGATCTTAGAAACTCACAACCTTGTGCTAAGACTCTAGAATTACTTTGAAGATTTGTTGGCGAAATTGTCCAATTCGATGCCCCAAAGATTTTTGCAAATGTATCATTTTTTACAGCTTTTCGTACTAATGTAGCGATATCTCTAGCAGAAGAATAATTGTTTTCGTTATTTAAACCAAATATATTTTGGTAGTTTGTATTATTCATCTCTAGTTCTTTTGCCATGTCATTCATCTTTTGTATAAATGCATCACTACTACCTGACACTTTATCTGCTAACATCGCTGTTGTGTCATTTGCGTTTTGAATGAGTGAAGCATATTCAAGATCTAATACTTGTATTTTTTCTCCTTCCATGACCCAAATCACACTTGTACTATGATCATAAGAATTAGAAACTTCACTAGATAAAGTTACATAATCTGTTTCACTTAAATTTAGACATGCTAAATAGACACTCATAATTTTCGTTAATCCTGCAGGATCAAGATGAGCATCCGCATTCTTTTGAACTAATACGGTACCTGTAGCTTCATCAATCAAGATAGCACTAGGTGCGTTAATTTCAGGTCCCGTATAAGTTTCTTCTTCAAGTGTTTCCTCAGATGTTTCTTCTGTTTCGTCTTTCGTTGTTTCTTTAGCAGTTTCAGCACTTGCTTCAGGACTAGCTGTCTCTTCTTCAGCTAGTGCTTGTGCTACACATAAGAAACACATAAAAGCGACTAGTAAACATATCAATAACTTTTTCATGTAGATATTTTATATCAATACTCGCTCTTTATAAAATTATTTTGCTTCAGCACTCTTTCTTGCGTCACTTTCCGCAATAATTTTATCTAAGCCACTATTCTTCATTTTTTCGTCGAATTCTTTTTCAGCTTCATCTAATTTCTTTAATATTTCATCTAAAGTTAACTCTTTTTTTGCCATGTGTATTACTCCTAGAAAAGAATTCTACACTTTTTATTTCCAAATTTCACTTTTATTTTCACAATCCTTTTGTTTTATTCCATGAATTTATGTTACGATTGATTCGCTTTGAGGAAAAAGAAATGATTAAGAAAAATTATCACACACATACAAAAAGATGTGGACATGCAGTTGGAAATGATGAAGAATATGTCATCAATGCGATATTAGCTAGAATGACAACACTTGGTTTTAGTGACCATTGTCCATATGTTATCCGTAATCCACATACACGTATGTCTATGGAAGAAAAATCTGAATATATTCAATCGATTAAATACTTAAAAGAGAAATATAAAGAAAAAATCGATATCTATGTCGGTATGGAAGTTGAATATTACACGACTGAATGGGACGCACTAAAAGAACATCGTCGTGATACAGATTATTGTATTTTAGGGCAACATGATCTTTCTTATTTTGGTAAGAGTAGTTATGACATCAATCGTCCTGAAGAGTTATATGCTTATACAGATTGTCTATATGAAGCTTGTCGACATGCACTTTGTGATTATATTGCGCATCCTGATTTACCAATGTGGGATTATCCTAGAGAAGATGAATCCGTACGAATGGCAGCGAGAACGATTGCGAAAATATCAAAAGAATTCAATATGCCATTAGAACTAAATTGTGGAAGTGGTGTCTTCTATGGTAAGAAACAATATGAAGACAAAGAACGTTATGCATATCCTACAAGAATATTCTTTGAAGAATTTGCGAAAGAAAAGTGTCCTATGATTATTGGTTTAGATGTTCATGATCCTAAGTTATTCTTAACAAATGAATATCTAAAAAGAGCCCTATCTGTTGTAGAAGGACTCGATATTCAATTCTTAAATGATGATTCTTCTTTTGACTTAATTGAAGAAGCGAAAAAGAGAAAGAAATTATTCTATTAATTCACTAAATTGTGAATCCATACGCCTTTATGCAATAATACTAACCCTATTATTGCTTTTATTATGTCTGCCGACTTAACAATAAAATAAATTGTTGTAATCGGAAGACTCGTAAAAACACAAAGAATACTTGCAATACTATAACAAACTACACATGTATAGCCACAATCAAATAAGAAGGTAAGAATCGTCTTACCACCTGCTCTTAATGTGTAGTAACAAGTATTACACATTGCCGTTAGAGGCAAGAATAAACTTGTTATTTTTAATAAATCACAAGCAATATTTTGTACATTTGTGTCTGTTTTATAAATAAGCGGTAAGTAAGGTGATGCGTTAAATAAGATAAATGTAAATACTAAGCTTACCATGATGGAAAAAGTTAACATCTTTCTATCAATATCTTTCGCTTCTTCTATCTTACCTGCTCCAAGTCTTTGCCCAACAAGAATCGAAACAGCTACACCTAATGACATAGACGACATAGCGAATAGATTTGATATTGTATCGTTAATATTAATTGCCGCAATCGCATCTAATCCTCTTGTGGAATAGCGTTGTGATATCGCAGCTAAACCAATTGACCAAAATATCTCATTACAGATTAA
>CAVIQY010000009.1:0-41961 GCA_963645035.1 bacterium | reverse complement strand
GCCCTTGGAAGCCCCATCTATAGTGCCAACGGCACTTAGGTGGGGAGGTTCACGAAGATAAACGGAAAGCCTTAGAAGTAGGAATGAATGCACATATTGTTAAACCAATTAATATTGATGAAATCGCAAAAGTATTAGATGAAATTTTCGATTAAAGACAAGAATAAGGGAATCATTTATAATAATTGTGTAAAGGAAAAATCGGGATGAAGACAGCTCTAAAAATTGTTGTGGCAGGACTTAAATTTATATTAGTAATCTGTATTGCAGTATGTATGTGGATTTTTATCACGCCATATTTTCGCATAGACCGTAATAAAGAAGGAGACTTATTCCGTAATATTCCTGAAAATTGTTTAGATGTAATTGCACTAGGTTCTAGTCACATGCAATATGCGTTTAATCCTGCAGTATTTTATAAAGAATCAGGATATTATAGCTATGTTTTAGGTTCTAGTTGTCAACCATTATCGATGTCTACTTCTTTATTAGAAGAAGCGTTAAAAACACAAAAACCATCACTAGTCTTTGTGGATGTTTTTACTTTATTAGAACAAAGTGATGTTTGCTACGCTGATGGAATGTTTTACAAAGCAATTGATGAAATGACAGGTGAAACAAGATTATCGGCAGCGGATAAAGCACCAGAATCTGTAAGTACACAATATAAATATGATTTACTCATGAATCATGATCAATGGAAAAATGTTAGTTTAAAAAACTTAGATACATTTTTAGAAAATGCGAAAAATGCAGAAGGATATAACGATAATTTAGGCCATGTACCAATGGATGTAGAAAATCCAAGATATGCACCACTCATTACTTATGAAGTAACTGAAGAAAAAGAATTAAGTGATAGTGCAAAAAAAGATATTGATGAATTAATTGCTTTATGTAAAAAAGAAAATATTCATTTAGTCTTTATTAAAACTCCATATATTATTGATCAAGATAGTACCAATACATTAAATGCAGTATGGAATTATTTAAGCTTAAATAATAGTGAATATATTGACTTTATTGAGCTAGCAGATGAAATTGAGTGGTTTATCGATATGGATGGAGATACTTGGCATAATAATAGTTGGGGTGCGGAAATTATTACAAAATATCTAGCTAAT
Organism: bacterium; assembly: GCA_963645035.1. Lineage (GTDB taxonomy): Bacteria > Bacillota_I > Bacilli_A > Erysipelotrichales > Erysipelotrichaceae > Bulleidia. Next base: position 40,837 of record CAVIQY010000009.1, on the reverse strand, counting down.
TATGCCGAAGAACATAACTATGTAACAAGTCATACAGAAAATACAACCTATAAAAATCTATTAGAAAATGCTAGTACATATACTGCTAAAGCATTAATGAATCGTAAGAATGTGAATATTTATCGTTTATTAGATGAAGCGAGCAAGTATCCTAGTGTTGTTGTGATGAATTATTCAGGAAGTAACAGAACTTCTCTTGGTGAATATGAAAGTAACGCTTTACAAGCACTAGGAATGAGTAAAGATTTCTTAAATCAACCTAATGGAAACTATTATGCAGTTGTAGAAAATGGCGTATTAGTACAAGAAAGTGAAGAACCATTCTCTTTAAATCTAAATGGATTAAATATTGAAATTACAGCAGATAAAGTTGTGGTTGGTGATACAGAATATGAGAAAACAGGGGAAATGCAAGTTATTTTCACGGATGCTAATCATACTTGGACAAATGATATCAATATAGATTATGCGTCTAAATGGTTCTGGAAAAATGGTTGTGATGGGTTTACCTGTGAGTAAAAGATAAGATATACTAAAAGCTATGGGCAATAAAGTAAGTGTAATTGTTCCTGTATATAATGTGCAGGATTATATCGAAGAATGTATTTGTAGTATTTCTAGTCAATCTTATCAAGATATAGAAATACTAGCAGTAAATGATGGTTCTAAAGATTCTTCTAGAGAAATACTAGAAAAACTACAAAAGAATGATTCAAGAATTGTTATTTTAGATAAAGAAAATGGTGGCTTAAGTGATGCTAGAAACTATGGCATAAAGCATAGTACTGGTAATTATTATTTGTTTGTGGATGGCGATGATGTGATTCACAAAGATACCGTAAAAGTATTATATGAAGCATTAGTTCAAACAAGTAGTGATATTGCAGTATGTGATATGGAATATTTTTATGAAGATTCTAGTGAAAGAAAATTTTCTTCTGGTGGTACTTTTGAATTAACGAATTGTATAGATACACCATCACTAATTTCAATCAATAATAGTGCTTGTAATAAGCTATATAAAAAAGAACTATTTTCAGATTGTCTATTTCCAATTCATAAATATTATGAGGATTTAGCTTTAATTCCAATTCTCTTGTATAAAGCAAAACAAGTTGTAAAAGTAAATCAAGCATTCTATTTTTATCGTCAAAGAAAAGGTAGTATTGCACATACTGCAAATAAAAAGATATTTGATATTTATGATGCCTTAGATGGTATTTATGACTATGTGAAAACACATGGGGATAATACGAAAGTATTAGAAGAAATTAGACATTTATATATTGTACATGGTTTATCACTAACAACTTTAAGAATAAAAGATTTTGATGATCAATCATTAAGAAAAGAATATTTATTAGAAAATATGGATAGATTAGAAAAATCTTATCCTGAATATAGAACAGATAGCTTATATAAAAAAGCTAGTATTAAACAAAAAATTATTTTTGAGTTATTAAGAAAAAGAAAGATGGATACGGTATTAAAGATATATGACCGATAAGAAGAAGATTCTTTTTGTGAATGATGAAATGCGTATGGGTGGGGTAGCACGTGTATTAAATACCCTTATGGCTAGTCTTCCAAAAGATAAATATGAAGTAGATTTATTAATATTACATAAACAAGGAATGTTACTGGATGAAATTCCAGAGGGAATAAATATTATCGAAGGAACAACTTTTTTTAGACCTGTAGATGAATCTCTGGATGCGTTAGTAAAAGGTTTTCATGTGTTTGAAACATTTCGTAAATTACGTTTGTTATTCTTTATGAAAACAGGACTAATTAAAGGAAAGATTAAAAGAGAAAGAAAGAAAATCTTAACGAAAAAATATGATGTGGAAGTAGCCGCAAAAGAAGGCTTTTGCACAATTTTTACAGCATATGGAGATTCAAGTCGTAAGATTAATTGGGTTCTAACTGATTATAGTGTATGTAATTATTCTAAAAATCATATGGGACTTGTAAAAGATGCTTTACGTTATATTGATTTAAATATTGCGGATAGTAATCAAGCGCTTATTGCCTATGAAACAGTATTTAGAGTACAGAATGGGATTGCAATACATAATTTAATGGACACAAGTAATTTAGAAAAAGGATTACTTGAAACGCATACCAATATCGTAAATAAAGATACGATTAATTTGATTGATGTGGCTAGACTTCATCCTCAAAAAGGAATTGATCGGTTAATAAAAGCTAGTTCAAAAATATATAACGAAGGATATAAACATGATTTATATTTAGTAGGTGGTGGGGAACTAGAAGATGAGCTAAAAGAACTTGCGTCTAGTTTACATGCAAATCATATTCATTTCTTAGGTTTTCAAAAGAATCCATATCGTGATATAGCAGAATGTGATTTATTTGTATTAAGTAGTTTGTATGAAGGCTTTGCGACAATTATTAATGAAAGCTTAATTGTTGGTACACCAGTTCTTACCACTAGAGTAAGTGGATGTGAAGAACAAATTACTAGTTCGGACTATGGTTGGATTGTAGAAAATAGTGATGAAGCATTAGTTGAAGGATTAAGAACTGCTTTAAAAGATACAAAGAAATTAAAAGAAATGAAACAAAAACTAGCAAATTATCGTTATGATAATGAAGGTATATTAAAAGAATTTATGGATGTTCTTTAGGAGTGAGTGATGAAAAAGAGTGAAAAAATATTGCATATACTCGTGATGATATTTCTAGCCATACAACCAATCGTAGATATGGACTATTTAGTATATGATTTCTTGGATCAATTTGGATTACCTAGATTATCAACTATCTTAAGATTTGTGGTAGTACCAATATTACTTATTTTTTCCTTTATTCTTCGTGATCAAAAAAAGAAACGTACATTTATTGCGGTAGGGAGTTATGGTGCTTTATTACTTGCATATTTTGTATTACATACAAAACAATGTAGTGCATTAGTAGAACGATTAGCTTTAACAGATAATTTCTACTTTAATACGTTTCAAGAACTAACTTATGTATTAACTTTAGTGATTCCTTATTTCTTAATTTATTTAATTTATAATGAACACTTTAATATGAAAGAATTAAAGCTAATGACATGCATTTTATCCGCATCTATTAGTATTACAATTCTAATTGGTGACTTATTTGTTTTTGCGAAAAGTACATATTATGGCTATACAGTAGGAAATATCTTTACATGGTTTAATGGAATCTATGATGCATATCATCCTAGAACTTTAGCTTCTAAATTCTTCTTCAATGAAGGAAATACAATTGGTATTTTATTATTCATGATTTTACCGATGCTATATTATTTCTTTTATAAAGAAGAAAATAAAAAGAGTAAAAGATATTTAGGGGCATTAATATTTGTTCAATCCTTATCTATGCAAATGCTTGCGACTCGTGTTGCGACATATGGTGCCGTAATAATTCCTATTATTTTCTTAGTTTTATATTTATTTACAGTTCTTGTTACAAAGACGGAAAAATTCCAAAAGGGTATTTGTATTGTGACCATTATCTTTGCAGGTATTTTTGCCTTAATTTTACCGATGACTCCAGCAATTCAAAACCAAAAAGTAGATGCTGTAAACGATACAGCTTTATTACATAATGGTATGGCTGATTTAGGTAAAGAAGAATTAGCGAATGCGGATGATTTAGTGCCAGGATCTGTTGAATATATCAATTTCTATGTCTATATGTTTGAAACATATGGTATTAATGCTCGTTACATTCAATCTGTACCAAGCATGTATTATACAGAGTATTATAGTTATCAAGTTGACCCTAAATTCTGGGTTGATGTTACTTTTATGCCTGTATTTGATAGAGTAAGTGGTAGACAAATTGAAACGATTTTCTTTAACTATAAATATCAAAATTTAACATCAAAAGAGAAACTACTCGGTATGGGCTATAGTACATTTATGAATGGTTCTATCGTTCTAGAACAAGACTTTAAACAACAAATCTATACATTAGGTTATGTTGGTGAACTATTATGTGTTGTGCCTTGGATTCTCATTATTCTTTATGGTGCTTTTATGTTTATGAAAAAAGCGAAAAAGATGTTTACTTTAGAAAATCTAGTAATGGCAGTTACGGTTGGTGCAGGACTAGGTGGTGCATGGTTAAGTGGCCATATGCTTGATCAATTTGTAACGACAACTTATTTAGCATTAATTGTTGCGATGCTTTTACATAATGTACAGGAGGCTAAATGAGACCTACAGTTAGTGTCATTGTCCCTTGTTACAATGGTGAAAAAACAATAACGAGAACACTAGATAGTTTAGTGAATCAAACTTTAGAAAATATCGAAATCATTGTGATTAACGATGGTTCTACTGATCATTCTAAACAAGTGATAGAAGAATATATTGCTTCACACAATGATAAAAATATTTGTTTATATACAAAAGAAAATGAAGGTATTGCGACAGCAAGAAACTATGCTTTAACAAAGGTACATGGAGAATATTTTGGCTTTTTAGATAGTGATGACTATGCTGAAAAAGAAATGTTCTATGATTTATATACTTTAGCGAAAAAAGATAATCTAGAAGTAGCTGTATCAGATTTCTATTGGGAATATGGTAATGAGCAAAGACTAGAAAAAGAAGGCCCATATCTTGGTGGTAAGGACATGATGATTCATCTTTTTGCGGTACTTTGGAATAAGATATATCGAACAGATTGGATCCACACATTGGATATTTCATTTCCTGATGGAGACCGTTATGAAGATGCTTGTTATTTATATTGTTTAAGTATGCATGTAAAACATATTGGTTTTACAAATAAACCATATGTACATTATGTTCAACAAAAATCTAGTATTACGCATACAAACAATGATCAAGTAAAGAATATGATTCATGTATTCCAAATTATCTTAGATTATTATCAGAAACATGATTTATATGAAATGTATCATGATGAACTAGAGTATATTCATATTAAGTTTTTCTTAGGGAATAGCTTTCTAAGAAGTGCTAGAATAAAAGACGCTAAGGATCGTCGCTATACAATAGAGCTAGGATGGAATTTATTAAATACAGAATTTCCTAATTGGCATGATAATCCTTACTTAAAATCTTTAGGTGGCTTAAAAAACAAATATTTCCAAATGGTATATTCATGGAATATTTATTTCTTTGCATGGATATTTAGGCATTTTAAAAAAGATAATGTCTAATTTGTTAGATAGATAGTAGTAGAGTATAATAATCGAGGAAAAAGAGGTGAATTATGGCACTCTTATCAATAGTGGTACCTTGTTATAACGAGGAAGAAACTGTAGAACTATATTACGCTGCAGTAACAAAAGTATTAAATACAATGGATTTAGATTATGAAATCATCTTTGTGAATGATGGTTCTAAAGATAAAACATTAGAAAAAACATTAGATTTATATAAAAAGTATCCTAAGAATATTAGAGTTGTAGATTTTAGTCGTAACTTTGGTAAAGAAGGTGCTCTTTTAGCAGGATTAAGACATGCTAAAGGGGATTATGTAACAGTCATGGATGCGGATTTACAAGATCCACCTGAATTTTTACCGAAAATGTTTGAGACAATGGAAAAAAATCACGATGATGTTGTAGGAACTAGACGCGTTACGCGTGCTGGTGAACCTGTGATACGTTCTTTCTTTGCTCGTCAATTCTATAAATTGATTAATCATTTTAATGAAGTGGAAATCGTAGATGGCGCAAGAGATTATCGTTTAATGACTCGACAAGTCGTTGATTCTATTTTGTCTTTAAATGAATATAATCGTTTCTCTAAAGGATTATTTGTTTGGGTAGGCTATAAAATTGAATATTTAGAATATGAAAATATTGAACGTGTAGCTGGAGAAACAAAATGGTCTTTTTGGAAATTATTTAGATATGCGTTAGATGGCATTATTGAATATACTAGTGCACCATTAGAAATCGCTTTTGTGTTTGGTGGTGGTCTAACATTTGTAATGTGTATTGAATTAATCGTTTTGCTAATCATGTCATTATGTGGTAAGGTAGTAACCACTGCGACAATTTTATTATCGTTAATTTTATTCATGGGTGGATGTGTATTATTAGCGATTGGCATACTTGGGGAATATATGTCAAAGACTTATAGTGAAGTGAAGGGGAGACCGCAGTACATTGTAAGAAAGTTTTACGAATAGGAGAAAACAATGACAAATCAACCAGTAAAAAAGGTACATAAAAAAGTAGATCCTGTTAAATTAAGAAATCGCAAAATTAACGGTGGTCTAGTTTTAGGTTTACTTATCTTATCTATAGGAATTCTTGCGGCATTTATTTTCAATGTCGTTTCTGTTGCGTCAAAGAAAGAAGCGAGCGGTAAAAGTAATTCTATGTCAGCTGATACAAACAGAACGATGAAGAATGATCAATATGAAATTGGTAATAATCCAACTTCAGTTCAAAAAGAATATTTCCAACAACTAACAGATGCGATAAATAGTGGTGATAATGCGACTATTGCGGAAAAAGTTGTATATAACTTTGTGGCAGATTATTTCACTTGGACAAATAAAGATGGTAACTATGAAATAGGTGGACTTCAATATATCTATAGTAGTTCTATTGGTTCTTTTGAAGAATGGTCACGTTATAACTTCTACTCTGATTTAGATTTATATATTTCTCAAAAAGGACGTTCTAAACTAATTGAGGTAAAAGAAATTACAACAGATAAGGATGTAAGTGAAGCACCTGACTTTACTACATATTATTGGGAAGATTCTGAGACAAAGAAAGAATTATCTTTTGAAAGCTATGAAGTTAACGTAAGTTGGACTTATGCATCAAATGGTGCCGATACATCTAATTTCCCTACAGGAGCACGTTTCTTTGTGATTAACAATAACGGTAGATGGGAAATTGCTGAGTTCTATGATTATGAAAGTATCAATGAGTGGGAAGCTCAAAACTCTAGTAGTGATACTACGGATAACGGATAAGGAGGTTCATTATGAGTAATAGTAATAGTGGAAATTCTATGCCGGAAATGCCTAGAAAAAATACAAATAAAAAAGAAATATCAAATGAAGAACTAAAGCAACTTGTAGAACAGAAACAAACTACAAGTACAGAAGGACAAAAACAAGCTAATCCTCCTAAAACGCCACAAGTTCCTAATAAAAAACCTGTAACAAAGAAAAGACCTAAGAAAGACTATACGATGCAAAATATTATCTTGTGCGTTTTAGCCTTAGTGGGTGAAATTGGGATTGTGATTACAATGTTAAACACAACACAATTTTCTAGTGTAGGTAAAAATATATTTATTATCATCAATGTGATTGTTTTATTACTTGTATTAGTATTAAATCTATCCTTGATTCTAGCAATTCGTACACATAAAAAACCTTTATATGTTGTGAGTATTATTTTCATTTGTTTATTTGTTGTAGTAGGAAGTTACGGTACTTACGCCGTTACAAAAGTAAACAGTAATATTAGTAAAATGACAGGTACAACAACTACAGAATCTGTATCAACAAGTTTAATTGTATATGATGAAGATGGTAATCAAACGATTACTGATGTTAGTCAACTTGAAGGAAAAACTGTAGGTTATGCGACAGGTACAAATACAGCCACTTTAGGTCAAAATCAAATTGATTCAAGAAACTTAAATGTAAGTTATGAAGAATATCAAGATTATTCCTCATTAATCTTAGCTCTATTTGATGGATCTATTGAGTGCGCAATTTTACCTACAAATTATGAGTCTATTTTCCAAAGTGAAACAAGTTTAGCTGATTTAATCGCTAATACTGCAAGTATCTTAGACTTTGAAGATAAAGTAACGATACAAAATCAAACAGGTAGTGATAAAGATATTACTTCAGAACCATTTACCGTATTATTAATCGGTACAGCTGATGGATTAAGTGACACAATGATTTTATGTTCCGTTAATCCAATTAGTATGAAAGTTACGATGAGTTCTATTGCAAGAGACTCATATGTACCAATTACTTGTTACAATGGTGGATCAAGTAAATTAAATGCGGCTAGAGCAGTTAGTGTAGATTGCTTAATTAGTACAATTGAAGATTTAGTAGGCGTAGACATTGACTACTATGTAGATACAAACTTCCAAGGTGTCGTAGATATCGTTGATGCTTTAGGAGGAATCGTTGTGGATAGTCCTATTGCCTTTGTTGGACAAAACGCTTCTAGTGAAAGAGGTCACTATACCGTATATGTTCCAGCAGGCGAACAAGTTACATTAGATGGTGAACAAGCATTAGCTTTCGCACGTGAAAGACATCTATTTGCGACTGGTGACTTTGCTAGACAAGAACACCAACAAGAAGTTATTTCAGCGATTGTACAAAAGATTATGCGTACAAGAGATGTAAATACATTCTTAAATGTACTTCAAGCAGCGGGAGATAACATCCAAACGAACTTTACATTAGATCAAATGACAAGCTTTGTAAGTTATGCAATGCAAAAAGCTAACCGTTATTATGATTCAGCACATATTGAAAATATTTTAGATATTCAAAGCTCAAGAGTAACTGGTTATTCTTCTAGTAAATGGGATGAAGGTTTACAACTAGCTCTATATATTTACCGTGTATGGCAAGGTTCTTTAACAGATACACGTAATGCAATCGAAAGAAATATCAATTTAGATAGTGCAATTACAGCAGATACAAGTTGTATTAAATGGTCTGTAAACTGGGAATTCACGAAACCAAGTATTTCAGCTGATGTATATAACGAAACAATGATTGCGGCAGATACACCACCTCAAGCAAGTTGTGGTGAAAATGAAACACTTAGTGAAGATGGAAGTTGTGTAGCTATCGCAACACCAGAACCAACAACAGAAGCTACACCAACACCTACTACAGAAATTGAGGTTCCTACAATAGAACCTATTGTGGTTCCAACACCAACTCCAACACAAGAGGCAACACCTGTTACATGTGGTGAAGGATATCATGTAAACGCTGATGGAACAGGTTGCGAAGCCAATCCTACTGCAACACCAGAGCCTACTCCAGAGCCAACACCTACACCTGTTACATGTGGTGATGGATATCATGTAAATGCTGATGGAACAGGTTGCGAAGCTGATCCAACACCAACTGAAGACCAAAGTAATCAAAATAGTAATGGTGGAGATCAAACGACAGAAGCTTCTAATGAAGCTAGTCCTACTTCTGATGGTGGAGAAGAAGGTTAACACACAAATATGAAAAACACGCAAGACAAAATCTTGGGTGTTTTTTTGTATGTACTAGATTGAATCAAGCTCATAAAGATGGTACTATAAACATAAGAAAAGTAGAGGAAATGATCTATACGAATTTATCTTAAATTACAGAATAGTTAATGAATAAGATATTTGTTTTTAGAGCGAAAATATAGGTGATTTACTCGAAATAGATAACATCAAGGAGGATAAGAGATGTTAAAAGGTATTGCTGCTTCACAGGGGATTGCGATTGCTAAAGTATACAAATTAGAACCACCAGTTCTAAATATTACTCAAAGAGAAGCTGATGTTGATGAAGAACTAAAGAAATTAGATGCTGCTTTTACTAAAACTGTAGCAGACATTGAAAAGATTAAAGAAATTGCTTCTAAGAATCTTGCTGAAGAAGAATTAGCTGTATTCGATGCACACTTAATGATGGCAAACGACCCAGATTTCCGTTGCCAAATCGAAGACATGATCAAAAACGATAAAGTAAATGCAGATTATGCTGCTGATACTGTAGCTAAAAATACAATAGCTATGTTTGAAGCATTAGATGATGCATATATGCGTGAAAGAGCTGCAGATATTAAAGACGTTACATATCGTTTGAACTGCAACTTAGCTGGTGTTGAAATTCCTAACTTAGCTACATTAAGTGAACCAGTTGTTATTGTTGCAAAAGACTTAACACCATCTGATACAGGTTCTTTAAACAAAGAATTCGCTAAAGGTTTCGCTACTGAAATGGGTGGACGTACAAGCCACAGTGCAATTATGGCTAGATCTCTAGAAATTCCTGCAGTTGTAGGTTGTAAAGGAATTCTATCTGAAACTAAAGCAGGTGATGTATTATTACTAGATGCCATTAAAGGTGAAGTAATTATTAATCCTGATGAAGCTACTATCGCTGAAGCTACAGAAAGACAAAAAGCATTCTTAGAAGAAAAAGAAAGCTTAAAAGCATTAAAAGATGCTGAAAGTATTTCTGTTGATGGTCACAAAGTAGAACTAGTTGGTAATATTGGTTCTGTTAAAGACGTTGAAGGCGTATTAGCTAATGGTGGTGAAGGTGTTGGCTTATTTAGAACTGAGTTCTTATATATGCAAAGCCAAGATGATTTCCCAGATGAAGAAACACAATTTGAAGCATATAAAGCAGTATTAGAAGCGATGAATGGTAAGAAAGTTGTTATTCGTACTCTAGATATCGGTGGCGATAAGAAACTAAATTACTATACATTCGAAGAAGAAATGAACCCATTCTTAGGTGTAAGAGCTGTTCGTTTCTGCTTAATGCGTAAAGATATTTTCCGTGTTCAATTAAGAGCTTTATTAAGAGCTAGTGCTTATGGACAACTTGCTATCATGTTCCCAATGATTGCGACAGTGAAAGAATTCCGTGAAGCAAAAGCTTTATATGATGAAGAAAGAGCTAAATTAATTGCTGAAGGCGTTAAGGTAGGAGAAAAGGTTGAAGTAGGTATCATGATTGAAATTCCTGCTGCTGCAGTTCTTGCTGATCGTCTTGCTAAAGAAGTTGACTTCTTCTCTATTGGTACAAACGACTTAATCCAATACTCTATGGCTGCTGACCGTATGAGTCAAAACGTATCTTACTTATATCAACCATTAAATCCATCAATCTTACGTTTAGTTAAGATGGCTATCGATGGTGCACATAAAGAAGGCAAATGGTGCGGTATGTGTGGCGAAATGGCTGGTGATGAATTAGCTGCTCCTGTACTATTAGGTTTAGGCCTAGATGAATTCTCAATGAGTGCTACATCTATTCTTCGTGCTCGTAAGATGATTAACAACTTATCTTATGAAGAAATGAGAAAACTAGCTCTTGAAGCTGTTGACTTAGACACAATGGATGAAGTTGTAGAACTTATCAAAAAGAATATTAAATAATGCTGTATAATGTGAGGTGTGGAAACACACCTCATTTTTTATGGTTAAGATATGAAAAAGATATTATTTATTTCTAGTACAGGTGGGCATTTAACAGAGTTATTACAGCTATCACCTTTATTTTCTGAATATGATTATCATATTATTACAGAAAAAACAAAAGCGAATTTAAGCTTATATGATAAATATGGAAAAGAACATGTAGATATGCTTTTATATGGTACGAAATCACATTTATTACCATATCTTTTTAAGTTTACATATAATTGCTTTAAGTCATTTATTTTATTTAAAAAGATTAATCCTGATGTTGTTATTACTACTGGTACGCATACTGCTGTACCAATGTGTAAGATTGCACATAAATATGGAAAGAAAGTCATTTGGATAGAAACATTCGCTAATGCGACTACTCCAACTAAAGCAGGACAAATGATCTATCCTATAGCAGATTTATTTGTTGTCCAATGGGAAAGCATGCTAGAAGTATATCCAAATGCAGTATATAAAGGGTGGATTTTCTAATGATATTTGTAACTTTAGGCACAAACGATAAACAATTTGTACGCTTACTTGAAGCTGTAGATAAAGCAATAGATGAAAAAGCGATTACAGATAGAGTAGTTGTACAAGCTGGTTTTACTAAATATGAAAGTAAGAATATGGAAATATTCGATTCTATGGATCGAGATAAATTTTCTTCTTTTATGAATGAAGCAGATTTAATTATTACGCATGGTGGCGTAGGAACAATTATGACTGCTCTACAAGAAAGAAAGAAAATCTTAGCTGCCGCAAGACTTCATGAATATCATGAACATGTAAATGATCATCAAACACAATTGTTATCTTCTTTTGACGAAGCGGGATATTTAATCTATATGCGTGATTTAAGTGATATTCGTCCATATCTAGAACAAATAAAAACTTTTGTACCAAAAATGTACAAAAGTAATCAAGAATATTTCGTTAGTGAAATTAAGAATTGGATTGACTCGCATTAGTTTTATGTTTAGGTACATAGAATTCTTCTAATGTATCTAGACATAAACAACCTAGTCTATAACCAAATACACAACCACAATCAATATGATAGATTCTATCTCTTAGAATCATCTTTCCTTTATATTCATCACCATAGAATAGGGTAGGCATATGTCCTACAATCATGGTTTTGTCTAAAAAAGGATTATCATCAATACCAATATGAGACCAAATTAATTCATCTTTTGGTACTTCCGCAATATTAATACCTCTATAGTTATGCTCTAATAAACCAGCATGAACTAATAGGTATTTTTTTTCTTTTACAGAGATTTCTTTATAGTAATCATGTTTTTGAAAGAATGCTTCTAAGTTATAACATTCTGGAAAACTTAAAGATAAAAATTGATCCATGGTTTGTAAACCACCATTTAAGTGTAACCATCTAGTTAAATCACCATTAATTCTTAATGTTCCGGGATTTAATTTTTCCATAATTAAAGCATCAATATATTTCGCAAACCATTCATCATGATTTCCAAATATCAAATGCATATTTTGATGATTCATAATTTCTTGATAAATGCCAATCGGATTAGGCCCACGATCACATACATCACCAACAATGTATAAATCATCATAATCAGTAAAGTGAATCTTCTCTAACATTTCATCAAATTCAGCTTTACATCCATGTATATCACTCATTACATAAGTTGCCATGGAATTATTTTATCATTTTATGAGTTTGTGTCGACTATTTCGATTAAAAGTAATGTGTTTTCTTCTTCAGTAAAGATAATGTGAGAACCTGTTTCTAGTGCATCAGAGCTAGTAATAGTCCCATTTTTTAGAAATAATGTATTATCATCAACTTTGAATTTTAAGATAATTTCATCTTTTGAATTTGAAACAGTATTAGAACGAGGAATGGTATTACTAATAGATAAAGTAATGACATTATTTTGAATGTTTAATACTTTACCATCAGATAAAGCAATAGCTGTTTCTTTCTTAGAAGCACAACCTAATAAACAGATCAAACATATACAAAGTCCTAATAATTTCTTTTTCATGGTTTTAATATAGCAATTAGAAATGAATGTTTTAGGAATGCTAAGTGAATTTCTAGTGAATACTATCTCATTTTGAAGTAAACTTTATACGTATGAAAAAATATATTAATGTCATTTTCGGCTCAGTATTACTCGCGGTAGGTATTTGGTTATTTGTTACACCAAATAATATTAACTTTGGTGGTTTAGTAGGAACAGCACAATTAATCAATTATGGGATAAACTATCTTATTCCTTCATCTAATTCATTAAATTTATTAGGTATTATCAATTTTTGCTTAAATGTACCTTTATTCTTAATGGCATATCGAATCATGAATAAAGATTTCTGTATCAAAACATTATGTTCTGTCGCAATACAAACAATCTTGTTATCGATATTACCAGCTTTATCTAAACCAATAGTAGACGACATGATTTTAAATGTAGTCTTTGGGGCAATGATTTGTGGCATGGGAGTAGGTATAGCATTAACTGGAAGTGGATGTTGTGGTGGTACTGATATTGCGACAGTATGTTTAGTGAAAAAGAAACCTGATTTAAAAACAGGTAAGTTATCAATTTATTTTAATATCGTATTATTTTCTATCTGTTTGTGTATTTATGATGTAAAAACAATCATGTATTCTACTGTATTTGTAGGAATACTTTATACCGTAGCGGATTATTTCCATTCACAAAATATCAATGTAACAGTGCTTATCTTTACTAAAAATCCAAAGGTAAAAGAAGAAATTATGGAAGAAATGGGAAGAGGAGTTACATGTTGGAATGGCATGGGCGCTTATACTAAAACAGATACGGAAGTTTTATTTGTGGCGATTAATAAATATGAAGAAGGACAAATAGAACATATTATCCAAGAAAATGATCCACATGCATTTGTGACATATCTATCTGGTGCAAAAATACATGGTGGATTTGAAAAACGATTATAGTTGACAGGTGTTCAATTTCTCATTATGATGTAACCGTATACATGGACAGTTACTCTCTAGAGGCTTTACCTAAAATACAAACGTGTTTTGGTTATGCTTGTAGAGAGTTTTTGTTTTGCTGGGAATAGGGGAATATCGTGAAGGCAGTTAAGAAAATAAATAACAACGTTGCATATTGTATCGATGCTGGTGGAAAAGATGTTATTGCATTAGGAAAAGGAGTAGGTTTTGGTTCTTTTCCTAGAGAGTTAGCTTTAACCGAAATTGAGCGGACTTTTTATAACATTGATAACAGAGTTGCAGAAGCAATCACGAATATTGATGATGACATTTTTAGAATTTCACTAGAAATTATTGATTATGCAAATTCCCTTATTGATGAACCATTATCTCCTACAATTGTCTTTACAATGGCAGACCATATCAACTTTACGATACAGAGATATCGTGATGGTAATAAGATTCGTTTACCAATCGCATATGATATTCAGTATTTATTTGAAAACGAATATAAGGTTGGACTATATGCTTTGAAAGTAATAAAAGATAAATTAAAAATCTATTTACCTAATGATGAAGCTAGTTATATTGCATTACATATTGTGAATGCTAAAACACAAAATTCTTCTAATGATCAAGATGAAGAAATGATTAACGATATAGTGAAGATAATTGAAAAAGAATTTTCAATATCAATTAATCGGCAAAATTTTAGCTATTCAAGATTTGTATCACATATGCATTATTTGTTGAAACGTATTCGAAATAAGGAACCGATGGAAGAAAAGAATAGTGAAATGTATGAAGCACTTGCAAAACAATATTCTGATTTAAACCATTGTGTAGAAGAAATTACAGTATATCTAAATTGCAAAAATAAAGTGAATTTGACTAGGGACGAAAAGATGTACTTATTGTTACATATAAATCGATTGTATGATCGTGAGCAAAATTAATCATTTCATTTCTTAACGGCCGTAAGGAATGTTTGATATAGAAATTGAAGAGGAGAAAAAGAAAATGGCAAATAAATTTGATACTTTGGCATCAACTCTTGTAGATTTAGTTGGTGGTAAAGATAATGTAAGCTTTGCAACACATTGTGCAACAAGATTACGTTTAAACTTGAAAGATACTTCATTAATCAAAGAAGAGGAAATTAAAGCAACAAAAGGTGTATTAGGAACAGCAAGTGCAAATGGACAATTCCAAATTATTATTGGACCAGATGTTACGGAACTATATCAATCGTTTAGTAAGATTATAGGTGAACCTAATCAATCTACAACAGAAGTGAAAGATGAAAAGAAAGGAATCAATAAATTTTTAGATACTTTAACAGGTATTTTCACACCAACATTACCAGCATTAACTGCATCTGGTATGTTAAAAGCTGTTTTAGCAGTACTTGTAGCATTTAAGTTAGTAGATAAAACTGACATGACATATCAAGTTATTAACTTTATGGGTGATGCGACATTCTATTTCTTACCAATTTTATTGGCAGATAGTGCTGCTAGTAAATTGAAATGTAATCGTTTCCTAGCGATGATGCTTGCTGGAATGCTATTGCATCCTAATTTTGTTTCGTTAGTGACTGCAGCTAAAGCCGATCCAACACAAGCTGTAAATATTTTTGGTTTACCAATTTATAACGCTACTTATTCTTCAACGGTAGTACCAATCTTACTCGGGGTATGGTTAATGTCTTACGTAGAACCACTTGCTAATAAATATTCACCTAAAGCAATTAAGTTCTTTACAGCTCCATTAATTACAATGTTTGTTGTAGGTGTAGCTACACTTTGTGTTCTAGGACCTATTGGTTATATTGTTGGTAACTTCTTAGGAACAATCATTAATACATTAAGTACAATTGCTCCTTGGCTTGTTCCTACTTTACTAGGTGCTTTCCTACCATTCTTAGTTATGACAGGTACACACCATGCAATTACGCCTATTGGTATCAATAATCGTATGACTCTTGGTTTTGATCAACCAATTTATCCAGGTCAATTAGCTAGCAATGTTGCTCAAGGAGCTGCTGCTCTTGGTGCTTCATTAAAATCAAAGAATGCTGATTTTAAACAGCTTGCTTCAGCTACAGGTATTACTGCAGTATGTGGTATTACAGAACCAGTATTGTTTGGTGTCACAATGAATACAAAAACAAATATGATTGCTTCCATGATTGGTGGAGGAATCGGTGGTTTCTTCATGGGTTGCTTCAGCGTTAAAAACTATTCTGGTGGTTCACCAGGTTTATTAACACTACCTTCTTATATTGGATTAGATGCACCAATGTCAAACTTCTATTTAGCTTGTGCAGGGGCAGCAATTAGCTTTGTGATTGCATTTGTTGTAAGCTATATACTATATAAAGATCCAGTAGAAAAATAGAAATAGGAGAAATTATGGCATTTCCAGAAAACTTTTTATGGGGTGGAGCGACAGCTGCTAATCAATGCGAAGGAGCATATAACGAAGATGGAAAAGGACTATCTATACAAGATGTTCTTCCTAAAGGTTTTGGATTAAGAACAGAAAAACCTACTGAAGATAATCTAAAACTAAAAGGTATAGATTATTATCATCGTTATAAAGAAGATATCAAGTTATTTGCAGAGATGGGATTTAAGGTATATCGCTTTTCTGTAGCTTGGTCTAGAATCTATCCGACAGGAGAAGAAGATACACCTAATGAAAAAGGATTAGAATTTTACGACCATGTATTAGATGAATGTGAGAAGTATGGTATTGAACCATTAGTGACAATATCACATTATGAAACACCACTTGCATTAAGTGAAAAATACAATGGTTGGTCTAATCGTAAGATGATTGACTTGTATCTAAAATATTGCAATACATTATTTACTCGATTTAAGGGTAGAGTACGTTATTGGATTACGTTTAATGAAATTAACTCTATTCTAAGACAACCATTTATGTCTGGCGCAATTCATACACCAAAAGAAGAACTAACAAATCAAGACTTATATGAGGCAATGCATAATGAATTAGTCGCTAGTGCTAAAGCAACGAAATTAGCTCATGAAATTGATCCTGATAATAAAGTAGGTTGTATGGTTGTAGGAATAACGATTTATCCTTTAACACCAAATCCTGATGATATTTTAAAAGTTATGGATTTAGACAATGATTTATATTTCTTCTTAGATGTTCATTGTAGAGGTAAATATCCATACTATGCTAAAAGAAGATTAGAAAAACTAAATGTTCATCTAGATATAACAGAAGAGGATAAAGAAGCACTAAAGAATACTGTAGACTATATTGCGTTTAGTTATTATTCCAGTAATTGTGCTTGTAGTGATCCTACATTAGGTGAACCATCTCGTAGTAATATGACTCCAGAATTACGTAAGAATCCATATTCTCAAGTTTCAGAATGGGGATGGCAAATTGATCCTAAGGGACTTAGATATACACTAAATCGTTTCTATGCTCGCTATGAATTACCTTTGTTTGTAGCTGAAAATGGTTTAGGAGCTAGAGATGAATTGATTTCTGATGGACATGGTAGTTATACCGTAAACGATGATTATCGTATTGCTTATATGAGAGAACATATTAAGCAAATGGATGAAGCTATTAAAGATGGTGTAGAAGTAATGGGGTATACAGCATGGGGTTGTATTGATTTAATCTCTTGTTCTACAGCAGAAATTGATAAGCGATATGGCATGATTTATGTTGATTTACAAAGTGATGGATCAGGAACACTTGCTCGTTATAAAAAGAAAAGTTTTGACTGGTATAAACAAGTCATTGAATCTAATGGTAGTAATTTAGATTAAAACACATAGCGTTTAGTCAAAAAAATAAAAAATTGACAAAACGATACATTAAATGAATATGCTCTTATAAAAATAAAGACAAAATTAGTAAAACTAGATAACAAAAATTATGAGATTTCACGATAATTTGAGGGAATACGCATATTCATGCTTTATTTTGCTAACGTGCTTTGTTATAATGGTTTAGCAAAAATTTAACTGAAAGGGTGGTATTAACTATGGGAAGAGCACATGAAGTGCGCGCAGCATCTATGGCAAAAACAGCTGCGATTAAATCTAAATTATATTCACGTTACGGAAAGGAATTATATATTGCGGCTAAGAATGGTGTTCCTGACCCTGATATGAACCTTGCATTAAAACGTAAAATCCAAGAAGCTAAGAGTAATCAAGTTCCAGCTGATGTTATTAAGAGAGCTATTGAAAAGGCAAAAGGTGGAACAGATGAAAACTATACAGAAGCTCGTTATGAAGGATTTGGTCCTGGTAATAGTACAATCATTATCGATTGCTTAACAGATAACACAAATCGTGCATATACAGATGTTAAGACATGCTTTAACAAATGTCATGGTGCTAAATTAGGTAACAGTGGTGCTGTTAGCTACAACTATGAATCTGTAGGCTTATTTGTATTTAGCTACGCTGATGAAGATGCAATGCTTGAAGCAATGATGGAAGCTGAAGTAGATGTACAAGATATCTCTGTTGAAGATGGAGAAATGACAGTTAAAACAACATTCCAAGATTTTGGTAAAGCACAAGATGCTATCCAAAAACTTCTTCCTGAAGTAACTTTCGATGTTTGTGAAGCTACATTACTTCCAACAGAATACGTTACATTAGATACACAAGAAGACAAAGATGCTTATGATAAATTAGTATCTATGTTAAATGATTGTGATGATGTAAACAAAGTTTATACAAACGTAAAAGTTGACTAATTCGCTTTTTGAGATCCACATATGTGGGTCTTTTTTTTATGCATAATTGCGGTAAAATAAAAGGCGTATTTGCTTTTTGATGATATAAAAAAGGGGAAACCTATGGGGATAGAAGTGATAAATAAAAACTATGCAGCAGTAGTTGTATTTATGCTGTTATTTGATGCGATATTAGTCAATCGTTTAAGAAAAGTAGAAGGCTTTGGTAAGAAACAAAACTGGATCTTGATGCTAATGGGAGCTGCTGCTGTTTGTGCTTTATCAGATGCGTTATGTGTATATATTGGTGCAAGTGCTGGTAAGGTTGTGGCTTTTCTTTTAAATGCGATTTATGACTTAGCTGCAGAGTGTATTGCTTTATTTTTATTTATGTATCTAGAACTAAGATATGATGCAGAGCGAATGCTAAATAATCGTATGAAGATGTTATTATTTGTTCCAGCAATTCTTATGCTTATCTTAACGCTTACGACTTGGTGGACAGGACTATTATTTTCTATAGATGAGTTTGGAAATTATTCTAGAGGCCCATTATTTATTACGTTCGTATTTGTTTTAGCAAATGGCTATAATATTGCCGCAATCATTGATTTCAGTGTTCGTTTAACAAAAGAAAAAGATCAAAATAAGAGAAAACTAGTGAAACAATCTTTAATGTATTTTGTTCCTCTAGTAATGGGTACAATTATGCAATTCTTTTTAACCGAATTACCTACATCAGAAATTGGTTTAACATTAACGATTCTTTTGATATTTATGGATAATCAAGAGATGTTATTAAAGAGTGCATATGCGAATATTGAAGAAAAGCAACATATGTTAGAAGACGCTTTAGCTGAAGCGGAAACAGCGAATCGTGCTAAAACGACTTTCTTAAATAGTATGAGTCATGATATTCGTACACCTATGAATGCAATTATTGGTTTTACTGCACTTGCTCAAACACATATTGATAATCAAGAACTCGTACAAGAATATCTTTCTAAGATTAGTACTTCTGGTACACATTTGTTGAGTTTGATTAATGATATTTTAGATATGAGTCGTATTGAAAGTGGTAGTGTAAAACTAGAAGAAAATCCTGTTCATATTCCTGATGTATTACATGATTTAAGAGCGATGATTCAAGGACTCGTAAATTCTAAGAATCAAAACTTATTTATTGATACGCAAGATGTACAACATGAAGATGTGATTACCGATAAATTACGTTTAAATCAAGTATTAATTAATATCGTTGGTAATGCGATTAAATTTACACCGGCTGGTGGCGATATTATGATTCGACTAGTCGAAAAACCTTGTTCAATTAAGAATTACACCACATATGAATTCTCTGTTAAAGATACAGGAATAGGTATGTCTAAAGAATTTATGGATCATATATTTGATACTTTTTCTAGAGAATATAGTTCTTCTGTAAATGGTATCCAAGGTACAGGTCTAGGTATGGCAATCACTAAAAATATTGTCGACATGATGGGTGGCACAATAGAAGTAAGTAGTACTTTAGGGAAAGGTTCCTTATTTGTTGTGACAATTCAGGTAAGGTTAGTAAATGGTCAAAAAAATTATGAACCTATACCAGAATTACGTGGTGCTAGAGCTTTAGTTGTGGATGATGATATAGAAACATGTAGAAGTGTATGTAAGATGCTTAGAAGTATTGAAATGCGTCCTGATTGGACAGTATCAGGTAAAGAAGCGGTACTTAGAGCACAAGATGCGACAGAATTAAAAGATGAATATAAAGTTTACATTATTGATTATTTAATGCCTGATGTTAATGGTATTGAAACGGTAAGAAGAATACGTAAAGTAATTGGTGATGAAATTCCAATTATCGTATTAACTGCATATGATTGGGTAGATTTTGAAGAAGAAGCACGTAATGCTGGAGTGACTGCATTTGTTGGTAAACCATTATTTATGTCTGAATTAAGGAATGTATTAACGCAACCTGTTTCGCAAAATAAACCACAAGAAAAATCAGAAAATAAAAAATATGACTATTCTGGTAAAAGAGTATTACTTGTAGAAGATAATGAATTAAATCGTGAGATAGCGATTGCGATATTAGAAGAAACAGGAATGAAAATTGATATTGCCCAAGATGGTATAGAAGCGGTAAATATCATGAATGAAGTCGCAGATGATTATTATGATTTAATCTTAATGGATATACAGATGCCAAGAATGGATGGTTATACTGCTACTAGAGAAATTCGTACACTAAAAAATAACCGTAAAGCGAATATTCCTATTGTGGCGATGACAGCGAATGCTTTTGATGAAGATAAACGTAAGGCATTTGAAACAGGTATGAATGGACATATTGTTAAACCAATTGATATGAAACAAATATCAAAGACATTAGATCGTATTTTTAACGATAAACATTATGCGTAAAAAAGGAAATGACATGAAAAAATATATTTCTTTTGCATTAGTGATAGGAATATTACTCGGATCACTAGTTACATATAAATTGTTCGATAAGAAAGAAACAGACAAAATTGACATTAAAGTTTTAATCTTGCCTAAATTTGAGAATGGAGAAATGACAGGGGATTTTCCTGGAGAAGCACAATTTTATTATGATGCGTATCTAAAAGATAGCGATGAATATGAAATAGAAGGTGGCTATGAAAAACATAAATTATATGTAAAAGATGGTGTAGCACTTTATGTTACGGGAATGGGTAAAGTGAATTCCGCAACGAGTTTACAAGCTATCTTATTAGATAATCGTTTTGATTTTTCTAATGCATATGTGATTAGTACAGGTTGTGGAGGATCTAGCAAAGGATATGGTGTGATGGGAGATGTATATATTGGTACTTCTACTGTAGATTTTGATTTTGGTCACAACATTGATTCTCATGATTTAACAACAGATAGTAATACAACATGGTTTCATGATGAAAGCTATGATGAAATTGCCGTTCATGAATTAAATGAGGATTTATGTAATAAAGTATACGAACTAGTAAAAGATATCCCTTTAGAAACAACCAAAATTACAAAGTCTCAAATGGCAAAAACTTTTGATAACGCTGATTGGGCTACAAGAAATCCTAAAGTATTATTAGGTACAGTAGTGACTAGTGATAACTATTGGAAGGGTGAATATGATCATGAAAATGCTTTACTTATGGTTGAAACGTATCATTGTAAAGATCCTTTTGCTGTAACAGAAATGGAAGATAATGCTTTAGCAATCGTATTAAAGCGTTATCAAATGTTAGATCGTTATATTATTATTCGTGATTCCGTTAATATGGATGTATTTATGAATGGAGATACACCAGAAAGCTTATGGGGACAAGGCGAATATGATGAATCGATTGGTTTAGCTAGTAGTGATGAAACATTAGATATTTTTGTTGTAGGTATGGAAAATAATTTTAAAGTAGGTAGTGTTGTGATTAATGCAATACTAGATGGTTCATTAAAATAAGCATAGCTTTGTCACTATGCTTATTTAATATATTGAGCACCACCAACTTCTTTTGATAGTAGTTCTTGTCTTTTTTCTTCATCAAAGATAGATGAATAGAATAAGGTTGTTTTGTATTCCATTTCTCTATATGGTAGTGGTACTGTAGCGAATCTTGATGCGATATGAATATCTTTTTTACGCATGTCGTGTAAATATTCTCTACCTTTATCGTTGAAGGCTAGTATACGTAATGTATCTAGTGGTGGTAATTTCCTTACATCTTCTTTTGTGATTTGGTTTGCGACTTGTAGTAATGTTCTTCTAATACGACTAGATGTATAACGCCAATTGGTACAATCTTTAAGGAATCCTTCATAAGTAGGATTCTTTTTTGCTTGTTCTACAATATGATTTTCAATTCCTTCACTAAATAAGAATGTATCTGCTAATCTTTTTTTATCACTCGTTAATAAATATGTACGTAGATAAGGATAATAAGCTTCTAGGAAACTCATTCCTTTTTCTTTGATGATTTCTTCCATTGGTGTTGTACCATGCACGCTTCTATTTTCTTTTAATGCTTTACGAATTGCGGTAGCACTAGAAATAGATTCATGTAATTCTTCATCTAAATAGTTTGTTGTTCTTTCAATTAAGATAGGTTGAATATCTGTTCCTTGTAGTTCTTTTAAGTAAGCTACAGCCAAAATATCATTTGGTCGCATTTCTGTTGTTAATAAACTATAGGATTTAGGAAAACTCATTCCTGAATCTAATGATTGATGTAAGTGATCTGGATTAATTGGTGTTTCACTAATTTCTAATAGATTATCTAAATTGCCACATTCTGAACCAAAAGATAATGCATTAATTCCCGATAGTTTTAGTAATGTTAATGCGCCATGAGCAAATTGATTACAACTTTGGGTAGCATAAATATAAGGTAATTCAATTACTAAATCTACACCATGTTCAATAGCACATTTACTTCTTTCCCATTTATCGATAATTGCTGGTTCGCCACGTTGCACATAATTTCCTGACATTACGGCAATTAATAAATCACAATTTGTAATTTCTCTTGTTTTTTGAATTTGATACATGTGTCCTGTATGAAATGGATTGTATTCGGCGACAATTCCTGTAATTTGCATAGTTATACCTTTTCTTTCTTTTTCGTATACCATGTTACAATAAAATTAGCATTGGAGGAAATATATTATGTATTTAGCTACTAGTATATATAAACCAGAACAATCAATAAAAGGGTGTGTACTTATTGTTCATGGAATGGAAGAACACCGTAAACGTTATGAAGATTTTGCAAATACGTTAAAAGAAAATGGCTATGGTGTAATTACCTATGATTTACCAGGACATGGTGAAACCACAAAAGATGAATATGGTTATTTTGGAGAAAAAGGGTGGAAGACATTAATTGATAGTGTTGTCGAAATGAATGCTTTATGTAAACAAACTTTTCCTAATGTACCAATTTATTTGTTCGGTCATTCTATGGGTAGTATGGTATGTAGATGCTACTTACAACAACATGATGATACGATAAATGGATTAATTTTATCTGGAGCTCCAAATTATCAAAAAGCAGCTCCTCTTGGTATTACATTAGGAAAAATTATCAAAACATTTAAAGGAGATAAAGGTCATAGTAAATTACTAGATTCTTTAGTGACAGGTTCCTTTAATAAAACAGTAAGTCATCCTAGAACAACATGTGATTGGATTAGTTATAACGAAGATAATGTTGATGCATATCTTTCTGATCCTTTATCTGGTATTCCTTTTACCATTAGTGGTTATGTACATGAATTAGAAGGTATGGTACAGATGCATGATTCTAGTCTATATGCTTGTAAACAAAAAGATTTACCAATTCTATTTGTTGTAGGGAAAGATGATCCATGTACAGGTGGCGAAAAAGGGCTAGAAGATTCAAAGAATACATTAGTAAAAGCAGGCTATTCTCATATTCAAATCAAAGAATTTGATGGTATGCGACATGAAATTTTAAATGAAAAAGATAAAGATGCGGTAAAAAATACAATTATTGAATGGCTTAATGCGTTAACTGATTGACTTTAATCGTTGTTTTGTTATAATCTTTACTTGTTGACGATAAGGAGGTCTTTTGCTGTGAAGTGGACACTTGCAGATTTATTACAAAGTAATTCTGGAAATATCTCATTTAGCGAAGATGTAGAAATTGATTCTTCAGAATTTGCTAAAAATAGTCGTATTAATTCAGTAAAAGATGTTCATGTTAGCGGACATGGTTATCTAGATGAAGAGGAAAATCGATTCTACGTTCAAATGAATGTATCTGGTACAATGCTTGTGCCTGACGCAATTACAAACGAAGAAATTGAATATCCATTTGAAACAGAAAGTGATGAAACTTATGTTTTTGAAAATGTAGATGAAGATGGTGTTCGCCTCGTAACAAATGAAGTCATTGAGCTTCTTCCGGCAATTATTGATGATATTATGCTGGAAGTTCCATTACAGGTGACAAACGCTTCTGAAGATGAATATCCTCATGGCGATGGCTGGAGAGTAATCACGGAAGAAGAGTATCAGAAAAGTCAGGGACAAAGGATAGATCCTCGCCTGGCAAAACTGAAAGAATTCAAAGAAGATTGAAAAGTAGGAGGTGCTAGGCAATGGCAGTACAACAAAGAAGGAACTCAAGCACAAGAAGAGACAAGAGAAGAACACACTACAAGTTAAATGCTCCAACTCTTGTTAAGTGCCCAGTTTGTGGTGAAATGAAACAACCTCATCACGCATGCCCAAATTGTGGATCAGTTGGTAGTGAAAAAACATCCGCAAAAGTAGGAGAATAATCAAGATAAAAGATCCCATTAAGGGATTTTTTATTTACCAAAAATAACTCTTAAAAAAAGTACAGTTTGCCCTCATTCGAACTGTACTTTTTCTTGTGTTTTAGTCTATAAGTGATAGAATAGTGGTAGAAAGTGTTAAAAAGTGGTAGAAAGTGGGTGATGATATATGTTTATGGGCGAATATAGACATAGTCTTGACGCTAAAAACAGAATTATCATTCCTGCTAAATTCCGCGAGGAATTAGGAAACACTTTCATTGTTACAAAAGGATTAGATGGTTGTTTAACAATTTATACCGAAAGCGAATGGGAAAAGATTATTGAACAACTAGAAAAATTACCTACAACCAAAAAAGAAGCTAGACAATATGTACGTTATTTAACTTCTAAAGCAAGTGAATGCGAGATTGATGGACAAGGAAGAATCCAACTTCCCCAAGTTCTAGTGAATTCTGCTGAAATGAAAAAGAAATGTGTTGTTGTAGGTGCTGCAGACCATGTAGAAATATGGGCTGAAGAGAGATGGAATGCATATGAAGAAGAAGCTAGTGAAAGCTTTGAATCTATCGCTGAAACATTAACGGAGTATTTGCAATGATGGAACATAAGAGTGTATTACTTCATGAAACTGTTGATTTATTAAATGTTAAACCAGATGGAATCTATGTAGATGGCACTCTAGGACGTGGAGGTCATGCAAAAGAATTATTATCTAAATTATCTACAGGACATTTATATGCATTTGATAAAGATGAAACAGCTATCAAAGAAAGTAAAGAAAACCTGAAAGATTATTTAGACAAAGTGACATTTATCCATAACGATTTCTGTCATATGAAGGAATGCTTGAATGAATTAGGCATTGAATATGTGGATGGAGTGATGATGGACTTAGGTGTAAGTTCACCTCAATTTGATGATCCTAGTCGCGGTTTTAGCTATCGTTTTGATGCGAAACTTGATATGCGAATGGATCAAAGTGCTTCATTATCTGCGTATGAAATTGTAAACTCCTATTCATTTCAAGATTTAGTAAGAATACTTGTTCAATTTGGCGAAGAACGTAATGCAAAACAAATTGCTAGAGCAATTGAGAAAAGAAGAAGTATTAAACCAATTGAAACAACATTTGAACTTGTAGATGTCATTAAAAGTGCTTTACCAAATAAAGTACTAAATAAAAAAGGACATCCTGCAAAACAAACATTTCAAGCATTAAGAATTGAAACAAACCACGAATTAGAATCACTTGAGCTAGGACTAAAAGAAGCTTGTGATTTATTGAATGTAGATGGAAGAATTGCAGTAATTACTTTCCATTCATTAGAAGACCGTATGGTCAAAACGGTATTTAAGGAATTATCTTCTGTTCCTTATATTGATCCAAAGCTTCCAGTAAGAGAAGTAGATAAACAACAACCTGATTACATTTTAATCACAAAGAAACCGATTGAAAGTAATGCAGAAGAATTAGAAGAAAATCATCGTGCACATAGTGCAAAGTTAAGAGTAATTGAAAGGAAAAAGTAGATATGAAAAAGAAAAATAAGAAAAAAATGAGAAGATTAAATTTAGTTGGATTTACCATCATATTTACTTTTGGCTCAGGATTATTTTATCTTGGTACACAATTATTTTTGAGAACGAAAAATAATACTTTAAGTGCGCAAAAACAATCTATTGAACGTGAAATTGCTCAGATTGAAACACAGAATGATGCAATTAAGGTAGAAATACAAACTTTAAGTACTCGTGAAAGAGTAGATAATATCGCAACTGAAAATGGCCTATCGCTAAATCAAGATAATATTGTTACAATAGCGGTAAATGGTGATTAGTAAGATGCGGAAAAGAACACAAAGAGTTACATATATTATATTTGTTATAACATTAGCGGTAATGGTACTAATTGCTTCTAATGTTTTTTTGGTTACGATTGCTAAAGTACATTTTGGCTCTGGTACAGATTTAAGTGCTTATGCTGATTCAGCTAATACAGTGAAAACGACTACAAAAGCACTAAGAGGAAATATCTATGATCGTAATGGAACAATCATTGCTCAAGATAGTAAAACATATAACATTATTTGTATCTTAGATGAAAATCGTCCTTCTACTGGCGATACAATTGCTTATGTTAAAGACAAAGAAGGTACAGCAGCTGCTTTATCTAAGATTCTAAAGATGGATTATGATCAATGCTTATCATATTTAAATCAAGATGTATATCAAACAGAACTTGGTACAGCAGGAAGAAACTTATCTAAGTCAACAAAAGAAGAAATTGAAGCTTTGAATTTACCTGGTATTGAATTTACGGATTCGATTCAAAGAGTTTATCCATTAGGTACATTTGCGTCTAACTTAATTGGCTTTGCTCAATCTGATGAAACAGGTTCTACTGTTGGTAAGATGGGGGCGGAATTATATCTAGATGGATATCTAAAAGGAACAGATGGTTATAGCATTTATCAATCTGATAAAGATGGTAATGTTCTTCCAGGGATGAAAGAAGAAACAGTATCTGCAGTAAATGGATATGATGTCTATACAACACTAGACGCAACTATCCAACAAGCACTAGAAGAATCATTTGAAATGACGAATGATACATTTAATGCTGAAAGAGTATGGGGTGCGGTAATGGAAATTGATACAGGTAAGATTCTTGCTTGGGGCCAAAGTCCATCATTTGATCCAAATACTTTAGATATTACCGATTACAATAACTATGGTACACAAATTCCTTATGAACCAGGTTCTACATTAAAAACATTTACTTACGCTGCCGCAATTAATGAAGGTGTATATGATGGAACGGAAGAAGTATATAGTGGACCATATTGTTTCGCAAGTGATGAAAACAACAATCCGGTACGTGTAGAAAGTAATGGTTATGGCTGTATTTATAATGCGAAAAGACACAACTATGGAATGATTCAATTAGACTATGGATTAATTATGTCTTTAAATACAGTTACTGCAGAAGTACAAAATCGATTAATCAATGCGGATACACACCTAGAATACATGAAGAAGTTTGGTTTCTTCCAAGTTGTAAATACCGATGGTTTGCCAGAAGAAACAGGAACATTAAATTTTACATGGCCTGCAGATAAGATTTCTTTAAGTTATGGTCAAGGTTCTACGGTAACAATGTTACAAATGTTACAAGCATATAGTGCTGTCTTTGGAGATGGTACAATGGTTAGACCATATTATATTGATTCTATTCGTGATTCTTATGATTCGAGTCATGTGATTTATCAAGCTGAAACAAAAGTGACAGGTAATCCAATTACTGCAGAAACAGCTGAAACATTACAAGGTATTCTATATAGAGTTATTAATGATGATCAAGGTACAGCTAAATATTATCAAATCCCTGAATGTAAATTGATGGGTAAAACAGGTACAGCCGAAGTGGCGGTAAATGGTGGTTATCAATCTGGATATACAATTGTATCTATTATGTGTGCTATGCCAGCAGAAGATCCACAAGTTATGGTTTATTATTGCTTTGAAGCACCATATGATGCAAATGCACAATATAAAACAGAACCTGTAAAAAACTTATTACGTAAAACAGCAATTCGCCTTGGGTTTACTAGTAGTATTACAGGAAGTACTGAGGATACAGAAAGCACAGATGAAACGACAGATGACACAATTACTTCTGATGAATTAACAGAAATTGTCACAACTGATATGCCATCTCTTGTTAATCATAGTCTAGAATATGCTACAGAAAAATTAGCGGATACAAATACAAATCAATATATATTAGGTAATGGTGATACGGTCATTGCGCAATATCCTGCAGAAAATTCTTATATTACTTCTGGGCAAAAAGTATTCTTAGTTACCGATACAAATAATTTCATTATGCCTGACTTAACAGGATGGACACGAAAAGAAGTGACGGCCTTATGGTCGGTTACTCAATTTGGCTTTAAGTTAGAAGGAGAAGGAGTAGTTACTTCACAAAACATCTCTGCAGGTACGCCAGTAACTAAGGGAACGGAAATTGAAGTTGTGTTTGAATAAGGGATTAGGTATAATAATCAAGATTTAGAAAGGGGATAGAAACATGGCGATTCGAATGATGCTTGGATTTACAATCAGCTTGATAGTTGTGCTTCTTGCTATGCCTCATTTAATAGATTTCTTAAAGAAAATTAGTTTTAATCAAACGGTAAATGATTATAGTCTTCAAGAATATAAAGATAAGGCAAAAACACCAATTATGGGTGGTATATTATTCATTACTGTTCCAGTCATTACAACAATTCTTTTATATCCTAGTTGCCTTTTAGATTTTAAGGTAGTTATGGTATTTTTAGCTTTTGTTGGATATGGATTAATTGGTTTTACGGATGATTTCTTAATTGCAGTAAAGAAGAATAATGACGGTTTGAAGGCAAAATATAAATTTTTATTACAACTAATACTAGCAATTGTATTCTATTGCATGTATAAAGAATATTCAGTTTTAAATATCCAACTATTATTTAATGGACCAACAATAGAGTTAGGCTTCCTTTATGTCATTTTAGTTTTATTTATGTTTACGGGTACAAGTAATGCTGTAAATTTAACAGATGGTATGGATGGATTAGCTGCAGGATGCTCATTTTGTGCATTTATTCCATTTATGATATTTGCGTATTTAAGCAAAAATGTAGGGATAACGGTATTTATTGCTAGCTTACTTGGTGCTTTACTTGGTTATCTTCATTACAATGTAAAACCAGCTAAGATTTTTATGGGTGATACAGGATCACTTGCGCTAGGTGGCTTATTAGCAGCTTTAGCAATGGTATTAAAGAAAGAAATTCCATTAGTACTAATTGGCGGTACGTTTGTAATTGAGACATTATGTGTCATTATTCAAATTACATCAGTTAAAACAAGACATAAAAAAGTATTTCCTTATACACCAATTCATTATTCTTTTGTGATTAAGGGGATGACAGAAAATAATACAGTACATTTATTCTGGATTATTTCTGCATTATTTGCAATTATTGGGTTCTTTGCAGGAAAATAGATTTATTATTTTATTTTCCTGTTATAATATACTCTTGCAAGTAGAAAGAGGATAGGAATGGAGAGAAGATGCTTTGATACAAACAATACTGAAGTACAAATGACAATGGTTGTAAAATTGCATCAACTTCAACGTGAAGCATTATCTACATTGTCTTATCAAAATCTTGAAGATTATTTAAACCAAGTTGTATGGAAAAGAAAAGTTCCAAAAGCATTACATGTGGCTGTTAATGATGTGATGTCAGTTACAGGGAATGATGTGGTTAAATTTTTATCAAGGCAAGCAATTATTAGTGGGAGTGAGAAGTCATTATCCGATTTCTCAGATTTAATTGGAGGAAAGTAATTTCATGGAAAAGAAGAAAAAGAAGAATGGTTTAGCAAAGATATTTGTTGTTTGCGCCATTCTAGCCGTACTTGTGATTTCAACATTTAGTACAATCAAGTCACATATTAATCTTGGCTTAGACTTACAAGGTGGATTTGAAATCTTATATCAAATTGATTCATTAAATGAAGGTCAAGAAGTGGATATGACTGCTGTAGTAAACAGTATTACAAAGAGAGTCGATGTCCTTGGTGTAAGTGAACCACAAATTACAGTTGAAGGGGATAACAGAATCCGTGTTCAACTTGCTGGTGTAGCTGATCAAGAAACAGCTCGTGAAATGTTAGGTACAACAGCAAACCTTACATTTAGAGATTATGATGATAACGAATTAAGTGATGCGTCAATTATCGCTGATGGTGGTGCTTCACTAGGTTACCAAGATGGTAAACCAGTTGTTTCTTTAAAAATCGCTGATGGTTCAAAATTTGGTGAAATCACATCAACAATCGCTGCTAAAGGAACTTCTAGTGGTCAAAACATTATGGTTATTTGGCTAGACTATGAAGATGGCGATTCATATGTAGCAGAAAGACAAAAGGAACTTGCTGGACAAGAACCTAAATATATTTCTGCAGCGAGTGTAACTTCTACAATTTCTGGTGACTGCATTATCTCAGGTAACTTTACAGAAAGCGAAGCAAGAACATTAGCAAACTTAATTAATTCTGGTTCTTTACCTGTTAAATTAACAGAAATCAGTTCTAACGTTGTTTCTGCTGAATTTGGTAAAGATGCATTAAATAAAACTGCTGTAGCAGGTATTATTGGTGTATTACTTGTTATTGCATTCATGATTTTTGAATATCGTGTGCCAGGTGTATTAGCTAGTATTATGTTAGTAGCTTACTTATGGGCTATATTTGGAATCTATGCTTTAATTGGTGCTGTATTTACACTTCCTGGTATTGCGGCTCTTGTATTAGGTGTTGGTATGACAGTCGATGCGAATATCATCACTTATGAAAGAATTAGACAAGAACTATATAAAGGTCATAGTGTTCAATCTGGTATTGCTCAAGGTCAAAAATCTTCATTTGTTACAATCTTTGATGCTCAATTTACAACATTACTTGCTGGTTTAATTATGTATTGGTGGGGTAATGGTTCAGTTAAAGGATTTGCAACAATGTTAATTATCACTGTTGTAATGACATTAATTGTAAACGTTGCTTTATCTAGATTTTTATTAAATCTATTAGCGCAAACTGGTTTATGTGATAATAAACCTGAATGGTTTGGTGTTAAACGTAATCAAATTCCTGATGTTACTAAAGGAGAAAAACAATTCTACTTTGGTTTCAAGAAAGTTGATTTCTTATCTTATTCTAAGAAAATTATTCTCGCTGCGATTATTGTTCTTGTATGTGCTCTTGGTTCTGGTGTAATTAACTCAGCAAATCACAATGGTTTCATGAACTTAGGTATCGACTTCTCTAGTGGTACTAAGTTAACAATTAGTTCTGAAACAGCTATTACAAGTGAAGAAGTAGAAGAAAAACTTAAATCATTAGGTTATGATCATTTCTCTTATCAAGAATCAGGTGATACAACAGTATATGCCACAACAAAAGATTCTCTAACAACTGATCAATTAACAGAGATTAAAACAGCTTTTACAGAAGCTTATGGTATTGAACCAGGGGATAACGTTGTTACTCCAGTAGTTGGTAAAGAATTAGTTAGAAATGCTGTTATCTTAACATTAGTTGCTTGGGTTGCGATGTTACTATATATCGCATTTAGATATGAAATTGATTATTCCATAAGTTGCTTAGTCGCTTTAGTTCATGACGTATTAATTACTTTAGGAGTCTTTGCAATATTCCGTTTTGAAGTAAATACAGAATTAATTTCTGTATTACTAACAATTATCGGTTATTCAATCAATAACTCTATCGTTGTATGTGATCGTATTAAAGAAACACTTGCTTCTAGAAAAGGTAAGATTAGTAAGACTGAATATACAAAGATTGCTAATGAAGCTTTAAACAATACAATTCGTATGACTTTATATAGCTTTGTTACTACAGTATTACCAGTTATCGTATTATTAATTGCTGGTTCTCAATCAATCTTTACATTTACATTCGCAATGTTTGTAGGTTTAATTGCTGGTACAATTTCTTCAATGTTTATCATGCCTTATGTATGGACATATATTCGTACACATTACACACCTAAGGCTAAGAAAACAAAAAAAGTGAAAAAAGAAGCTCTTGATGAGTACACAATTAAAGGAATTAATGCATAATTAAGTAGCGGGTAACCGCTACTTTTTTTGACGGTGGAGGAACAATGGAAATTAAAGCAGTTTTATTTGATTGTGATGGCACAATGTTCGATACAGAAATCGTTTCTCAAATGATATGGAGAGAAACAGCACAAAAATATGGAATTACTTTACCGGAGAATTTCTTTCTTGAAGTGACTGGTGGCGGAAATATAAAACAATTTTATTCTATTCCTGGCTTTGAAGAATTAGTCAAAATCATGATGCCAATCAGAATGGATGTGAATTTCTGGGGTAGTATTCAAAAAGATTGTTTAAATAAAAAAGGCCTGATTCCTTTGTTTACTTATTTAAGAAAACACGATTATAAGATAGGTATTTGTTCTAGTAGTCCTAAAGAATATGTAAAGTGTTTATGTTCTAGAGTATCTATTGATTTACCATATGATGTCATGGTATGTGGCGATGAAGTAAAAGAAAAAAAGCCTAGCCCTGAAATCTTTTTAACTGCTAGCCATAAATTAAATATTGATCCTAGTTCAATTCTAGTTGTAGAAGACTCTAAAAATGGCATTATTGCGGCAACTAGAGCCAATATGCATCATTGCTTTATCTTCGATACAATTAAACCTGATGATGAATTAAAAAATCTATTAGAATTTGAAGAAGATTCTATGGATGATGTCATTCCTTTATTAGAAAGATTATAATAAGTAAATGGAGTAAAAAGATGGAATATAACGAGTTAAGAAAAACATATACAGATTTTTATTATCACGACTTTCGTATTGAAGAAGATGATACACAAGTAAAAATCACTTATTCATTTGAAATAAAAGGATTATCTGAATTTAATCCTACATTTACATTAAAAAAAGCATCTAGTTGTAGAAGTGTTTCGAATCTAAAAGTATTTAAAGAAGCTGCTTTTTCTCTAGGTCTAGTAGAATTAATTAGCTATTGGAAAATTACATGTGCACCTAATGTAACTGTAGAATGTGGAACACTAGATGAAACACAAAAGAAGTGGTGGAAGAAACTATACTTTAATGGTTTAGGAGAATTCTTCTATATTAATCATATTGATACAGATATTGATTCTTTTATGAATTTAGAAACTAGTGGTAAAGCAATTACAGGAGATGATGATCTAGGAAACTATCATGGTAATTTAATTCCAGTAGGTGGAGGAAAAGACTCTTTTGTGAGTTTATTTCTTTTAGATTCTATGAAGAAAGATAACCATGCATTTGTAATCAATAAAGTGATGAGTGCGATTCATAGTTCTATTGCGGCAGGATATGATGGAGAGAATCTCATCAATCCTACAAGAACATTAGATCCTAGAATGTTAGAACTGAACAAACAAGGATATCTAAATGGTCATACACCATTTTCAGCTATGGCAGCTTTTGCGTCAGTTTTGACTTCTATTGTGTATGAAAAAGAATATATTTGTTTATCCAATGAAGCTAGTGCAAATGAATCTACGATTAAAGGTAGTAAAGTAAATCATCAATATAGTAAAACATTTGAATTTGAAGAAGATTTTAAGTTCTATATGGATCACTATATTACTAGTTCAATTCATTATTTCTCACTACTTAGACCATTAAGTGAATTACAAATTACATGTATTTTCTCTACGTTAAAACAATACCATTCTGTATTTAGAAGTTGCAATGTTGGGCAAAAAGAAGAGAAGTGGTGTGGTAAATGTGCAAAATGTTTATTTGTCGCAATTATGTTAAGTGCTTTCCTTTCAGACGAAGAAATTGTGAATATATTTGGTAGAGATATCTTAAATGATGAAAAATTATATGATTTATTTAAGCAATTAACAGGTATATCTGAAAATAAACCATTTGAATGTGTAGGAACACGGGAAGAAGTAAATATTGCGGTAAGTATGTGTATAGCTAGACATACAAAAGAAAACAAAGCATGTCCATATTTATATGAAAAATATAAAGAAAGTTCATTCTATGAATACTATAAAGATCGTAAATTAGATATGAATATGTGGAATACAGACAATTTAGTCACAAATGATTATCAAAAGATAATCCATGAAAAGATAGAAGGCTTAAACAATGATAGATAGAGATAGTTGGATTAAAGAATTTGAACATAAAAATATCTTAATTTGGGGATATGGAATGGAAGGTAAATCAACCTATAACTTTATTCGTTCTTTATTACCTGAACAAACATTAACGATTGTTGATAAGAAGATAGAAAATGTAAAAGATACGACAAATACGATTTTATTATCTGAAGAAGATGCTCATTTTAATGATTATGATTTAATCATGAAAGCTCCAGGAATTGTCGTTCCAAGTACGATAGATAAAAGTAAGATTACAGGTCAAGCACCTTTATTTCTAAAGCATTATCGTAATCAAACAATTGGTGTTACTGGTACAAAAGGAAAGAGTACAACAACATCAATTATTGCTAAAGTTTTATCCACAAAATATAAGACATTCTTAGTTGGTAATATTGGTAAAGCTTGTTTTGATGTGATTGATGAATTAACAGAAGATGCACTAGTTGCCTTTGAGATTTCTTGTCATCAATTAGAATACTCAACGTATTCACCCCATGTTGCGATATATATTAACTTATTTGATGAACATTTAGATCATTATGGCACCTTTGAAAATTATGGTAGAGCGAAAGATCAAATCTTCTTACATCAAAAAGAGAATGACGTTTTGATTATTCATGAAGATATTCAAAATCGTGCAGGTAATCGAGATAAGATATGCATTGGTAAAGATATCTATGCAATAGGGCATGTGTTACATAATGGTAATAAACAACTAGAAGTAAAAGAATGTTCTTTAAAAGGAGAACATAACTATCAAAATTTGGCTGTTGCCTACAAAGTAGCTGAACTATATGGCATTCGTGATGAAGAATTCTTAGAAGCAGTAAAAGAATTCAAACCATTAAAACACCGCTTAGAAGTAATTGGTACTGTAGATGGTGTAGTCTATGTGAATGACTCTATTTCTACAATTGGAGAAACATGTATTCAAGCATTAGATACTTATCCTAATACTTCGGTTGTGCTTATTGGGGGTATGGATAGAGGAATTCATTACGATAAGTTAGAAGAAGCCTTATTTGCTAGAAAAGATGTACAAGTTATCTTTATGTACGCTACAGGAAAGAGAATCCATAAAGAAATGAAAGAAAAAGGATTAGATAGAAGTGACTTATATGATGTAGAAGATTTAGATGAAGCAGTAGCTCTTGCAAAGAAAATTGCTAGACCTAATTCGGTATGTATGTTATCTCCAGCTTCAACTTCCTATGATCATTTTAAAAACTTTGAAGCTCGTGGTGAATATTTTAGAAAGTTGGTACTAGGATAGTGAAGTATAGAGTAGTAGATATAGATGAAACAGAACTAAGGGATAAATACGCTCTTTCTCCACTTGTCGCTAAAGTATTTACTCGTGCAAAGCTATCTGATGAGAAAATACAAGATATTTTAAATCATCGCGAAGAACTGACGACTAGCCAAGCAGAATGTGTAAAAAAAGCTTGTAGTCGTATATTAGAAGCGAAAGAAAAGAAAGAAAAAGTATTTGTTGGTGGTGATTATGATACAGATGGAATTTGTTCTACTGCTATCATGAAAGATATTTTAGACCGTTTAGGAATAGAAAATGGTTATTATATCCCAAATCGTTTTAATGAAGGTTATGGCTTATCTAGCCATACTGTAGAATTAGCTTATCAAAAAGGATATACATTAATTATTACTGTAGATAATGGTGTAAAAGCATTTGATGCGATTCATAAAGCACATGAGTTAGGTATAGAAATCATTGTGACAGATCATCATCAAATTGAAGATGAAGTAAATGTAGATATCGTTGTTCATCCTGATTATATGGAAGATACGTTCTGTTATTTATCTGGTGCTGGTGTAGCTTTAGAGTTATCACGTAATTTATTAGGTGAAATAGACACGCATACGGCACTTGCAGCGATTGCTCTAATTGGGGATGTGATGCCATTCTATAAAGAAACTAGAGTCATAATCTCTAAAGGCATTAGCTTAATTAAACAAGGTATCTTACCATCTGTTTCATCTTTATTTAGACAAGGAACAGATATCGATGAAACAGCCATAGCATTTCAAGTTGTGCCTAAATTAAATAGTGTTGCCAGAATGAAAGACGAATCAAACGTAAATACTCTCGTACCATTCTTGTTATCAAACAACTTGAAATCCATTTCTTCTTATACAGTTTCTTTAAATCGAGTAAATGAGTTAAGAAAGAAATTATCTAGTAGTATGGTTTCTAAAGCAGAAACGATGATTGATGATTCGCCATTAATTATTTTATATGACGATAGTTTTGAAGAAGGAATTGCGGGACTAGTTGCAGGAAAGATTGCTTATGATCATTCTAGACCTTGTATTGTTTTTACAAGTCACGATCATTTAGTGAAAGGTAGTGGTAGAAGTGTACCTGGATTCAATCTATTTGAATTTCTAAAAGATTTTGAAGGCTTTACCGCTTTTGGTGGACATGAACAAGCTGTAGGTTTAGCTTTTGAAAAAGAACGATTAGAAGAAATGAAAGAAAAGATGCTTTCTAAATTTATTAGCTTAAATGTAGAGTTAAAAGAACCTGTAACAGATGCGATTCTACTTCGTGATAAAGAGATAACGATTGAAAATATTGAAGACTTAAAGAAAATAAAACCAATACCAAAAGAAATTGATAAGTTAGAATTTGCTTTAGAAAAGCCAGAACTTGTAAAAAAACAATGTTATGAGAAAGTTACCAAGTATAGTTTCTCAAATCAATTAGAAGGATTAGTATTTAGTTATCAAAAGATGGAACAAGTAGAAAATCCTAAATTTGTGATTGGAACTTTGAGTATAAATACATTTAGAGGAACGAAAACACCACAGATATTGATAGATAGCATGGAAATTGAATAATTTCATAGTATAATAAAAAAGTTCATAAATATCGGAGGGACATAAAGATGTCATTAGATTTAACGCAATATATTGCTTCAATTCCAGATTTTCCTAAAAAAGGAATCATGTTTAGAGATGTAACACCAATTGTAAATCATCCAGAAGCATATAGAGAAGTAACAAAATTATTAAGCGAATATGCAAAAAAAGTAAATGCAGAATTAATTGCAGGACCTGAATCAAGAGGATTCTTATTTGGTTGTCCAGTATCTGTAGAAGCAGGTATGGGATTTATTCCTGTTAGAAAACCTGGTAAATTACCTCGCGAAGTTGTAACAGAAAGTTATTCTCTAGAATATGGAACAAATGAATTATGTATGCATGTTGATTCCATTAAACCTGGTCAAAGAGTCTTAATTATCGATGACTTGCTCGCAACTGGTGGTAGTGCTAAAGCTACAGCTAATCTAATTGAAAAATTAGGCGGTGTTGTTGCTGGTGTTGCATGTGTAATTGAATTGGAAGGATTACCTGGTAGAGAAACATTAAAAGATTACGATGTTTATTCTATTTTAACAATGTCTGATTATTAAGAAAAATTAACCGGAGAGGGGATACTTCGGTTTTTTTCTAAAAGAAAGGGGGAAGAGCTATGGCTAGTACGCAAGCAGTTACATTAGATGATGTTTATAAGAAATGTGATGAGTATATTCATAAAGAAGAAAATTTAGCATTAATACATCATGCGGCAAATTATGCCCAAAAACTACATGAAAATCAAAAGAGAAAAAGTGGGGAACCATATTTTGTTCATGTTGTTGGCGTAGCATATATATTAGCTGAATTACATTGTGGCCCATCTACTATTGCGGCTGGTTTTTTGCATGACGTCATAGAAGATACTCCGATTACAAAAGAAGAATTAGCGAAAGAATTTAATCCTGAAATAGCAGAACTTGTAGAATCTGTTACGAAAGTTGGTGCGATTAAATTCCATGGTAAAGATGATCCAGAATATCAAGCAGCGAACCATCGTAAATTATTTATTGCGATGGCAAAAGACGTACGTGTTATTTTAATTAAACTTGCGGATAGATTACATAATATGAGAACGTTAGAGTTCCAACCTGAAGCAAGTCAAAAACGTATTTCTGCTGAAACATTAGATGTATATGCACCTATTGCCCATAGATTAGGTATTAGTTCAATTAAAAATGAATTAGAAGATTTAAGTTTCTATTATTTAAATCCTGAAGAATATTATCGTATCGCTCATCTTGTTGATGCAAAAAAGACAGAACGTGAAGCATATGTACAAAAGATGATTCAAGAAATCAGTGAAATTCTTCATGAACAGAATATTGAATTCCGTATTTTTGGTCGTTCTAAACATTTATATTCGATTTATCACAAGATGGAAGTGCGTCATAAACGATTTGATGAAATCCTAGATTTACTTGCTATTCGTATTGTGACAAAAACAAAGTTAAATTGTTATGAAATCTTAGGTTATATCCATGCAAAATATAGACCTATTCCTGGTAGATTAAAGGATTATATTGCAGTACCTAAAACAAACATGTATCAATCTTTGCATACAACAATTATTGGTGATGAAGGAAAGATTTTTGAAGTACAGATTCGTACGGAAGAAATGGATGAAATCGCTGAACGAGGTGTTGCGGCACACTGGAGATATAAAGAAGGTGGCCATTATGATGCTAAGGTAGAACAAAAAGAAATTGAAGATCGTTTATCATGGTATAGAGATTTCGCTATATTTACTGGTGAAAATACAAATGCTAGTGCAAGCGAATATATGGCTACACTACAAAGAGATGTCTTTGAAGCGAATGTCTATGTCATGACACCTAAAGGTAGAGTGATAGACTTACCTAATGGTGCTACACCAATTGATTTTGCTTATCGTATTCATACTGATGTTGGTCATACGATGGTAGGTGCGATTGTTAATGATGCAATTGTTCCTTTGAATACCGTTTTAAAAACTGGTGATGTTGTACAGATTAAGACCATGAAAGGAACAGGTCCTAGTGAAGATTGGCTTAAATTTGTAAAAACGAACCAAGCAAAGAGTAAAATCCGTGCTTATTTCATGAAGAAGGAAATTGAAAAGAAAGAAGAAAAAATTCCTGTTGGTGAAAAAGTATTATCGGATGAACTCAAGAAACGTGGCTTTGATCCAGATGAATACATGGATAAAAAGAAACTGGAAAGTATCTTTAGTCAATTTAGTGTAAATAACTATACAGACTTTATGTATGGTTTATCTACTAAGTTAATTAATCCTGTAACCGTATGTGAAAAGCTAACAAACCAAAAGAGATCGATTAGTGATCAAGAATTAAATAAGATTATTAATCATGAAGGTAAACGTAAAACTACAAGTAAGATTGGTGTATATGTGCCTGGTGTTGAATCGATGAAAATGAGTATTGCCCAATGTTGTTTACCAGTATATGGAGATAATATTGTTGGCTATATTTCTCAAGGTGAAGGGGTAAAAGTACACAGAGCTGATTGTAGAAACGTTAAAATGCCTGGAGCACGTCTTATTCCTGTAGAGTGGGAACAAGAAGATCCAGATAAGTTATATGATTGTAACTTAACAATTCTTTCTCATGATCGTAATTTCTTAGTTACAGATTTGGTAACGACTGTTTCACAATCTAAAGCACCAATGGTTAAACTAAATGCTTCCGTGAATCAGGAAACATTACTATCTACAATTAAGATGACAATTCAAATTCATAATCTAGAACAATTACGAACACTACTAGCTAATATTAGAAAAGTAGATTCCGTAATCTCTGTAGAACGTGATAACAATTAGGAAAGTAAAATTTCCTAATTTTTTATAATGCGAAAAAAGATGCAGGAAATATCATTTTAAATACAAATTATTTACGAAAATAAATTTCCGAAAATTTTTTGAAGAAATTTTGAGGATTTGCCAAATTTTTACGAATAAGA
>CAVIQY010000008.1:0-42971 GCA_963645035.1 bacterium | reverse complement strand
ATTGCGACAGATAATTTCACAAGAAGAATAGATAAAGCTATAGAAGAAATAAAAAGTAATGAAAACGAGGTGAGCAGATTTATGACATTAGGGTACAGATTAGAACTAGAAGCAAAACGCGTAGAAGAAGAGAATAAAGATAAATGGAAGAATGAAGGAATAAAAGAAGGAATAAAAGAAGGTAAAAAAAGTATCGTTATAAAAATGGCAAACGATGGATTGCCAGTAGAACGTATTGCAAGAATTACAGAGATTTCTGTTCAGGAAGTAAATCAAATTCTTTCTCAAAAAAAGAATTAGAATAAATAGTTATAGAAGATGGAGAATATATGATAGATCGTTACGCACGTAAACAAATGCAGGAAGTATGGAGTGAAAAAGCTAAGTATGATGCTTGGCTAAAAGTAGAAATCTTAATTGATGAAGCTTGGAGTAAATTAGGCCATATTCCTGAAGAAGATGTAGAGAAGATTAAAGAAAATGCTAAATTTGATGTAGATCGAATAGCTGAAATAGAAAATGAAACTAGACATGATGTAGTTGCTTTTACAAGATGTGTTAGTGAATCATTAGGTGAAGAAAAGAAATGGATACATTATGGTATTACTAGTACAGATGTAGTAGATACTGCTAATGGTATTCGTTATAAGAACGCTAATGATATTTTAAGCAAAGATATAGATGATTTCATGGCTATCTTAAAAGAAAAAGCACTTCTATATAAAGATGCCGTAATGATGGGGAGAACACATGGTGTTCATGCTGAAATTACAACATTTGGTATGAAATTTGCATTATGGTATGAAGAAATGAAACGAAATAAAGAACGTTTTGAACATGCACGTAAAATGGTAGAAACAGGTAAGATATCTGGTGCTGTTGGAACATTTGCAAATATTCCACCATTTATTCAAGATTATGTATGTGAACAATTAGGTATTGAATCTAGTGCTATTTCTACACAGATATTACAAAGAGATAGACATGCTGAATATTTTGCTACACTAGCTTTAATTGGTACAACTCTAGAACAAATGGCTACAGAAATTAGGCATTTACAAAGAACAGAAGTAAGAGAAGTAGAAGAAAGATTTAGAGCTGGTCAAAAAGGTTCTAGTGCTATGCCACATAAGAGAAATCCTATTGGATCAGAAAATATATGTGGATGTGCAAGAGTATTAAGAGGCTATATGATTACTTCTTATGAAGATGTTCCATTATGGCATGAAAGAGATATTTCTCATTCTTCTGCAGAAAGAATTATTGCACCAGATGCTACAGAATTATTAGATTATATGCTAAATCGTTTTGGTGGTATCTTGAAGAACTTAACTGTATTTGAAGGTCGAATGAGAGCGAATATCTATGCAACACATGGTGTAATCTTCTCACAACGTTTTATGCTTAAACTTGTAGATAAAGGTTGGTCTCGTGAAAAAGCATATGACACAGTACAACCACAAGCGATCAAAGCATGGAATGAAGGATTAGATTTTAAGGCATTAATGAAATCTGTTCCTGAAGTTACAGCAGCTTTAACAGATGAAGAAATAGAAGATTGTTTTGATCCTACTTATCAAACAAAGAATATCGATACAATCTTTAAACGTGTAGGTATCTTATAATCCTGATGTAAAACTTCTTATCGAATGATAGGAAGTTTTTTGTTTAGGAGGATAGTAACATACAAGTATTTGGACATTTACGAGTATCTAGTGTAGATCAAAATGAAGATAGACAATTATTTTGTATTAACAAAAGGAAAAAAGGGAGTAAAAGAAAAGATACAGTTGTCTCTGTACCTTATTCAAATTTATTTTCGTAGTGGTCATTTTCTAACATTTCGATATCTTCACCAGTTAAGTTAGTTCTAGGTTGTTGTAAATGTGCTATACCTACTTTATCTAGTACGGCTTGTATGTTTCTACCATCTACTGCAACATAATCACCTCGATCACGGAAAGTGTTTTTAGCAGTCATGTGAAATTGTTTTACATGACTTTTTTCTAGTATTTCTACTATATTATTTTGATTGATACCACATCCTGGTAAGA
Source organism: bacterium (assembly GCA_963645035.1). Classification (GTDB taxonomy): domain Bacteria; phylum Bacillota_I; class Bacilli_A; order Erysipelotrichales; family Erysipelotrichaceae; genus Bulleidia. The sequence goes on along the minus strand of CAVIQY010000008.1, from coordinate 40,917 downwards.
TTTGTATTTTATCTCCATAATCTTTTTCTAATTTTGCGATTACATCTATTCCTTCTAGTACTGTAGGAGCAGTACCACTAGTTAGTACTCTATCTACTTTACAAGTAATTAAATCTTCTATTGATTTGTATGGATCTAAAACTTCATCAAATGCTTTATGGAATACCGCTTCTTTATTGTATGAATGAATGAGTTCTACCATTTCTTTTGTATGAACTGTATCTATTGTTCTATCAGGATTTAAGAAACCAAATACAATACCATCTGCACCATGTTCTAGCATTAGCTTTGCATCATCAAACATCGTACTAATTTCATAATCGTTATAGCTAAAGCCTGCAGTTCTTGGGCGAACCATACAGATAATTTTTTTATCTGTTAATTTCTTTGCTTTAAGTAGGGTAGATAAAGAAGGTGTTAAACCTCCTAGTTCTAAGGCACAATTTAATTCAATTCTATCTATTGGATATTTATTTGCTGTTAAACAATCTGTTAGACTTCCACAACATATTTCTATTTGTAAATTACAATTCATGTTAAGTTACCTCTTATCTATAGTATAAACCATGAAAAAGATTAGATAAAATCGAATTATTCTCTAAAAATGTAACAAAAATGTAAGAGAATGTAAGAAAACATGTAAGTTTTATGAAATATTTGTGAAAATCTTACAAATTTCGTTGACGAGCCGATAATTACTGAATATATTATTTGCATAACTTAAGAAGGGGGATACAAATATGAAGAAAAGTTTAGGTTATTTACTTTCGGGTATGATGGCAATTGGACTTGTAGGATGTGGTAGTAGTTCATCTTCTAGTACTGCAGCTTCTACTGCTAGTGCCACTTCTGGCGCAAGTGCCTCAACTGGCGAACAATCTATGATTGTAGCGATTGGAGCACAATTTGATACACTTGATCCTGCTATTAGTACAACCGTATATAACGCATATGTTATTCGTTCTATATATGGTGGCTTAACAAAGGTAAATGAGGATAGTTCTGTAAGCTATGATTTAGCAGAAAGCTCTGAGACAAGTGAGGATGGTTTAACATGGACATTCCATTTAAGAAAAGATGCGACCTTCAATGATGGAACACCAATTACCGCAGAAAATTATGTTTTTGCTTATTTAAGAGCTTTATCTTATGGTGTAGATAATGCATTCCGTGTTAACGATATGCAACAAATGATTAAAGGTGCACAAGATTATTCAACAAATGCATATGCTGTGGGAGAATCATTTGATTGTACTGTAGAAGATCATAGTTCCGTGGGTATAGAAGCAACTGATGACTATACATTAGTTCTAACATTAAATTATCCAGTATCTTACTTCTTACAACAAATCGCAGGTGGAGGTGTTTGGTCAGCTTTACCACTAGATACCCCTCAACATACAAATGATTGGTCAGTTACTCCAGGATATGCGACTAGTGGTGAATATGAACTAAAAGAATTTGCTTTAAATGATAAAGCAGTGATTACAAAGAGTGATTCTTATTGGAACGCTGAAGATGTATTAATGGATACAATAACATATCAAGTTATGCCAGATGTTGATGCACAATATGCCGCATTCCAAACAGGTGATGTCGATATTGCATTAAGCGTATCTGTTTCTACAGCTTTAAGTTATAAGGGTACTGAAAACTTATGGGTATTAAGTTATCCTAGTGTATACTCATTAGATTTAAACTGTGGCGAAGATGGACCAGACTTCTTAAAAGATGTAAATGTTCGTAAAGCATTATATGAAGCAATCGATAAAGAAGCTCTAGTTGATGTAGTTGGTGGCGATGAAATCTATCCAGTACTAAATGGTTATGTTCCTTATGGTATCTTTGGTGCAACAAAAGACTTCCGTGAAGAAAGAGATGATGAAGGATATGAAACAACATATAACCCAGATGACGCGAAAGCATTATTAGAAGCAGCTGGTTATAGTGAATCTAATCCATTAAAGTTCACTTATAAGTATTCTAAGAACAGTATCCATGAAGATGTTGCCACAATGTTGCAATCTATGTGGACAGCACTAGGATGCGTTGAAGTAGACTTTGAAGCAGTTGAATCTGGTGTATATTACGATCAATTAGATCAAGGCGACTTTGTCATTTGTCGTTATGGTTTAAATGGAAGTGCTTCTCCAATGAACTTCTTAAAGAACTGGACATCTAGTAACTTAGTTTATGACAACATTGATGATCCAACATATGACAAGATGATTGATGATGCAAAATATATTGTTGATCCAATTGAATTTGCTGAAGCATTACATGATGCAGAAGATTACATTGTACAAGAACAATTTAAAGTCTTCCCATTATTCCAATTTGCTACTCCAGCTCTAGTAAGTTCTAATCTATCAGGTTATGAATTACATAGCGCTAGCTTATACTTCAGTCATTGCGTTAAAAACTAGTAATAAAGGGATTGGAGAAGAAAATCTCCAATCTTTTTTCTCACTTTAAATTTTGTGAAATTGATAACAATGAAAATAATTTTGAAAATAAATAATATGCAAATGAAAAATATTCAATAAATGTTGCAGAAAAATATTGACATGTGTTTTCAAAGTGAATAAACTGTTTTCATAACTTAAGAGGGGGAATAAATCCATGAAGAAAAGTTTAGGTTATTTACTTTCTGGTGTTATGGCTCTTAGTTTAGTTGGTTGTGGAGGTAGTTCAGCATCTACTGATACTTCTACTGCTACAGCTGGAACTACAACAGCAGACTCAAGCGCAAGTACAGGAGGAAAGCAATCAATGGTTGTCGCTATTGGCGCCCAATTTGATACTCTAGATCCTGCACTAAGTACAACACTTTATAACCAGTATGTTATAAGTTCTATTTATCAGGGCTTAACAAAAGTTGAAGCTGATAGCTCAACAAGCTATGCTTTAGCTGAAAGTTCTGAAACAAGTGAAGATGGTTTAACTTGGACATTCCATTTAAGACAAGATGCTACATTTACTGATGGAACGCCAATTACATCTGCAAACTATGTATATGCTTACTTAAGAGCATTATCATATGGTGTAGATAACGCATTCCGTGTAAACGATATGCAACAAATGATTAAAGGTGCTGAAGAATATTCAACAAATGCTTATACAGTTGGTGAATCATTCGATTGTACTACAGAAGATCATAGTTCAGTTGGTATCGAAGCACCAGATGACTATACATTAGTTCTTACACTTAACTACCCAGTACCTTACTTCTTAACAACAGTTGCTGGTGGTGGTGTATGGTCTCCATTACCACTTGATACTCCACAACATAAATCAGATTGGTCAACAACTCCTGACTATGCTACATGTGGACAATATGTATTAACTGAATTCTCATTAAATGATAAGGCAGTTCTTGAAAAGAGCGATACATATTATGCACCAGAAGAAGTAACTATGGATGAAGTTACATACCAAGTTATGCCAGATGTTGATGCACAATATGCTGCATTCCAAACAGGTGATGTAGATGTTGCATTAAGCGTATCTGTTTCTACAGCTCTAAGCTTTAAAGGTACAGATAACCTATGGGTATTAACATATCCTAGTGCATATTCTCTAGTTCTAAACTGTGGCGAATCTGGTCCTGATTTCTTAAAGGATGTAAATGTTCGTAAAGCATTATATGAAGCAATCGATAAAGAAGCTCTAGTAGACGTTATCGGTGGTGATGAAATCTATCCAGTACTTGATGGTTATGTTCCATTTGGTCTATATGGCGTAAGTGGTGACTTCCGTGAAGAAAGAGATGCTGAAGGCTATGATTCTTCATACAACCTAGAAGAAGCTAAACAACTATTAGCTGATGCTGGTTATAGCGAATCTAATCCATTAAAGTTCACTTACAAATATTCTAAGAACAGTATCCATGAAGATGTAGCTACAATGCTTCAATCTATGTGGCAAGCTCTAGGATGTGTTGAAGTTGACTTCGATGCAGTTGAATCTGGTGTTTACTACGATCAATTAGATCAAGGTGATTTCCAAATCGGACGTTATGGTTTACAAGCTAGTGCATCTCCAATGAACTTCTTAAAGAACTGGACATCTGCTAACCTTGTATATGATTCTGTAAATGATCCTACATATGACAAGATGATTGATGATGCTAAATACATCGTTGATCCAACTGAATTTGCTGAAGCATTACATGATGCTGAAGATTACTTAATCCAAGAGCAATTCAAAGAATACCCATTATTCCAATTCTCATCTCCAGCTCTAGTTAACTCTAGTCTAAATGGATATGAACTACACGGAACAATGCCTTACTTTAGTGCTTGTACTAAAGACTAGTTAAATTTGTTATAAAATAATTACTGAGAGAGTCGTCCTAGACGACCTCTCAGTGTTTGTTAAGAGACACTCAGGGGGAGATAAAATGGAGAAAATTACCTTAGAAGATATTGCTGAGATAAAATTTGCTAGCAATATTCAACTAAGTCCTGATCAAAAACATGTAAGTTATGTTGTAACAACTCCTAGCTTATCTAAAAATACATATTGTAAAGATATATATTCTATGGATATTGCTACTAAAGAATACGTGCAACTTACTCATGATGGTAAATCAAGTGATTACATTTATGATGATGAAAAGACATTACTATTTAGTGCAACTAGATGTGATGAAGATAAAGAAGAACCATTCATGCATAAAACAGTATTCTATCGCTTGCCGTTAAATGGTGGCGAAGCTAGACGTGCATTTGAAATACCATTAAATGTAATGAGTATTCAAAAAGTAAAAACTAACTTATATGCTATTAAGGCTTTAGTTGACTACAATGAACCTGATCCTAAGAAAGAATCAAAAGAATATTGTGAAGAACAAAAAGATTATCATATATTTGAAGAAGTTCCTTTTTGGGGAAATGGTAGAGGATTTATCTCTGGTAAAAGAAGTGTTTTATATCTCTTTAATGAATTAGATGAGTCTCTCTTAAGAATCACTGAGAAATATACAAATGTATCTAGCTATGCTGTAGATGAAAATAAAATTGTCTATGTTGCAAGAACATACGAGGATTTATTCCCAGCTACTTCTAGCTTGAATATATATGATATAAAGAAAAAGAAAAATAAAGTTGTCATCAAACAAGGTAAAGAAAAAATTGGTGAAATTGCTTTATCTGGTGATATCATTTTATTTACTGCTACCGACATGAAAAAATGGGGTAGTGGTGAACTGGAAAAGATTTATCGCTATGATATTTCGGCTAAAACAAGATCACTTGTATTTGACAACCATGAAGAACTTGCTATTGGAGATACACCATTATGCGATACAATGCAAGCTGGTGGAGATACGATTCAAATAGTTGGCGAAAACTTCTATATCAAAGTCATGCAACATTATCAGAATTTTATCTATAAAGTAGATCAAACTGGACAATTAACTAAGGCATTTGATTTTGATGGCTCAATTTCAAGTTACGTTGTAAGTGAAAAGAACCTTGTATTCATTGGATCAAAATCAAATGAATGTAATGCGATTTATAAAGTAGAAAAGGCTAAGGCAATTTCTTGTCATACACTCAATACTGAGTTACTAAAAGATAAATATATTGCTAAAGCTGAATACATACCATTTACAAATCGTGATGGACAAGAAATTGATGGTTGGGTATTAAAGCCGAAAGGTTATAATCCAAAAAAGAAATATCCTGGTTTATTAGAGATTCATGGTGGACCAAGATGTGCTTATGGAACTAGCTTCTTCCATGAAATGCAAGTTCTAGCATCAAATGGCTACTTTGTATTTTTCTCTAATCCTAGAGGTAGTGAAGGATATGGAGAAGAATTTGCGGATATCCGTGGCAAATATGGAACAATTGATTTCCATGACTTAATGGATTTCACTGATTCTGTTTTAGAAAAGTTTCCACAGATTGACGACAAACGTATTGGTTGCTTAGGTGGAAGTTATGGTGGCTTCATGTGTAATTGGATTGAAGGAAATACAGACCGCTTCTCTGCTATTGCTTCACAAAGATCTGTAAGCAATTGGGTATCTGATTTTGGTACTAGTGAGATAGGTGTTTCATTTGATTCAAATGAAATGGGTGCTACACCATGGAGTGACATGCAAAAGATGTGGGATCAATCCCCGTTAAAACACGCATGTAATGGTAAGACTCCAATCTTATTTATTCATTCATTATGTGATTATAACTGTCCAATTAACCAAGGTGTGGAGATGTTTACCGCAATGAAATATTTCCATGTTCCTAGTAAGATGGTTGTATTTGAAGGAGAAAATCATAGTTTATCTAGAAGTGGAAAACCAAAACATCGTGTCCGTCGTTTAAAGGAAATGAAAGATTGGTTTGACAAGTATCTAGGTTAATAAAAGGGGGAAATTAAGATGTTAAAGTATGTTATTAAACGTTTACTGTATGGTGCTGTAACGTTATTCGCCTTAATGGCAATTACATTTTTCTTGATGCACAGTATTCCAGGTTCACCATTTGGTGGTGAAATGGATAAACTACCTGCAAACGTTAAGGAATTAATGATTCAACATTATCAATTGGATCAACCAATTATGGTGCAATTCGTAAGCTATCTAAAGAATGTTGTACAAGGAGACTTTGGTACTTCACTTGTTCGTAAAGGACAAAATGTAATGGATATCATTACAAGAGGTTTACCTTATACAGCAAAACTTGGTGCTGTAGCATTCTGCGTTGCATTAATTGTTGGTATCGGATTAGGTTCTGTATCTGCATTCTCTAAGAAGAAGTGGGTACAAGGTATTACTGCATTTGTTGCGACAATTGGTGTCAGTGTTCCTAGTTTCTTATTTGCCTTATTCTTAATGTATTTATTTGGTGTATGGCTAAAAGTATTACCTATTATTGGTCTAAATTCACCACAAAGCTACATTATGCCTTCTATTGCCTTAGCATTATCTCCAATCGCAATGATTTCACGTTTAACAAAGAGTTCATTAACAGAAGAGTTAAGACAAGACTATATGATTTTAGCTTTATCTAAAGGTACAAATTATTCTAAGGCTGTATTTAAACATGCATTGAAGAATGCAATTATTCCAGTTATTACTTATGCTGGTCCATTACTAGCTTCATTATTAACAGGTTCATTCGTTGTAGAGAGTATGTTCTCTATTCCTGGTATTGGTGCAGAATTCGTAGGTAGCGTTAGTAACCGTGACTATACATTAATTATGGCTTTAACAATTATCTATGGTTCTATTGTTATTATTGCAAATATCTTAACGGATGTAATCAGTGCGATGATTGATCCACGTATTCGTTTGAAATAAGGGAGGATAAGAAAATGTCAGAATTAAATGTTGAAGAAATGAACAAAGCTTTACCAGCTGATGCTTTTGAAAAACTTCCTGAAGATGAGAAGAACAATGAATTCATTGCGATGAAATCAAAAACATACATTCAAGATGTTTGGTTTCAATTCAAAAAGAATAAACTTGCAGTATTTGGTTTAGTATTCTTAGTCATCATGATTATCTTTGCGATATTTGGACCTATGTTTTCTAAATATACATATGATGGTCAAGATTTAGCAAATCGTAACTTATTACCTTGTGCTGAACATTGGTTTGGCACTGATAAGTTTGGTAGAGACTTATTCGTCAGAGTTATGTATGGTGGTCGTATTTCTCTATCAGTAGGTTTCGCTGCTGCCTTAATTAACCTATGTATTGGTGTAGTTTGGGGTGGTGTATGTGGTTATATTGGCGGTAAGCTAGATATGGTCTTAATGAGACTTGTAGATATTATCTACTCTGTTCCAACTCTACTTTACGTTATCTTAATCATGCTTGTATTTGGTTCTAACGTATTCTCTGTATTGCTAGCTATCTGTATCAGTTCTTGGGTAGGTCTAGCTAGACAAGTACGTGCTCAAGTTATGGCACAAAAACAACAAGAATATGCATTAGCTGCTAGAGTAATCGGTGCAAGTGATAAGAGAATCTTATTTAAGCACTTAATTAAAAACTCTATGGGTCCAATTATCGTTAATACAACATTAATGGTTCCAAGTGCAATCTTTACAGAAGCATTCTTATCATTCGTTGGTATTGGTATTAGTATTCCTCAAGCTTCTTGGGGTACTCTTGCAAACGAAGCTCGTTCTTTAATTGCTACGCAACCTATCCAAATGATTTGGCCAGTAGCTGCGATTTGTTTAACTATGTTAAGTCTAAACTTTATTGGTGATGGTCTAAACCAAGCACTAGATCCAAAGAAACGTCATTAATAATGAAAGAATATCCTATTTTAGACGTAAAAAATCTAACAATACAATATGAAACAGAAAAAGGCACGATTATCGCTAATCGTGCTGTTTCCTTAGAATTGTATCCTGAAGAAATTACTGGGATTGTTGGCTATAACGCTTCAGGTAAATCTACTTTATTAAAAGCGATTATTGGTTTGTTGCTAAATGAAGGGACAATTGAATCTGGTTCGATTACTTATAAAGGTAAAGATATTACCCAACATAAAGATATGGATTTTTATGAATATCAAAAGTTAATGCAAGATATTCGTGGAAAAGAAATCGCAATGATATTTCAAAATCCATCATCTTATTTTGATCCTACGATGAAGATTAAAAAACAAATCTATGAAGCTTTACCTAGTAATATCGGTTTATTAGATAGAAAAAAATATGCTTTAGATTTATTAAATGAATTTCATATACAAGATTCAAAGAAAGTACTTAGTAGTTATCCAATGGAATGTTCTGGTGGTACATTACAGAAGATTATGATTGCGTTTAGTTTAATTCAAAAACCTAAGATATTACTTTGTGATGAACCATTTAGTGCATTAGATGAAATTAGTACAAATGAAATGATGAATTTATTCAAAAAATATGTTCATGAATCACATATGTCTATTTTACTTGTATCGCATGATTTGGATGTGATTAAAGCGTTATGTGATAATGCGTATTTTATGAAAGATGGGGAAATCAGTACTTGTGGTAAGGTGCCTGAAATGTTTGAACAACCAATTGATCTAAATATACAAGATTTTATTTCTATGAAAGAAGAGTGAGAAAATGTTATTAATTCGTAATGGTTTAGTACATGACATGGTTCATGATGAACCGTATATTGCTAATGTTGTAGTTAATGATGGAAAGATTAAAGAGATTACAACAGAAGACGTTAATCTAGACGCAGAAGTAATTGATGCTAGTAATTTAAATGTTTATCCAGGCTTTATTGATGCCCATAGTCATATTGGTTTAGCAGGAACTGGTATTGGTTTTGAAGGAACAGATTATAACGAAATTAACGATATTGTTTGTCCTCAAATGAGAGCGATTGATGCCTTTAATCCTTTTGATCCTTCCTTAAAAGAAGCTGCTTTATCAGGTATTACAACTGTAGCGAGTGGACCAGGTAGTGCAAATGCATTAGGTGGTACATGGATAGCAGTTAAAACTGTTGGTAAATGCGTAGATGACATGTTAGTGAAAAATCCAGTTGCGATGAAATGTGCTTTTGGTGAAAATCCAAAGAGATGTTATCGTGAAAAAGGAAATTCTGCACGTATGTCTACAGCAGCACATTTAAGAGAAATGCTATTTAAAGCAAAATTATATGATGCTAAAAAAGAAGCTGCGCATGGTGACACGACAAAGATGCCACCATATGATATCAAGATGGAAGCTTTATTACCTGTAATTCATAAAGAAATTCCTTTAAAAGCGCATGCTCATCAAGCAAATGACATTCTTACTGCTATTCGTTTAGCAAAAGAATTTGATGTGAAATTAACACTAGAACATGTTACTGAAGGACATTTAATTGCAGAAGAATTAGCGAAATATAAAGACGAATATCCTATGGCAGTAGGTCCTACATTATCTCATGCTAGTAAATTTGAATTAAGAAATATTTCTTGGACTACTCCAGGTGTTTTAGCAAATTTAGGATGTCATGTGTCCATTATTACTGATCATCCATTTGCTTTAGAAAGTTATCTACCACTATATGCTGGTATGGCAGTAAAAGCAGGTATGAAAGAAAGTGATGCCTTAAAAGCAATTACAATTAATCCTGCAAAACACTTAGGTATTGAAGATAAAGTTGGTTCAATTGAAATGGGAAAAGATGCTGATTTAGTGGTTTATGAAGGTAATCCACTAGATAGTAGTTCTGTAATAAAACATGTCGTAATTAATGGCAATAAATTATAGGGAGGAAATGAAAATGTTGTTAATTAAAAATGGTTTGATTCATGATTTAGTAAACAAAGAGCCTTATAAAGGGGAAGTACTATGTGATGGTACTAAGATTGTCGCAATTGGTGAAAAGGTAGATGCACCATGTGATGCGAAAGTAATCGATGCTGAAGGAAAGAATGTTTATCCAGGATTTATTGATGCACATAGCCATTTAGGACTAGATGGTTACGGTATTGGTTTTGAAGGTGCTGACTATAACGAAATGAATGATATTTGCACACCTCAACTTCGTGCGATTGATAGCTTTAATCCATTAGATCCAACTGTTGCTCAAGCTCGTGATGCTGGTGTTACATGTGTTGCAACAGGTCAAGGTAGTTCTAATGCCATTGGTGGTACATGGATTGCTGTTAAAACAGTAGGCAAATGCGTAGATGATATGATTGTAAAAGATCCTATCGCCATGAAATGTGCATTAGGAGAAAATCCTAAACGTTGTTATAAAGACAAAGGTAACTTTGCCCGTATGTCTACAGCAGCACATTTACGTGAAATGATTTTAAAAGCTAAAGATTATAAAGCTAGAAAAGACGCTGCGAATGGTGATGTGACAAAGATGCCAGCATACGATATGAAGTGTGAAGCGATGATTCCTGTATTAAATAGAGAAATTCCTCTAAAAGTTCATGCTCATCAAGCTAACGATATTTTAACAGCTATTCGTATTGCAAAAGAATTTAATCTAAAACTAACTCTAGAACATACTACAGAAGGTCATTTAATTGCGGATATTCTAGCTAAGTATAAAGATGAAGTTCCTATGGCAGTAGGTCCAACACTTACTCATGCTAGTAAGTTTGAATTACAAAATAAGTCATGGGAAACTCCTGGTGTATTATCTAAGTTAGGATGCCATGTATCTATTATTACAGATGCTCCAGTTACACCACTTCAATATTTACCACTATGTGCTGGTCTAGCAGTTAAAGCTGGCATGGATCCATATGAAGCATTAAAGGCTATCACTATTAATCCAGCTCATCATATCGGTATTGAAGATAGAGTTGGTTCTCTAGAAGTAGGTAAAGATGCTGATATTGCTATCTACGATGGTGATCCATTTACTGTAGAAAGTACATGTGTTGCTGTTGTCATTAATGGCGAACAAGTAAAATAATTGACTGAAATAAACTTCTGTATGATGATTGATACAGGAGTTTTTTTATGGAAAGAATGATGAAGAAAATTATATTTTTAGATGTAGATGGAACGTTAATTGATTACGAAGGAAAGATGCCTGCTAGTGCTGCAAATGCGATTAATCAAGCGCGTCTTAATGGTCATCAAGTATATATTTGTACTGGTTGTTCTAAAGCGGAAATTGAAAAAAGACATTTATGTGAGTTAGATGGCATGATAGGGGCAAATGGAGGATACGTTGAAACAAAAGGAAAAGTCATTATGCATCATGGCTTATCTAAAGAAGATGTCACAAAAATTGTCGATTGGTGTAACACACGTAAATTAGGATTTTATCTCGAAAGTAATAGTGGCATGTATTGTAATAAATATATGTTAGAACAAGGTCCTAGTGTTATGACAAAATATTCTTTAGGAAAAGGCGCAAGTATTTCTGATGCTGAAACTAAAGGACACAATTTCGTGAATAGTATGATTTGCTTAGAAAACGAAGAATTATATCGTGATGATGTGAATAAAATTAGTTTTATTTTAAGCTCTTATCAAGATCATTTAGATTCAAAAGAAGAATTTCCTCATTTAATCGCTAATACTTGGGGAGGAAGAGGGGAAGAAGCTTTATTTGGTGATCTTGGTCCAACAGGTATAACCAAAAGATATGCTATAGAAGTTTTACTAGATTACTTACATGAATCAAAAGAAAATACCATTTCATTTGGAGATGCTAAAATTGATTTATCTATGTTTGAATGTTGTAACTATAATGTTGCGATGGGTAATGGTGGTAAAGAAATAAAAGAAGCTGCTGATTATATTACAGACGATGTAAACGAAGATGGTTTATATCATGCATTTGAATATTTAAAACTAATCTAAAAGAAAAGCCATCGCAAATACGATGGCTTTAATGCAATTATAATAGTTCTTTACGAATGATATTTCCGTTTCTTTCTGGACTAACAGATACTAAGCTAACAGAAGTCTTTAGATAGTTTTCAATGAATAATACATAGTTTTGACAATTAACAGGTAGTTCTTCAAATGTTCTAACATTAGAAATATCTTCTGTCCAACCATCTAAATATTCATATACTGCTTCAGCTTTTTCTAAATCTTTTATTGAAGCAGGGATAGTATCATAAACTTTACCGTTAATCTTATATCCAGTGCATACAGGAATCTTATCTAAACCTGTTAAGATATCAATTTTAGTTAAAGCAATATCTGTTAAACCATTTAATGTAACAGCTTGTTTTACTACAGGTAAGTCTAACCAACCAACTCTTCTTGGTCTACCAGTTGTAGCACCATATTCAGCACCTTTTTCTCTTAGTTCATTACCAACTTCATCAAGTAATTCTGTAACAAATGGTCCTTCCCCAACACGAGTAGAATAAGCTTTTGCTACACCAATGACTTTACCTAATTTACTAGCTGCTACGCCAGCACCTTCACATACCCCAGCACTTGTAGGAGAAGAAGAAGTTACGTAAGGGTATGTGCCATAGTTAATATCTAACATGTTAGCTTGGGCACCTTCAAATAGCACATTTTCGCCATTATCGATAGCTTTGTTTACTTTATCTACAGCATCTACCATTCTAGGTAATAATTGCTCACGAACTGTTTTAAATGTTTCTAGTAAATCTTCTAACTTAAATGGTTCTCCATTATATAGTTTTACGATTTCTTCATTCTTTAGTTTTAATACATGAGTAAGTTTTTCAGTAAATACATCCCAATCTTTTAAATCACAAACTCTTAAACCGATACGATTATATTTATCAGCGTAACATGGACCAATACCATTTTTTGTTGTACCAATCTTTAATTTACCAGCTTTCGCTTCTTGTAGTTCATCAATTCTAACATGATATGGCATTAATAAGTGAGCACGATCACTTACTTTAACATGATCACAAGACATACCATTCTTTTGTAATGATTCGATTTCTTCTTGTAATACAAGAGGGTTAACGACTACACCTGGACCAATAATACATAATGCTTTTTCATTTAGAATTCCTGAAGGTAATAAGTGCAATACAGTTTTTTTGCCATTTACTACAACGGTATGACCAGCGTTATTACCACCTTGGAAACGAACAACCATGTTCATTTGACCACCTAGTAAATCAACGATTTTACCTTTTCCTTCATCGCCCCATTGGGCACCAACTACAACATAACTTGACATATGAAATCTGTCTCCTTTTAACTTCAATATTCTATCACAATATGAAATGAATGATTCATAAACAGAAAATATTAATCATTAAATTCTTTGAAGAAGTTGCATTCATCATCATTGCATTTTTTCGCTTCTAATAGTTGTATTTTGCAATGGAATACATGGGATAAAGGTTTTTCTTTTGTTCCATAGCGACGATAAACAAAGGGAATATTATTTTTTTCTAATACAGGAATAAGCTTACTAGGTGCATTCTTTAGAAAATCACCATGACAAGTCATGACAAAACAAGGAGGATAATCATCAGTAATATGGTAGATAGGACTAAATTCTTCTAATTCTTCTGACGTACCTTCATTTGGAAATATATCTTTCATTAGGTGTATTTCTTGTGAAAGATTTTCTTTTTCAAATACATAAACACCACAATTTAGAGCAATCGCTTTAAATTTGAAGTTTGTAGGTAAAGGATAAGGTGCTTTATAAGTAGCATTAGTTAAAGCAGCACTAAATAAAGCTAACATTTGACCGCCAGCACTATCTCCAACTGCATAAATATGATTTACATCAAATCCATATTCATCTTGATGATTTATGATCCAACTACAAACTTTTGATGTATCTTCAAATGAAGCAGGGTACTTATATTCTGGTGCTAAACGATAAGAATAATTCACTATCGCAAAGCCTCTTTCTGCTAAACTCATACAATAATATTGATATCGATCTTTATCCCCATAAACCCATGCTCCACCATGAACGCTTAAAATTACTGGTAATTTACCTGAACTATCTTTTGGTCGATAAACATCTAACAGATTTAATTTTTTATCTTTGTTGTCATAGCGAATATCGACATAACGAATAACATCATCAGGAATTTGATTATTTTTATCTCTTTCATCATCTTTTTTACTAACGATTTCACGTAGCTTATCTGAATATTCACTCATTTTGTTTTCTCCTATCTTCTTTATTTCTATTATGCTACTAAAAGCCAATTTAATGCATAAACTTAAATCATTTGCTAAAATAGCTAAGAAGGAAAAAGGAGTATTAAAAAATGAGTGAAGAAAAAGAATGTGATAAATGTGGTGGAGAAGGTTGTACACACGATTGTTCCACATGCAGTAGTAAAGGAGCACCAGTAGATTTTCATATCGATCCAAGTCCTAGAAGTCATATTTCTAAGATGATTGGTATTGTGTCTGGTAAAGGTGGCGTAGGTAAATCGTTTGTTACCGCAACACTTGCTTCAGCAATGAGTAAAAAAGGAAAAAGAGTTGCAGTACTAGATGGTGATATTACAGGTCCTAGTATGGCTAAAGTATTTGGTATTACAGAAAAAGCAATGGGTGATGGAGAATTAATTCTTCCAGCTATTACTTCAACTGGTATTCAATTAATTAGTACAAATATGTTATTAGATGCAGATGATCAACCAGTTCTTTGGCGTGGACCAATGGTAGCAGGTATCTTAAAACAATTCTACCAAGAAGTATATTGGGATGATGTAGATTATATGTTTGTGGATATGCCTCCAGGAACAAGTGATGTTCCTTTAACAGCGTTCCAATCCTTACCATTAGATGGCATTGTGATTGTAACAAGTCCACAAGATTTAGTTTCTATGGTAGTAGAAAAAGCAATCAATATGGCAAAGATGATGAATGTGAATATTCTTGGCTTAGTAGAAAATATGAGTTATGTAGAATGTAGTAACTGTGGTGAAAAGATTCATATTTTCGGTGAAAGTCATACGCATGAAATTAGTGAAAAATACAATCTACCTATATTAGCTGAAATTCCATTACGTGAAGGACAAGCTAGTAAAGCAGATCATGGTAAGATTGAAGAACTAGATATTCCTGAATTAGAAAATGTAATATCCACGATAGAGTCATTATAAATTCACGATTTATTCACAAAGTCTATATAGAATAATATAGAGAGTAGGAGAAAGTTTATGGCAAAAATACTAGTAACAGATGATGAACAAAAAATTAGAGAAATGATTAGAAAGTATGCGGAATTTGAAGGCTTTTCAGTAGAAGAAGCTAAAGATGGATTCGATGCGGTTTCTAAATGTGGAAAAGAAGATTTTGATCTAATTGTTATGGATGTAATGATGCCAGGACTTGATGGTTTTAGTGCGGTAAAAGAAATCAAAAAGAAAAAGCCTAATATGCCTGTAATCATGTTATCCGCATTAGGCGAAGAATATGATAAGATTCATGGTTTTGATTTAGGGGTAGACGATTATGTTGTTAAACCTTTCTCTACAAAAGAATTGATGATGCGTATTCATGCTATTTTAAAAAGAACTAGTCCAGAAACTACAGATTCAGATAAATTCATCTTAAATGATTTAGTGATTGATTATGCGGCTAGAACAGTAACGATTAAAGGAGAAAGAGTACAACTTTCTCCTAAAGAATATGATTTATTAGTATATCTAGTAAAAAATAGAGGTATAGCTTTAACTCGTGAAAAGATACTAGAAACAGTTTGGGGCTATGATTTCTTTGGGGATGATCGTACATTAGATACACACGTAAAGTTATTGCGTAGAAATTTAGGCGATTATAGTAAATATATTGTTACATTAAGAGGGGTAGGTTATCGCTTTGAAAAAGAGGACTAGTTTAAAATGGAAAATTGCTAAATATCTCTCATTTTTTGGCGGTAGCTTAATCGCTTTAATCGCTTTATTTCAGATTGTTTTACTTGAACCAATGTATGAAAACTCAAAGATTAATACGGTAAAACAAGCGACGACTGAGATTATTAATTCCATTGCGAAAGATGACTTATCGGATACGATGTATCGTGTTTCTGCAGAAAATGATTTATGTATTCGTATCTATAGTGAAAGTAGCAGTATTTATGCAGGTAATGTAGGCTGTGTATTATACCGCATGAGTAATGAAGAATTAGTACGTGAAATATCTGAAGCTAGAGTAAATAATAATTCGTATCTATCGACAAAAAGTGAATCTTTTGATGGTACAGAAAAATCTACGATTAAAGATATTACTTATACAAAAATAGCTGATGTTGCGGATAATACCTATATTGTTATGGTGAATACAAGTATTACTCCAGTTGATGCGACTGTTAGTACATTAACAAAACAATTATGGATTATTTCATTATTTGTATTACTTGTAGTTGTAATCTTAGTGATTATCATGAATCGTAATATAGCAGCACCATTAATATCTTTAAATGAATCTGCGAAAAATATCGCTAAAGGATCATATACCTATAACGATAAAGTAAATGCTTATCAAGAAGTATTTGAGTTAAATGAAACATTACAACAAGCTTCTGTTGATATACAAAAGGCAGATAAAGCAAAACGAGATTTAATCGCTAATGTTTCGCATGATCTAAGAACGCCATTAACGATGATTAGTGGATATGGCGAAATGATGAAAGATTTACCTGGTGAAAAAACAGATGAGAATTGCCAAGTCATCATTGATGAAGCAAAACGCTTAACGTATCTAGTAAATGATTTGTTAGATTTATCAAAATTAGAAGAAAAGAAAATCTCATTAAATCCATCTGTATTTGATTTATCGCTATTAGTACAAAGAGAACTAAGAAAATATGATGTTTATGCAGTAAATGATGGTTATACATTTACAACAAAAATCGATGAACACTTATTTATTGAAGCAGATGAAAAACGTATTGAACAAGTATTCAATAACTTCATGACGAATGCGATTAATTATTCTCAGGAAAATAAAAACATTGAAATTCGTGTTTTCAGAAAAGAAAAGAATATTCGCTTAGAAGTTGAAGATCATGGTGTAGGTATCTCTAAAGAGAATCTACCTAATGTTTGGGAAAGATATTATAAGATTAACGCTGAACATATTCGCTTTACAAAAGGTAGTGGTATTGGTTTAGCCATTGTTAAAGAAATATTAGAACTACATCACGCTTTCTATGGTGTAATTAGTGAAGAAGGAAAAGGTAGTACATTCTACTTTGAACTTCCTGAAGCTAGCTCTAATCTTTTAGAACATAAAGAAGTCGAAAGAAGTGACTAATAAGCACTTCTTTTAAAAAAAGCTGTTAATTCACAAGAAATTAGATTAAGATAGTAAAAGAAATACAGAAAAGATTTTATTCTTACAAGGGAGGAAGAATATGAATTTAAATAAATTAGCTATTATTGGAATGTCAGCTATCATGATGGGAACTAGTATGAGTACAGTTCTTGCGGAAGATCCAACGCCAACAGCTGATACTAGAGATACAACTGTAACATATAAAGTTGATAGCTCTTATACATGGACAATTCATAGTAGTATCAATTTAACAAGTGGTTCTCAAACTGGTGATGTTACAGTAAATTCAGCAAATATCGAAAATGGTAAAAAGTTAAATATTAGTATTAAAGGTAATGGTGAAAATGAAGCATTTACAATGAAAAGTAAAGGTAATATATTAACTTATACAGTGAAAAAAGGTGTTGATAATGTAAATGCTAATGATACTATTTTAAGTTTAAATCCAGGAGTATATAAAACAGCTACTACTGCAACATTAACTTTTACAGCAGGTAGTACAACTGATTTACAAGCAGGAAGTTATCAAGGTACAGTTACTTATACTGCTAAATTAGTTAGTTTTGATTAATTTTCGCTGTTATAATTTTAAAAGCAATAAAGATGGGTAAAACCATCTTTTTCTTTACATATAGTAAGTGTGTGATATCATATTGATATCACATAGATATGTGTGGAGGAAAAACTAATGACAGAAATTGAATTAAAAAAGAATCGTAATGGAATGGCAATGTTAATCTTATTTGTATTTCTTTATTTAGTTGCAGTACTTGGAATTATTGTAGGTGGTGCATTAGATTCAGGACTAATTTTAATAATCAGTATTATATATGTATCTTTAGGTTGGATTTTCTTTTTAGGATTAAAAGTATTAAAACCACAAGAAGCTTTAGTACTTACTTTATTTGGTAAATATGTAGGTACATTAAAAGGGGAAGGATTCTATTATGTTAATCCTTTCTGCTCTGCAATTAATCCTGCTGCTAGTACAAAATTAAATCAAAGTGGCGATGTAAAAGGAATCGAAGTTAGTGGACAAATGTTAAGTAAGAAAATTTCTTTAAAAACAATGACACTAAATAATAATCGTCAAAAGATTAATGATGTATTAGGTAATCCTGTAGAAATTGGTATCGCAGTAACTTGGAAAGTAGTAGATACTGCTAAAGCTGTATTTAATGTAGATAACTATAAAGAATACCTTTCTTTAATGTCAGATACTGCATTAAGAGATGTAGTTAGAATTTATCCGTATGATATTGCGGAAAATGTAGACACAACAGGTGATGGTGTAGCAGATGATGGTAGCTTAAGAGGATCTAGTTCTGTTGTTGCGGAAAGAATTAAAAAAGAAATTCAATCTAGAGTAGAAGAAGCTGGTATTGAAATATTAGAAGCTCGTATTACATATCTTGCTTATGCACCAGAAATCGCTGCTGTGATGTTACAAAGACAACAAGCTTCCGCAATTATTGATGCGAGAAAGATGATTGTTGAAGGTGCTGTTAGTATGGTAGAAATGGCACTTAGTAAACTAAAAGAAAATGATATTGTAGAATTAGATGATGAAAGAAAAGCTGCTATGGTATCGAACTTATTAGTTGTATTATGCGGGAATAAAGATGCCCAACCTGTAGTGAATTCAGGTAGTTTGTATTAATGGGTGAATCAAGTAAGAAACAAATTCCATTAAGACTTTCTAGTAAGTTATATGACGCAATTGCTTCGTGGGCGGAAGATGATTTTCGATCAGTAAATGGACAAATCGAATATTTATTGACAGAATGTGTTAAACAAAGAAAAAAGAATGGAAAATATGTATCAGATGAAATGGATAAACCAATAGAATTAGACATTAAGTAAACTTCTATCTATTTTATAAGTCATGTGCTAAAATACATTTATTGTTAAAAGGAGTGATAACAATGGGGAAGACATATAGTTATAAGCCTGAAGGAGTATGCTCTAAACAAATGAATTTTGTTATTAGTGATGATAATAAAATAGAAAGTTTAGAAGTGATTGGTGGTTGCAATGGTAATCTAAAAGGAATTGCCGCACTTGTTAAAGGACAAGACATTGATGATGTAATCAATCGTCTTGATGGAATTCAATGTGGTTTTAAACCAACATCATGTCCAGATCAAATAGCCCAGGCACTTAAAAGCTACAAAGTAAGCCAATAAGTCCTGGCTTTTTTTAGGAGTTATATGACAAAAAAGAGTTTTATTCAAAAGTATATAAAAGGAAATAGATTGAGTTTAGTTCTCATGGTTTTGTGTGGGATACTCTCAGTATTTTTTAGCTTACTTCATCCCTTAGTGTTCTCTTTTTTTATTGATAATGTGATTAACGAACAACCTATTGAAAATCACTATTTAAATCAATTTATTTCTAGTATAGGTGGTATTTCTTTTATACAAAAGCATTTATGGATAGGTGGCTTTACCATTGTTGCTATCTATGTAGCATCTAGTTTATCTCTATATTATCGTGGTTATCTTAGTGGCAAGATATCGGAGAATATGGTTTATGCAATAAGAAATGATTTATATAATCACTTACAAAAATTACCATATGCGTATCACGTCAAAGTAAAAACAGGGGAATTAGTACAAAAATGTACAAGTGATGTAGAACAAATTCGTAAGGTAATGGGTAACCAACTTCAACAAATTGTACGCTCGATTTCGATGATTGTGATTGCGAGTGTATTACTATGGAATATTCATCCTGCATTAACATTAAAGTCTATATGCTTAATGCCAATCTTATTTGTTTATGCAATGTATTTTTACCAACGTAATCAAAAAGCATTTATGGATAGTGATGATTCCGAAGCTCGTTTAACTACAAGAGTACAAGAAAATTTATCTGGAATACGTGTTGTAAAAGCTTTTGGCAAAGAAAAATATGAAGCTGAACAGTTTGATCAAGAAAATCAAAATTATCGAGATTTGACCTTCCATATGATGCATTTACTAGGTAGATATTGGTCTACAAGTGACGCAATATGTATGTTACAAATTTTAATTACTTTGTATTTTGGCATTGAAGAAGCTCGAAATGGTAGTTTATCAATTGGTAATTTCTTTGTGTTTATTTCTTATATCTCAATGATTCTTTGGCCAGTAAGACAACTTGGTCGTATTCTTTCGGATATTGGGAAAAGTTCTGTTGCAACTAGCCGTATTGTAGAAATATTCAATGAGAAAGAAGAAGACACAACTTCTGGTATTACTCCTATTCTTCAAGGAGAAATAACATTTAAAGATGTAAGTTTCCAATATGATGATGCGTCTAGTCCCGTATTACATGATATTAATATGCATATTCCTAGAGGCTCTACCATTGCGATTATTGGGCCTACAGGAAGTGGTAAAAGCTCATTAGTACATTTATTAACTGGTTTATATGATTACACATCAGGATCTATTTTGTTAGATCAATATGAACTAAGAGAAATTCAAAAAGAATATTTAAGAAAAGAAGTAGGTATTGTATTACAAGAACCATTCTTATTTTCTAAATCAATCTATGAAAATGTTAGTTTAAGTAAACCAACTTCTTCTTTTGACGAAGTAACGAAAGTAACAAAGATGGCCCATATTCACGATGTAATCGAAAGTTTTGAAGAGGGATATCAAACTCTTGTAGGAGAAAAAGGAGTTACTTTATCTGGTGGTCAGAAACAACGTATTGCGATTGCTCGTACTTTAATGAATGATAATAAAATCTTTATTTTTGATGATTCATTAAGCGCTGTTGATACCGAAACTGACGCAAGTATTCGTGCATCTTTAAATGAATTACGTAAAGATACGACAAAAATCATCATTACGCAAAGAGTAAATAGTGCAAAAGATGCGGATTATATTTATGTCATTGAAAATGGCACGATTAGTGCTTCTGGCATACATGATGAATTAATTCATCAAGATGGTCTATATAAACGAATTTATGAAATTCAATCTTCTTATGTAGAGGAGGTGAACGCATGACAGTCGTACGTTTTGAAGAAAAAACATATAATACAGATTCTTTTGACTTATCACTATGGAAAAGAATATTTGGATTATTAAAAAATCAAAAACATCGTTTTGTAAAACTCGCATTATTAAATACGTTTATTGCGTTATTTGATGTGGCACTTCCTTTTATGAATAAGATAGCGATTGATACATTTGCGACAGGTGTTGGTTCTGCGAAAGAGTTACATCTATTTATTCTTATTTTTGCATTAGGTGCATTAGTTCAAGCATTAGCTGTTTATCGTTATTTTATGTTAGCAGGACATATGGAAATGGATACTGCATATGAAATGCGTAAGAGTTTATTTGAAAAATTACAATCTTTGTCGTATTCCTATTTTGATGTTACTCCAGCTGGTTGGTTATTATCTAGATTAACGAGTGATGTGTCTAGATTATCAGAAATATTAAGTTGGTCTTTAATGGATTTATTTTGGGGCGTAAGTGTCATGATAGGATCTGTAATTGTCATGTTTAGTGTAAATGTGAAACTAGCAATTATGGTCTTAGTCATTGTTCCACTACTTGCTTGGATTACAAGATACTTTAATCTAAAAATACTAAAGAATTATCGCGAAGTAAGAAAAGTGAATTCTAAGATAACAAATGGTTTTAATGAAGGTATCATGGGTGCGAAAACAACAAAAACACTTGTCTTAGAAGAAATAAATTTTAAAGAATTTAACGAACATACTAGCTTAATGCGTAAAACGAGTATCCATGCGGCTAAGTTATCTTCTATGTTTTATCCTATTGTATTCTCACTTAGTTCTTTATCACTATCTTTTATCTTAGTATATGGTGGCAATAAAGTATTAACAGGGGCTTTAGGATTTGGAACTTTAATGATGTTTACTGAATATGCTAGACAATTCTTTGATCCATTAAATCAAATTGCTAGTTTATTTGCTGAATTACAAATGGCACAAGCTAGTGCAGAACGTGTTTTATCTTTATATGATGAAGAACCTAAGATTGTGGATACGAAAGAAGTAATCGAAAAGTATGGTACAATCTTTGAACCAAAAATAGAAAACTATGAAAAGCTAATAGGCGATATCGAATTTAAAAATATCGATTTCTATTACCAAAATGAACAATATATTTTAAAAGATTTTAATTTAAGTGTTAAAGCTGGTGAAACTGTTGCACTAGTTGGAGAAACAGGATCTGGTAAAAGTACAATCATTAATCTATTATGTCGTTTCTATGAACCAACTCATGGAGAAATACGAATCGATGGTGTTGATTATCGTAAACGTTCAATAGGTTGGTTACATTCCAATATTGGTTATGTTTTACAATCTCCATTCTTATTTAGTGGCACAATTAAAGAAAATATTCGTTTTGGTAATTTAAATGCGACAGATGAAGAAATTATTGAGGCATGTAAATTAGTTGATGCGCATAAATTTATTATGGAATTAGAAGAAGGATATGATACAGATGTTGGTGAAGGTGGAGGTAGATTATCTACTGGTCAAAAACAACTAATTTCTTTTGCTAGAGCTGTAATTGCGAAACCTTCAATCTTTATTCTTGATGAAGCGACTTCTTCAGTTGATACCGAAACAGAACAAGTGATTGAACAAACAATAGATAAAGTGAAAAAAGGTAGAACAACATTTATTGTCGCTCACCGTTTGTCAACAATCGTAAATGCGGATAAGATATTAGTTATTCGACATGGTAAAATAGTCGAGCAAGGAACGCATTTAGAGCTTTTAAAGAAAAAGGGATATTATTATCGCTTATATACAAATCAATTTATTGAAGATAAAGAAAAAGCACTAATGGGAGAAAGAGGTTAAATCTATGTATTATTTTATTATGATTCTTGTGTTTATATTCGATCAAGTTTCTAAATATTATATTCAATATACACCTAGCTTACATGGTCAAATTGAGTTAATTCCTCACTTTTTATATATCACTTATGTAAAAAATACAGGTGTAGCTTGGAGTATGTTATCAGGCAAAAGAATATTCTTAATTATTATTGGTGTCATTGAAACTGCAATATTAATTTATTTCTTTGTTAAGATGAAAAAAGAAAACAAAAAGATTTATTGTGTTGCTTTAGCATTAATGATTTCTGGGGCATTAGGAAATTTATATGATCGTTGTCTTTTAGGCTATGTACGTGATTTTATTGATACATATCCATTTGGTTATAATTTCCCTGTATTTAATATCGCTGATTCAGCTTTATGTATAGGAGTAGGAATCTTATTAATTGTCATGTTACTAGAAGAAAGGAAAGAGAAACAGAATGTCTAATTTAAATTTAATTGTTGAAGAAGATGGAATCCGTATTGATCGTTATTTAAGTACTCATTCTGAATTATCTAGATCTTTTATTCAAAAGTTATCTGAAGAAGGTAAGATTCTTGTGAATGGGAAACAAGTAAAAAGTAGTTATAAAGTTTCTACAAATGAAGAAATATTTGTAGAAGTACCAGAAATGGAAAACTTAGAAACAAAACCTGAAAATATTCCTTTAGATATCCTTTATGAAGATAGTGATTTAATTGTGATTAATAAACCAAAAGGAATGGTAGTTCATCCTGCTAGTGGCGTTTATACAGGAACATTAGTCAATGCACTTCTTT
The DNA here is from genome assembly GCA_963645035.1 of bacterium. Taxonomy (GTDB): domain Bacteria; phylum Bacillota_I; class Bacilli_A; order Erysipelotrichales; family Erysipelotrichaceae; genus Bulleidia. The sequence goes on along the minus strand of CAVIQY010000008.1, from coordinate 16,586 downwards.
ATCATTGCAAAGATTTATCAGGGATTAATGGGGTATTAAGACCTGGAATTGTTCATCGTATAGATAAAGATACAACCGGTTGTATTATTGCTTGTAAAAACGATTTTACGCATGTAGAAATTGCAAAGCAACTAGAAACGAAAACATGTCATAGAGAATACAGAGCTATTGTAATGGGCAATATTGTTCATGATAATGGCATGATTGATGCGCCTATTGGTAGAGATCCTAGAGATAGACAAAAGATGACCGTTACAGATAAAGGAAGTCGTGATGCGAGAACACATTTTCAAGTGTTAGAACGTTTTGGTAAGTCTACTTATGTAGAATGTGCATTAGAAACAGGTCGTACACATCAAATTCGTGTTCATATGAAATATATCAATCATCCTGTAATGGGGGATGAAAAATATGGAAAGAAATGTCCATATATGAATACAAATGGTCAAGTATTGCATGCTTATAAGATAACTTTTGTTCATCCTAGAACGCAAAAAGAAATGACCATTGAAGCTCCATTACCTGATTACTTTAATGAATTATTAGATATTTTACGTAAGGAAAGCGAAGAATGATTCCATTTAAAAAGATGAAAGTTACATATAGTGTAATGGCTATATGTATCGTTGTATATTTATGTATCAATTATTTGCCTACGGGTTTAACAGCTACAGAAAATGCCATTCTTTTTGGTGCGTACTATAAAGCATTTGTTTCGGCATGTGAAATATGGCGATTACTTACAGTAGGCTTTGTTCATGTTGAATTTTGGCACTTATTTATGAATATGGTTGCCTTATATTCTTTAGGCTCTGTATTAGAAAAATATTATGGTAGTTTACGTTTTGCGATTATCTTAGCTTTATCTACAATTACAGGTAGTTTAATATCTTTTATTGGAGATGGAAATACTGTTTTAGTTGGCTTATCTGGAGGCTTATATGGACTAATGGCAACGGAAATCATGATGATTGTAAGAAGTGGAGCGATTAATGATCCTGTTGTTAGAAAAAGCTTAATTTATACTGTAGGTGTGAACTTAATTGTTAACTTTATGCCAGGCATTGGTGTATTAGCTCATTTTGGTGGTTTTTTAATTGGAATACTATTAAGTTATTCGTTTGATGTATATTCAATTGATCGTAAATTACAAAGAAACTATCAAATCTGTACAATTTGTTTACTATTACTTCTTAATGGTGTTGCGTTTACCAAAAGAGATATTTCTAAAAATGAAATGTATGTAGGAACAGATGTAAATATATTACAATTTGAAAAAGATCACGGTTTAGGATTTTACGCAGATTATTTATGTGGTAGATTAGAATCGTTATATAGTACAAGTATTCATTTTTACTTAGATTAAGGAGGAGCGTACGATGGATAAAAGAGAAAATACATTAACTTGGGATGAATATTTCATGGGTTTAGCACATTTAAGCGCATTAAGATCAAAAGATCCAAATACACAAGTAGGTGCAGCGATTGTTGATGAAAATCACCGTGTTGTTTCTGTAGGATATAATGGATTTCCTAAAGGTTGTAGTGATGATGAATTCCCTTGGTCAAGAGAAGGTGGTGTACTAACTAGTAAATACGCCTTTGTTGTACACGCTGAATTAAATGCAATATTAAATAGTCCTAGATCTGTTAGTGGTTGTACAATTTATGTATCTTTATTTCCTTGTAATGAATGTGCTAAAGCTATTATTCAATCTGGCATAAAAAGAATCGTCTATGAATCAGATAAATATGCACAAACAGAAACGACTCAAGCTAGTAAAAAGATGCTAGAAGCTGCAGGAGTAGAACTTGTACAACTAGAAAATACAATTAAATTATCTGTAGAAAAAGTAAAGAACGCAGAGTTATAAAAATAAAAGTACTATGGACAAACATTCATAGTACTTTTTTGAAAGATTATTTTAGCAAGTCTGCTAAATATCCTTCATCATTTTTATGCGAACCTTTTAGATGTTTATATTCTTTGATACATTGAACAAGTAAACTGGGATTATTTCCAAAGTAATCTTTATAGAATGCTGTGCTATTATCATAACGTTTCTTACCAAGATGAATCTTTTCTTTAGCAAAACTCTTAGGCTTAGTTTTTGATTTCTGTTTTTCAAATTCTGATGTTAAATTTTCTGCAATAATTAATAGCATTTCTAGTTCTGGTTTAGTACAGTATTTTTCAACTGAAGTAATCTTATCTTTATATTCACTAGGTATTTTTAATTTCTCATTCAATCCATCACCAATTCTTAATACTTTCACTTGTCCTGTATATAGATTTAATTCGGTTTTAACTTGACCATTTGAAGCAATTTGTCTCGCGTGATAAGGTGTTAACCCAAGAAGGTCGTCTTCAGTGAATAGAAATAAATGATTTTCTAATAGGATTTTTATTATTTCTAGTTCATTAGGACCTTCACACATGATTAAGTATTTCATTGTTTTAAAAGCCTCTTTAAATTCATGAGTTCTTCATAATTTACAGATGTTTGGAAAGCATTATTGTAGAATTGTTTACTCTTAAGAAGTTCAGGCCGTATATTATAGGACTCATACATATTTGTTAAATATACTTGTCCTTCTGATTTTGATATCCATATATTATCTTGACGATTAAATAAATCTAAAACCTCACAATAATGTGTTGTGAAAATTAATGTAGCATTCTTTTTGTTTACATTTTTATCTTTATAAAGACTTAGCATATTTTCAATTAATGTCTTATGGAAATGATTCTCTACTTCATCAATTAGTAAATCAAAACCATTTTGTAATGAAGCTGCAACAATCATATATAGAAATATACCTTTGGTTGTTCCACTCGATAACAAATAAATTAGTTCTTTATCGGATATGTATTCAGTGACATTGTGATAAGTTAATTTATAGTTATGATCATCAACAATCTCTAAGTTTTGGATTGTATCGTCAAAAATTTTAATGATCGTAGAAAGATAGGTAGGGGATAAATCATAATTTTTCATTGCTTTAAATAGTAGCTGGTATGTATCGATTCCAAAACCATTACTATCAAAATATATTGCACGAGTTTGTTTCTTTTTTAACACAAAGAAAACAATAGAAGAATCTTCAGGTAATATACCAATATCTTTTACTGGTTTAAATTTATCAAGCAAATATAATTCTTTTAAATTTGTTTTTGAATATTTTTTCTTTTCTAATATTTGATTTGCAAAAATCGCTTTATTTGCAAGTGATGAATCAGAATGAAGGGTAGTAGTATAACGATAGATATAACCTTCATGATAAAAGAAAATCTCTAGTTCAATGTTATCGTATGAATAATTTTTATTTTCTAGGCGAAAATCTTGAAGTATAGAATAACAACAGTCTAGTAATTCGATTGCTGTTGTTTTACCAGAAGCATTTTTTCCAATAAAGGCAATGGTATTAAATACATAAAGAGAATCATCAATTTCTTGTAGTTCATATTCCTTGTCTTCCATTGTTTTCTTAGATTTAGCAACGAAATCAATCGTAAAACCATCTTTACAATTTTTAAAATGATATGCTTTTACTCGTAATAGTTTCATAAAGCTATACCTCCAAAGAAAATATATAATAAAAATAGATTTTAAACAATAAAAATGTTTAAAATCTATAAAAATAGTAAATTTTATTCTTATTTCAGTTTTTCTGTATTTTTAAAGTGAATTTTCGCAACTTCATGTAATCGCTCAAAAGAATATTTTTTAACAAATTCTTCAGCACATTTTGTGGCTAAATCGCCACCACCTTTTTGAAATTCCATATCATATGCTGCGTTCATCTTATCCATTGCATCTAAGAAAGCATTACGTGCTATCATACTACTAATCGCAACAGAAGGATATTTATCTTCAGCTTTTGTTTCAAAGTGAATATTTCTGATTACAGTTGGATCATTTTGTAAGTAACGATAGTACAAAGGTTCTGGTGCAAATTGATCAATAATTTTAAAATCAGGTAAAGCTACTTTTTTACTTAAATTGATGTAGGCTTGATTATGCATCTTTGCCTTAATTGCATTTAGATTTGTTGTTTCATGTACTTTATTATATTTACTAGGCATTAATACTAAAGTACTATGAATTACATTCTTTTCTAGTTCTGGAGCTATTTTTCTTATCTCAATATCTGTTAACGCTTTGGAGTCTCTTACATTTAATGATTGAATTAAACTCATTACTTTCTCATCGACATAAGAAGCACATACGACAACTGGTCCAAAATAATCTCCAGTTCCTACTTCATCGCTTCCTGCTTGAGGTAAAGTTACTTCTTTTTTTTGCATAAAAGAGGAAGCGTATATCTCAGCATCTATACCTTGGAAAACGACCTTACCACTCGTATAAGCGGTAATTACACAACCTTCGCATTTTAATTGATAATAAGCATAAGGTGGTGTTTTCTTTACTTTGTTTTGATAAAAAGTAGATTCAATTTTTTTGATTTGAGTTTCATTTAGTTTTAATGTAATAATTTGATTTGCCATGGTTAATATCGTAACACAATATTGTAAAAAAATAGAATGTTCGTTAACATTAGACAAGTAGAAAGAAGGACATTATGATTTCAATTCCAGAAAAATATATATTTTTCATTAATATAGCAATTTTAGTATTTTATTGTATTTTATGTTATAAAGGGATTAAAAGTGGCTTTGTTAGCCAATTAATTGACTTATTTGGAACGATTATATCGTTCTTTGTGGCTTGGCGATATTCTGATATTGGTAGTAGCTATTTTGCTGTTATACCAAAATCGATTGTTCCTTTACAGCATACACTTTTTGCTAGTGAAGTATATGCTTTAGCAAATCGAGCCGCATGGTTTGTGATTTTATTTCTAGTATGTAAGATTATCTTTTTCCTATTAAGTAAATTATTTGATGGTATGCATAAGATACCAGGAATAAAAGAAATTAGTTCATTACTTGGTGGTATATTTGGTTTACTTACAGCTACGATTTGGATTGTTGTAATTTCTACAGTGATTAGAATGCCTATATTTAGTAATGGTAATGTGATTTATAGAAATTCATTCCTTAGTGTAGTAAATGAAACAGCAATTAAAGGTTGTGAGTTATTAGGGGTATCTACAGAATCAAATGATTTAGTAAATGAAATCTATGAAAAAGTAAAAGATACACCAGATAGTGATAAAGAAACGATTCGTGATTGGTTAGAAACACAAGGATATACAGATAAGAGTAATTAATATGAGTTTAGAAAAAAGTCTTGAGTTAGATGTCATTATTGAAGAAGTAGAAAATCTTTGTGTTTTTTCTCTTGGTAAAAAGAACATACAAGAGATGAAACCTTCTTATGATCGTTTAATTATAAAAAGAGAAAATGAATTAATTAAAGAAGCACTACAAATTGTTGTGCGTTTTGGGTCGGTTCCTTTTTTAGGCATAAGAGATATTTCTGATTCTTTAAATCTAGCTTTAAAAGGGAGAACATTAACAGGATTAGATTTGATTGAAATTGCTCATTTTATAGATGGAATTCGTGGTATACAAGAATTTGAAAAGACAATTGATTTTGCTCATCCCGCTACGTTAGATTACTTTAGTTCTTTAGTATGTCATCAAAAAACATATTCTAAAATCACATCTTGTATTAATGACTATGGTGAAGTAGTAGATCGTGCATCAGAAAAATTACAGAGAATCCGTGCAGACTTAAGACGAGCTGATAATGCGATATTAGACGCAATGAATAAATTTATTGCAAGTCACGCTAGTAGTGTCGTGGATGGTATAGTCACAACAAGAAATGGTCGTTCTGTTGTTTTAGTTAAGGCTACAGAAAAAAATACATTTGGTGGTTTAGTCTATGGTGATTCTGCTAGTGGTCAAGCTAGTTATATTGAACCAGCAAGTGTTGTTCGTGCAAATAATCATAAACAAGAATTATTATCGGAAGAACAAGATGAAATCGCTAGAATTTTAAGAGAATGTACAGATTACGTTAGAAGTGTAGCTGAAGAAGAACTCGCAAACGTTGAAACTTGTGCTTTATTAGATGCTTTATTTGCTAAAGCAGAGTGGGGTAAACAAAGAAACGCTACAGTAAGTACTTTAACAGAAGAAAAGAAGATTGAATTAATTAAAGCAAGACATCCTCTTATTGACGAAGAAAAAGTAGTCGCGAATACATATCATTTAGTTGATCCAAAACGTGTTTTATTAATTACTGGTCCTAATACTGGTGGTAAAACAGTTTCAATGAAAATCATTGGTTTATTTGTGCTTATGACATATTGTGGTTTACCAGTTACAGCAGAAGAAGCGACAGTTCCTTTCTTTGACCGTGTATTTGCAGATATTGGAGATGATCAAAGTGTTGTATCTAGCTTAAGTTCTTTTAGTGCTCATACAAAAAAACAAGCAGAAGTAGCCCGTTATGCTACAAATGAATCTCTTGTATTATTAGATGAAGTTGGTTCTGGTACAGATCCTCAAGAAGGAGAAAGTTTAGCTATTTCTTTATTAAATGAATTAAGAAATAGAGGTACGATGACGGTTGCTACAACGCACTATAGTCGTTTAAAAGCATATGGTAAAAGGCATAACGATATACTTTTAGCTAGTGTTGAATTTGATATGCAAAAGTTACAACCGACATACCGTTATTTTGAAGGAGTAACAGGACAAAGTAATGCTTTTGAAGTTGCTTTAAGATATGGTTTACCTAAAAATATTGTGAATTATGCTAGATTTTTAAAAGGACAAGCGAAAACACAAGAAGATAAATTGATTGAAACTTTAGATACAGAATTAAAAGAAGCACGTCGTAAAGAAGAAGAATATACCCGAAAATTAGAAGAATTAGAAAAGAAAACAAAACAATTAGAACTCGATCGTAAAAACTATGAAATAGAAAAATCTCGTTGGAAACAAAATGCTGAAGATGAAGCACAAAAATATATCGAAAATGCCAAAAAAGAAGCTGATGAAATTCTTCAAGAAATGCGTAAACAGAAACATGCAAAATATCATGAAGTACTAAATACGCGTAATAAATTAAAAACGACAGAAGAAACAGAAATTATTCCTACTAATGAAAATGAAGAATTTGAAGTAGGGGATATTGTGGAATTAGCTAGTAGTAATCAAATTGCACGTATCTTAGAAATTCGTAAAAAAGATATTGTTATTTCTTTGAATGGTAGAGAATTACATGTAAAAAAGAATCAAATTCGACAAAGTACAAAGATGCTACCAAAAGAAAAGCCTGAAACGATTGTGACGGTTAAAAACCATAATATTTATTCTAGTATGCCTTTGGAATGTAATCTAATTGGATTACATGTTGATGAAGCAATGGATAAAATGGATAGTTATATGGATGAAGCTAGACTTCATGGTTTAACTTCTTTTAGAATTATTCATGGTGATGGTAGTGGCGCTTTAAGAAAAGCAGTACAAGAAAAATTAAAAAGAAATAAATATGTAGAGAGCTATCGTATTGGTATGCCTCAAGAAGGTGGTACTGGAGCGACAGTAGTAGAAATGAAGAAATGAATAAGGAATATATCAAAGCAAAATTAGCAACTTTACCTAATGAACCAGGATCTTATCAAATGAAAGATAAGAATGGTGAAATTATTTATGTTGGTAAAGCAAAAAATCTTCATAACCGTGTGAATCAATACTTTGTTGGTGCACATGATTTTAAGACGACCAAAATGGTATCGAATATTGAAGATTTTGATTATATTGTGACTAGTTCCGAGAAAGAAGCTTTAGTATTAGAAATTAACTTAATTAAAAAATATCGTCCTAAATATAACATCATGTTTATTGACGATTCGAGTTATCCATATATTAAGTTAACAAAGGAAAAATATCCTCGTTTATTAATTGCTAGAGACACAAAGAAAGATAAACATTCTAAATATTTTGGACCTTTTCCTGATGCTTCTGCAGCTAGAGATACGCAAAAACTATTACAGTCTTTATATCCATATAGAAGATGTGATCGTATACCCAATAAAGTATGTTTGTATTACCATATGGGACAATGTTTAGGACCATGTGAAAAAGATATATCCCCTGATACTTATACCAAAATGAATGAAGAAGTAACTCGTTTTTTAAATGGGGATACAAAAGAAATTAAAGAAGATTTAAAAAAGAAAATGTATGCGGCTAGTGAAGAATTAGCCTTTGAAAAAGCAAGTGAATATAAACGTTTAATTGAGTCTATTGATAGAGTCGTAGATAAACAAATGATAGAAATGGATCAAAAGGGTAGTAAAGATGCTTTTGCATACTACTATGATAAAGGCTATATAGCGATAGCTGGTTTTTTAGTACGTAATGGCACAATCTTATCGAAAGAATATCGTTTAAGACCTTTATATGATGATCCTAGTGAAACATTTATTAACTTTATCATGCAATATTATGATGAACACCCTAAAGCGAGTGAACTTGTTTTACCAAGTGATACAGATATTACAATGTTAGAAGAAGCTTTAGAAATGAAGATATTCTTACCACAAAAAGGATATCGTCAAAAGCTAATTGATATGTGTATTGATAATGCAAAAAAACAATTAAATCAAAAGTTTGAAGCAGCTGAAAAACAAGATACAGAAATTGAAAAAGCAGTAGAGAAATTATCATCTTTAGCTAAACATCCAATGAATCGTGTTGAGCTATTTGATAATAGCCATATTAGTGGCCAATTTACCGTCGCATCTTGTGTTGTATATGAAGATGGTTATCCACAAAAGAAAGATTATCGATTATTTAAATTACATACAGGTAATTCTGATTTTGATTCCATGAAAGAAGTGATTTATCGAAGATATTTTAGATTACTTAATGATAATGGTCATATGCCTGATGGAATTATTGTAGATGGTGGCGCACCACAAATTCATGCCGCAAAAGAAATTATTGATTCTCTTGGAATAGATATTAAGATTATGGGATTAGTTAAAGATGATCATCATAATACAAATGCTTTGATGGATGAAGATGGAGAACTTTTTGAAATTGATAAAGATAGTTCTTTATTCTTCTTGTTAACACGTATGCAAGACGAAGTGCATCGTGTTGCGATAAATTACCACCGTAAATTGAGATCAAAAGCACAAACAAAATCCATATTAGATGAAATTGAAGGGATTGGTCCAAAAAGAAAGAAACTACTATTAAAGACTTTTGGATCGTTCTCCAATTTAAAAGCAGCTTCATTAGAAGAAATAGAAAAAGTTGTACCAAAAGAGACAGCAGAAAAAGTGTATGAAGCATTACACTTGCAACAATGATATAATAGTGATTAATTATGAAACAACTCGAATTATTAAGTGAAAAACCAAGAAAGAAATGGACAGCTATATTTGTTACATCGATTGTATGTATTGCGATAGCTTGTATTTCCATTATGAATATCCATTACGATGAATTAGCTAGATATCCTTATAAAGACGAACGAAGTAGAAAGCTAATTAAAGAATATCTAAATAAAGAAGAAATAGATTATATTATTGAATATTCTATTGCGCCTAATGTATTTATTTCTTTTATTGAAGCAGATGATTTTAATATCTATCATTCAATTGAATATAAGATACTCTCTGAAGTCTTATGGGATGAAACACCAGAACATATTGTTGAAATGGTAGAAAAGACTAGAGATCTTATTGATGTTGAAACATTAGCTAACTATTTAAAAGATTATTCTTTTGATGATGTAGAAGCATACTTAACAAAAAGTGATTCCTATAGTGAATCTTCTACATTAGTAGAAAGAGCGAATGGAACAGATATTTATCTAGATGATACACATACAGTTAGTACCCGTATTCCTACGAATTTACAAGAATTAAAAGAAACGATTCCTAGTTCTTATACTGTTTTAGTAGATGAAAGAATACAAGAGCCATTAGAAGAATTATGTTCGTCCATTAGTGCTGATATTGATAGTAATAATGGTTGTGGTGGTTTAAGTATTTCTACAGGTTACGTGTCTTATGAAAATCAAAAAGCTCTTTATGAAGATGCAAAAACTAAGCTAGGGGATAACGTAGATTCTTATGTCGCTAAACCAGGACATGATGAACATCAACTAGGATTAGCAATTGATTTTAATGTAGTAGGGTTACTAGACGATAGTTTTTATTTAAGTGAACAATCCGATTGGCTAAAAGAGCATGCATATGAATTTGGCTTTATCGAAACAAACGATGGAGAAGACTATCATTACCGTTATGTTGGTAAAGAAGTAGCTAAAGAAATTTATGAAACAGGAATTACATTAAAAGAATATAACGAAAAAAAATAGATGCATAACACATCTATTCAACAAACATATGAGCAAGAACTTCATCAACAAGTGCAGTTGCTTGCTTTTTTTGTAACACATAAGAAGCGGAAGATTGTAATTCTTTAAGACCTTTTGTATCTTTCTTTTCATAATCATTAAAGATAGCACGCCAAATGGTATAAATCTTTAAGCCTTTAATTGTCTTAGATAAAACTACTTTCTTTGTTTGAACTCTACTAGATATCGTTGTTGCGATATCATTACCTTTATAGAGAATATGAATTAATTTTTCTGAAGTTGTTTTTCCTTTTTTGGATAACACTGCTAATTTTTTTAGTGTTAAGCAAGTATAGATAATAAGGATGACGAATGCAATTAATAATATATATAAGTTATATGGATATAAGTTCATAGTATTTCTCCTAGTTCTATTGTAGCGACAAAAGTTTACTATTTTCAACTATTCTTTTATAAGGTAAACTTTTTATATGACAAAAACAAAGATTATTTTAGTGAGTGATAATCATTATCGTGCTGATTCACTACAACAAATATTAAATTTTTACAAAGATGCAGATTACTTTTTCCATTGTGGTGATAGTGAACTACCATATAAAAGCTTAAGTGGCTTTGCAAGAGTTAGAGGAAATAACGATTATGACTATGATTATCCTGAATCTTTAGTATTAGAAATAGGGGGACATCGGTTTTTACTCGTTCATGGACATCGACAAGGAGTGAATTTTGGCGTAGATGGATTAGTTCGTTTAGCAAAAATCAATCACGCTGATATCGTATGTTTTGGACATACACATCGTTACTTTGAAGGGGAAAAAGATGGGATTTTATTACTCAATCCTGGTAGTCTTTGGTGTAATCGTGATGGTACAGCTCCAAGTTACATGGTGATTACATTAGAAAATAATGATGTAAAAATTCAAAGAAAAAATTACATTTTGCCATTGCAAGATTAAAAAATCTTTGGTATCATACATTGTGTTGTCCACGTAGCTCAGTTGGATAGAGCACTCGCCTTCTAAGCGAGTGGTCGCGGGTTCGAATCCCTCCGTGGACGCCACTTAGTTATTTAATCGCTGAATAAGCGATTTTTTGTTATATTTAACAGTAGGTGAAAATATGGAAAACTACTATAACGAAGTATTAGAAGAAATTAGAACAGCGATTCAAAAAGGAGAAATAGAAGAAGCAGATTATCTTTTAAAGAAAGAATTATCTATGCCTTATATTCCTCAAGAAGTTGAAGAAGAATTAAGAAAACTTAAAAAAGATATTGCGTATGCAAAAAGTGAAAAGAAAGAAAATCACGAAGAAAGTTTAGAAGACTTATTATCGAAACTCATGCATGGTAAAGCACAAACACAACTTTCTGCAGCTAGTGCATTACAAGAAAGAAATCTAAGAAGTTGTGTAGAGGAACTAAAAACATATCTAGAAAAAGATCCTTGTCCAGAAGCTGCAGCTTTAATCATAGAAGCATTAAGTGAACAAGAAATTGATGAAGAATTTACACTAAGAAGAGATGGAGTGGAATATGTATTCTTCGCCGATGAAGTAATTCCTGTATCAAGAAGTAAAGGATTTTTAAAAGCATTAGATTTATTACAAGAAGAATATCAAAAAAATCCATCACTATTCCAACTAGCAAAATCGATACTCATTCATCAAGCATATTTGTATCTACCTTTATCGTTTGATGAAGCAGAAGCGAGCTTTATTAAAGATCAAATTGTTCATGAAGTTGAAGATTTGTTGAATGAAGCGGAAGAAAATTGTAAAAATTAGCATTCAACCATTGACAGTGCTAATAAACCGTCCTATGATGAATTAGCACGAAATGAAAAAGAGTGCTAATTCTGTGTAATTTGTAGCAGAAAATAAATATTTTTGATATACTGTTACAGTTAAAAAAGAAATATAGCTGAAAGGAGCTTATAAAATGGCAGCAGTATTTAATTTAAAAGAGAAATCAACTGGAGACTTAGAAGTAACAGTTTCTGGTGAAGAATGGTCAAATGCTTGTAATAAAGCATTTAAGAAATTAGCTAAGGCAGTTAGTATCCCTGGCTTCCGTAAAGGAAATGTTCCAGATAAAATGTTAAAGAAATACATTTCTGAAAACCAAGCTATGATGCAAGCAATCGATGACAACCTAAATAACTGGTTAATTTCTGGTATGCAAGAAACAGGTGTAGAACCTATTTCTAGACCAAATGTAGATATTAAGAATATGGACGCAACAAGTGTAACTCTTGTATATACATTTGAAGTTGAACCAGAAGTTAAATTAGGCGAATATACAGGTCTTGATTACAAAGTAAAAGAAACAGTAGTATCTGATGAAGAATTAGATGCTGAAATCAACAGAATGCGTAAGACATATGCTGAAATGGAAACAGTAGATGGCGAAGCAGAAAATGGTGATACAGTTGTAATCGACTACACTGGATTAAAAGATGGTGTTGAATTCGAAGGTGGAAAAGCTGAAGGACATAACTTAGTATTAGGTAGTAAGTCATTCATTCCTGGTTTTGAAGATCAATTAGTTGGTATCAAAGCTGGTGAAGATAGAGACATCAACGTAACATTCCCTGAAGATTACTTTGCTGATGAATTAAAGGGGGCAGCTGTAGTATTCAAAGTTCATTGTAGTGAAGTAAAACGTGAAGTTTTACCTGAATTAAATGATGACTTTGCTCAAGATGTAAACATTCCTGAAGTAGAAACAGTTGAAGATTTAAAGAACAAAGTTCGTGAACGTTTAGAAGAAAGCAAGAAGAACTCTGCAGAAAATGAAGCTAGTGAAGAATTGATGAATAGCTTAGTAGAAAAAGCAGAAGTAGAAATTCCTGAAACATTAATCAAAGAAGAAGAACAAAACTTAGTTAACCAATTAGCTGGTCGTGTTCAACAATTTGGTATGAACTTTAATGATTATATTAAAGCAATGGGTAAATCTGTTGAAGATTTAATGGAAGACTACAAAGAAAATGCAGAAAAATCTGTTAAGTTACGTCTTGTATTAGAAGCAGTTGCGAAGAAAGAAAACTTACTTCCAACTGAAGAACAACTTGAAGATGAATTCAAGAACATAGCTGAACAATATCAATTAGATGTTCAAAAAGTTAAAGAAGTTCTAGATGCTGAACTAGTTAAGAAAGACTTAAAAGTATCTATGGCTGTAGATTTTATTAAAGATAAAGCAAACAAAGTCATTGTTAAAGCTGAAGAAAATAGCGCAGAGTAACAATCGATTATCGTTTATTAAATGAATAAGACGCTAAACAGCGTCTTATTTTGTCAAAAAGGAGGTTTTATGAGTAAGAAAAATCCAACATTGTATTTACCCGTAATTTGCACTCGTGGCGTAGTCATTTTCCCAGGACAAGATGTCATGGTAGAAGTAGGACGCACAAAATCTATTAATGCAGTACAAGAATCAAGCAATTCTTATGACAGTATGGTATTTATCTCTTGTCAAAAAGACATTATGGTAGAAGATCCAACAGTTGAAGATATCTACCAAATTGGTACCTTAAGTAAAATAAAAGTTGTTCGTCGTAAAGATGGCTTTATGAGAGTAACTTTTACTGGAATGAAGCGTGCTAAATTAGTATCTTTAGAAGACAGTGATAAGATGATGGTTGCGACAGTAGAACCATTAGATGATATTGAAGGAGATTCTTTAGAAGAAGTAGCTTATGTAAAGAAGATTGTCGAAGAATTTAGAAAATTCGGAAACCTTGCGTCAGCTTTTCCTTCTGATGTATTAAATGCATTAACGCAAGGTGTTAGCGCAGTTACATTAACGGATCAATTTGCCCAATATTTTCCTTTAGATATTTCTGTTAAACAATCATTATTAGAAGAATTAAATGTCAATAAAAGAATGTTAATGATCATTCATGAACTTGAAAAACAACAAAAGATGAATGAAATTGAAGCAGATATTAATGACAAAGTTAAAGAGTCTATCGATGGTAGTCAAAAAGAATATTATTTACGTGAAAAACTAAAAGCAATCAAAGAAGAATTAGGTGATGTATCTAACTTTACTGATGATACACAAAAGATTAGAGAAAAGATTGAAAACAATCCTTATCCAGAACATGTAAAGAAAAAGGCTCTTGATGAATTAAAGAGATATGAAATGATTCCTCAAGGTAGTGCTGAAGCTAGTGTTTCTAGAAATTACCTAGATTGGCTATTAAATGTTCCTTGGTATGAGACTACTGAAGATAATAGTGATTTAAAAGAAGTACAAAAAATACTTGATGAAGATCACTATGGATTAAAGAAAGTTAAAGAGAGAATCATGGAATATCTAGCTGTTAAAGAAATGACTGGTTCTTTAAATTCTCCTATTATTTGTTTAGTTGGTCCACCAGGCGTTGGTAAGACTTCTTTAGCTAAATCTATCGCTAGAAGTATTAACAGAAAGTTTGTTAAGATGAGTTTAGGTGGCGTGAAAGATGAAGCTGAAATTAGAGGTCATAGAAGAACATATCTAGGTTCAATGCCAGGTAGAGTTATTCAAGGAATGAAACAAGCAGGTGTAATTAATCCTGTATTCTTAATTGATGAAATTGATAAGATGGGATATGACTACAAAGGTGATCCAAGTAGTGCTTTACTAGAAGTATTAGATCCTGAGCAAAATGCTTATTTTAGTGATCATTATCTAGAAGAACCATATGATTTATCTAAAGTAATGTTTATCGCTACAGCAAACTACTTAGATAACATTCCTGCACCATTACAAGATCGTTTAGAAATTATCGAACTTCCTTCTTATACAGAAGTAGATAAAGTTCATATTGCATTAGAACATTTAATTCCTAAACAAATTAAAGTAAATGGTTTAAAGCCAAATCAATTTAAATTAAAAGAAAAAGAAATCTTATTCTTAATCCGTCATTACACACGTGAAGCAGGTGTTAGACAATTAGAAAGATTAATTGGTTCATTATGTCGTAAGACAGTTCTAGCAATTCTAAATGACAATAAGAAATCTGTAACAGTTACAGAAAAATTAATCAAAGAATGGCTTGGAAAAGAAATGTTTGATTATGGCGTAAAAGAAAAGAAAAACCAAGTTGGTGTTGTGACAGGACTTGCATATACACAATTTGGTGGTGATGTTCTTTCTGTTGAAGTAAATTACTTTGAAGGTAAAGGTAATTTAGTATTAACAGGTAAGTTAGGGGATGTCATGAAAGAAAGTGCAGAAATTGCATATGACTATGTAAAAGCACATGCGAAAGAATATGGTATTGATCCTAAGTTCTTTAGTGAACATGATGTTCATATCCACGTTCCAGAAGGAGCTGTACCAAAAGATGGTCCTAGTGCTGGTGTAACATTAACTACTGCTTTAGTTTCTGCAATTAGTAATAAACCTGTTTATAGTGATTTAGCCATGACTGGTGAAGTGACTTTAAGAGGTAATGTATTACCAATTGGTGGCTTAAGAGAAAAGAGTTTAGCTGCGCATCGTGCAGGAATTAAAAAGATTCTTATTCCTAAAGCAAATGTTAGGGATTTAGATGATGTTCCTGAAACAGTAAAAGAGAGCGTTAAATTTGTTCCTGTTGAGACTATGAGTCAAGTGCTTAAGGAAGCACTAGTACAAGCATGATTTACCATGACGCTAAATTTATTACGAGTGGTACAACATTAAGAGATTATCCTGAAACAGATTTACCTGAGATTGTATTTGTTGGTAGAAGTAATTCTGGTAAGAGTAGTTTGATTAATAGTTTAACAAATCGTAAGAATCTTGCTTATAGTGGTAAAACACCAGGTAAAACAAAGTTATTAAATTTCTTCTCTATTGATGATCAATATATGTATTGTGATGCTCCAGGATATGGATATGCTTCTGGTGGCGATAAGATGGCAATTGATTTTGGTTATCTAATGGAAACATATTTTTCAAGAAGAGAAAATTTAAAAGCGATGGTCATTGTATTAGATTCTAGAAGAGTACCAAATGAAGATGATATTCATATGGTTGAATATGCTAGAAAATCTCATATAGCCATTCTTGGTGCTTGTACAAAAGCAGATAAGTTATCAAACAACCAATTATTTAATGCATTACAAACGATATCTAAGACATTAGGCATTCCAAAAGAAAGCTTATATCCTTGTTCAAATATCAATCATACAGGGATGGATAAAATCTTAGATCGTATTGAAACAATTTGTTATAAACAATAAGAAAAATAGCTGCTACTTGTTCACTCAAGTAACAGCTATTTTATT
>CAVIQY010000007.1:0-51104 GCA_963645035.1 bacterium | reverse complement strand
TTTCATTTGTGAAGGGATTTTCTAAAGTGCATGAGAATTTCGGGGATACTCAATATGTAGGCACTGTAGAAATGACTAGAGATGAAAGTGAAGAAGATTATGATGAAGATTCTACTGTATGTGATGTGACATATCGTAATGGAGATGGGTATCTAGTTAAATCATATTCCTATGAAGATTATGAGAATCTAGAAGAAAATACAATCACAGCATATGAATATGAAACTGAGAATCATACAACATTATATTTTGATCATGAAAATCCAACAGAAACAGAAATAAGTGCAAAATATCAAGAAATGACTGTAAATAGTACAATGTCTACATTTAACTTAGGTACTTCTTTACTCATATTATCTTTTTCTGTGGCAATTATTCTTGTGTTCTCTAAGGCATTTACAACATATGAGAAATCATGGTTTGTTTCGATTATGGTGCTTGCGACAATTGCGGCAGTATTATTCCCGGAGGAAAGTGCAAATGGCGTAAATGGTATTGTCATTATGCTTTTATACTTACTAGATACATTCTTAAATATTCTATGTGAGTTATTAATTTCTAAGCAATCTAGATATAACTTCTTAGTATCTGTATTAGTTGAAATTACCGAAATTGGTACATGTTTAGTACTAATGTATCGTTTTGCAACAATTGCGACTACATTATTCTTCTGGTTACCAATCGATATCTTAAGTTATATTAATTGGTCTAAGCATAAAGATGATGATAGTGATGAATTAACAGCTGTAAGAAGATTAAAAGGCTATCAAGAAGTATTAGTAATTGTAGCGATTATTGTTTGGACAATCGTTGTTGGTTACTTCTTAAGTGGACTAGATATTCAAACAGATTTCTTAAATGGAAATAAAGAATTAGAGACAATTATCACTTATATTGATGCTTGTGCTTCAGCAGTAGGTGTTGCGAATGGTTTATTTATTTTCTTTAGATTAAGAGAACAATGGATTGCTTGGTATATTTGTGCATTCTTAGAAGCAATTATTAATATTTTATCAGGACAATATGTATTATTAGTTCTAAAACTAGGTTACTTCACAAACACAACATATGGTTATATCCAATGGAGTAGATATATTAAGTCACATAAAGAAGAAAAAACAATCTTCTAATATTGATAAATAAGCACTTAATTGGTACAATACTAGCGATAAAAAGGTAGGTAATATAAATATGGCAATTGAAGCTGGTGATTTTAAAACAGGCTTAACATTAATGGTTGATGGTGATCCATGGGTAGTTATTGATTTCCAACACGTTAAACCAGGTAAAGGTGCAGCTATCTTAAAGACTAAGATGAAGAACCTTAAGACAAACTCAACACAAGAAAGAAATTTCAATGCAAATACAAAGTTTGAACAAGCTATGATTGAAAAGAAATCTGCACAATATTCATATTCAGCAGATAACACTTATTACTTCATGGATATGACAACATTTGAAACTTATGAAGTAAGTGAAGAACATGTAGGATTCAACAAGTATTTCTTAATTGAAGGCATGGACGTTGTATTACAATTCTTTGATGGTCAAATCTTAGATATTGCAGTTCCAGATAAAGTTGAATTAACAGTAGTAGAAACAACACCTGCAATGAGTGGTGCTCCTTCTACACAAACAAAAGATGCTACTACAGATACAGGATTATCTCTAAGAGTTCCTCAATTCATCGAACAAGGTGAAAGAATTCTTGTATCTACTGCAGATGGTAAGTATTCTTCAAGAGCTTAATATAAGCTCTTTTTTAAAATATGGGAAAAAGAAAAGTAGTATTAATTACCGGCTCTGCTAAAGGCATTGGTAAAGCAATCGCTATTGAACTAGCGAAAAATCATTATGATATCGTAGTGAACTATCTTCACTCAAAGAGTGAAGCCTTAGCTTTAAAAGAGTTTCTTATAAATGAATATCATGTTAGTGCTTTAGCAATACAGGCTGATGTATCTAAAGAAAATGAAGTAGATCGAATGGTTACACAAATAGAAAATGAACTAGCTGGTGTAGATATACTCATTAACAATGCGGCAATTGATTTATCAAATTTATTTCATTTGAAAACGGCTGATGAATTTAGAAAGACATTAGATGTAAATGTTATTGGTGCATTTAATTGTGCGTGTCGTGTAAGAAAGCATATGCTTGATCAAGAGTATGGAAAAATCATTAATATTTCTTCTACAAATGGAATCAATACGTATTACCCAATGTGTATTGATTATGATGCAAGTAAAGCGGCACTTATTTCGCTTACACATAATCTAGCAATGCAACTAGCACCATATGTAAATGTTAATGCGATAGCACCTGGATTTATTGGCACAGAAAACGAACTGGATGGTTATGATGAAGAATTCTTAAAAGAAGAATGTGAAAAGATATTAGTTGAACGTTATGGTAAACCTGAAGAAGTCGCATATCTAGTTAAATTCTTAATTAGTGACGAAGCTAAATTTATTAATAATGCTGTTATCCGAATAGATGGAGGACAAAAAGGAAGTTGTTAATACAACTTCCTTTTACCTTATGCATTTTGAATTTTTGATAGAGCAAGTAAGATAGATAACTTACCATATTCTAATGATAAACCACCTTGCATATATAAAGTATATGGTTCAATAACAGGAGCGTCTGCAC
Source organism: bacterium (assembly GCA_963645035.1). Classification (GTDB taxonomy): domain Bacteria; phylum Bacillota_I; class Bacilli_A; order Erysipelotrichales; family Erysipelotrichaceae; genus Bulleidia. The sequence continues at coordinate 48,452 of CAVIQY010000007.1, read as the reverse complement.
TAAGTTCAATTGTACTTCCTTCGGTAAAACTACCACATGCCATAACTTCATCAAATGGATATCCTGGCATTGGTGCTGGCATGACACGAACAAATGAATCGATAGGAGATGACTCTTGAATACCTTGAGCAAATTTAACTAAGTTATCTTTACTACCTAATTCTACAGTTTGAATGATATCTGTTCGTTCATCATTCCATCTTGGAGAAACATTGTTGTAACCAAGTTTTTCTAACATCCAAGAAGAGAATACAGCTGTTTTTAAAGCATTACTTACAGCACTAGGTGCCATAAATATACCTTTAAAGAAAGAATTATTTAGGTTAAAGTTTGCACCTTGGTTTTTACCAATACCTGGAGCGGTTAATCTTTCCGCAACCATATGGATTAAATCTTTTCTTCCTGCAACATATCCTCCCGTAGAAGCGATACCTCCACCTAGGTTTTTCATTAACGAACCTACAACTACATCTGCTCCAACATGTCCTGGTTCACGTGTTTCAACAAGTTCTCCATAGCAATTATCTACCATGATAATGACATCTTTGTTTACTTCTCTAATTCTAGAAATGACATGTTCTATTTTTTCTATTCTTAATGATTTTCTAGATGAATATCCTCTAGATCTTTGAATTTCAACAAGCTTAACATTGTTTTCTTTTAAACGTTCTATAATCTTATCTTCGTCAAATTCATTATTTACTAAATCAATTTGTTCATATTTCACACCATGTGCTTTTAATGATTGTGTAGATTCACCACATAAACCAATCATTTCTTGAAGAGAATCATATGGTGTTCCAGTTAAAGAAATCATTGTATCGCCATGTTTTAATAAAGCAGAGAAAGTTAGAAATAAAGCATTTGTACCACTCATGATTTGAGGACGAACTAAGGCATCTTCACATCCTAATACAGTCGCAAATATTTTTTCTAACTTATTTCTTCCTTCGTCATAATCTCCATATCCATTCATTTCGGCGAAATCTGAATAAGAGACATTGTTTTCAATAAAGCTAGATAAAATTCGATTGGAGTTATAGAAACAAACCTCGTCAATTCGATCATATACTTCTTTAAGTTCGATATCAGATTCTTTTGCTAAATCTAATAAATTTTTATTTATGTTATCTAAAATCATGTGTATCTCCTTTGACCTATCTATTATCTGTCAAATTAGAAAAAAATTCACTTAAAATCATATTTAGAAATTAAATAGATAATAGTACAATAAAAATAAATATATTGAACTTGATCGTTAGGGGTTTTGTTATGAAGAAAATTAGGATACAGAGGGTTAGTGCTTTTAGCATAGTAACAGGAATCATTTTATGTATTGCTTTTGTGGTAATTTCTTTTTGGGGCTGGAAAGAATTTAATATTTTACAACAAGTAACAGAACAATATATTTTATGTGAAAGTGCCGCAAAAGAAGTGCAAGATGGATCGGATTATTTGACGGAACAAGCTCGTCTTTATGCTTTAACTGGAGAACAAAAATATTTGGATTTATATTTTGAAGAAGCTACCGTCACAAAACGTAGAGAAAAGGCGGTAGAAGCTTTACATGCTGAATTTGCTGAAACAGATACATATAAGAGTTTAGTAAAAGCGTTAGAAAGTTCTTATGATTTAATGAAAGCAGAATATCATTCAATGCGATTAGTTGCTGTAGCTAATGGTATTGATAAAGAAACATTACCAGAAAAAGTTCAAGAAGTCGTTTTATCTGAAAATGAACTAGCGATGACTAAGAGTGAACTATTAGAAAAGGCTCAAGTATTAGTCAGTAATGATGCTTATCAAAATATGAGAAATAATATCACTCGACATACAGATGAATGTATGCAGACATTATTGACAGACACAAGAAATAAACAATCTCGTGCTAAAGATATTTATGAAGATATCTTTAAAAAGATGGAAATCTTTGTGTTTGTGATGATTTTCTTAGTGTTATTACTTTGTTTTACAATACGACACTTAATTGTTATTCCTTTAATTCATTACAATGAAAGTATTAAAAAGGGAGAAATATTCCCATTAGAAGGATCAAGTGAATTACAAAGTTTAGCCGAAAACTATAATGAAGTTTATCGAGAAAATGAGGAAGCACAAAAGATTATTCGTCATGAAGCAGAATATGATGCATTAACAGAACTTTTAAATAGAAGATATTTTGATAAGGTATTGAATATTTATGAAACAGGGAATAATCAGTTTGCTTTAATTATTGTGGATGTAGATATCTTTAAAGAAGTAAATGATACATATGGTCATGCAATAGGAGATAAAATATTACAAAAAGTTGCGAATACCTTAAAACATTCTTTTAGAAACATAGACTATATTTGTCGTATTGGTGGCGATGAATTCGCGATTGTAATGGTAGAAATGACGAGTGACTTAGGATATACAATTAAAGATAAAATAGCTTATTGTAATGAAACTTTGTCTAATCCAACAGATGATTTACCAAGTATATCTCTAAGCGTTGGTGTAGCTTTTGCGGATAGAAAGAATCCAGGAGAAAGTATATTTAAAGATGCCGATAAAGCTTTATATTATACAAAAGAACATGGTAAAAAAGGTTGTAATATCTATGGTGAAATAAATGAGTGTTAAATTCTATATTCCAAGCATTAATGATTTATGGTTTAAAGAAAAACTATTAAGTGACATAGAAACAATGTCTTACAATCATGCCTATGGTGGAATAGTTTCTTTTCCGAAAGAAAATTGGGAATCTTGGTATAACAGATGGATAGTTTATCCAGAACATAAACGTTTCTTTCGTTATGTTTTAGATACAGAAACGAATCAATTCGTTGGGGAAGTTGCTTATCATTATGATGAACAACGAGAAATATATATTGTTAGTATCATTATTCTCGCATCTCAAAGACATAAAGGATATGGGCGAACTACTTTAGAATTATTATGTGATGAAGCGAAAAAACATGGTATAACGACTCTATATGATGATATTGCAATAGATAATCCTTCTATACATTTATTTCTGAAAAATGGATTTCATGAAGTGTTACGAACAAATGAATATATTCTTGTGAAAAAAGAATTAACTGATGATATGTAGAATAAAATCATCAGTTTTTTATTTATTTTGTTGGTAAAATATACGCAAGGAGAAAATATGATGAATACAATAAGAGATTTTGTAATAGATGTACTAAATAAAAAATATACGGCTATATCTTATGCGATTTCTATACATAATGAAGTGGTGTTAAGTGATGCGATAGGTGTAATAGATAAAAAGAAGAATGAGCCAATTAATGAAAAGGCTACGTTTAATGTTGCGTCAATTTCTAAAATGTATGTAACAGTCGCAATTATGCAACTAGTAGAACAAGGAAAAATTAAACTAGATGATTATGTCGCAGATATTTTACCTAGATTTTATATGCCAGATGAGCGATATAAAAAGATTACCGTATTGATGTGTTTGAATCATACTTCAGGATTACCAGGAACAGAATGGAAACATTTTAGCTTAACTGAGATTGATGGTATAAATTATTATGATGAAGTTTATCACTATTTTTCAGTAAATAAATTAAAAGCAGATCCTGGAGAATATTCAGTATATTGTAATGATGGTTTTACTTTAGCTGAGTTAATTGTTAGTGAAGTAAGTGGCTTATCATATGAAGAATATATTTATCAAAATATAACTAGACCGATTGGGGCTGAATCAACTAGACTTGCTGGTTCATTAAATCCTCTTTATCCTTTAGTATCTGAAGGAGATAAACCATATGAAAAATTACTTGTTCGTGGTGCTGGTGGAATTACAACAAGTATGTTGGATTTACTCAAATTTGGTGCCTTATTCCTCAATAAAAATAATGTAATTAGTGAAGAATCAAAAGAACTAATGGCAAAGAAATGGGGTAAATCTTTCTTAAAAGAAGATGATAAATCAACTGATTTTGGTTTAGGTTGGGATACAGTTTGTTTAGAAGTTCCGCATTATGATTTAGGAAGTCATGTATGTGTTAAGGGAGGAAATAGCTTATATTTCTATTCTAGATTAATCATTATTCCTAAATATGATGCTGTATTAGCTATTTCTGCTACACATGATACACAAATAGATGTACAAGATGTAATCTTACATATTTTTGCAAATTATATGTTAGAAAAAGGAATTAATATTACTGATTTTAATGTGCCTAGTGATATAAGTTTTGCCGGAATATATGCTTCACCATATGGAGTATCTAAAGTATCTTTAATCGGTTATACGTTCCTACTACAAAGCTTAGATGAAGAAAAGAAATGGGCTTTAGTTGACGCTGCAGAATGTAAGCAAGTTTATGTAAATAAAGTAGGAGATATCTATTCTTTTGCTAAAGATAAAGAAGATACATATTTAATGAAGAAAGTTCAAGGAAAAAATATTCCTCAAGCAATGAAGATAGAAAATCATCCTTCTTTAAGTGATGTTTGGAAAAAACGTATTGGAAAAACATATGTTGTATGTGATGCGACACCATATGATATTGCGATTGGACAAATGCTAATGGCAATTACAATTGAAGAAATTGAAGAAGTAGAAGGTGCAATCACTTTATTTGCTCACTATAGAAAAGGTGGTTTCTCAGAAGTGGGAATGCGTCAACTCTTAATTCCTACTAATGACAATATTGCGGATAGTATTTTAAGAACACCAAGTAATGGATCAAGAGATTTAATTCATGCCATATTTGAAACAAAAGAAGGAACAGAATATTTAGAAGCTGCTTCTTATCGTTATATAGATTCTAATTCTTTAGAAGAATATGATAATCAAACATATAATGAAGATTATACAAACAAGGTATTTAAGTTTAATACATTAGATAAGATGCTAGAAATTCAAGGAAATCATCGTGTTCTTGTATTAGATAATGAATTTAATTTATATTGGGATAGTTTAGATGATAAGGAATATAAACCGATTTCTACAAATGGTTATGTGGTACTCATATGAATAAGGAACAAGTATTAGAAATTATGAAGAGCGATTTCGCCTATAAAAATGGATATTTGAATTGCCCTAGTGATGAATCATTAAAAGCGAAAAAATTATGCTATGAATATAACAATACAGCTCCAGATGAAAATGAAAAAAGAATATCAATTTTAAAACGGTTATTTGGTACATGTAATGATATGACTTGCATTGAACCATCTTTTCATTGTGATTATGGATTTAATATTCATACCCATGGTTTTGTCTTTATGAATTACAATTGTGTCATATTAGATACTTCTCCTGTTCATATTGGTAATGCTGTATTTATCGCACCAAATGTAACGATTGCTTGTTCTGCTCATGCTATGCATCCAGAACAAAGAAAAAATGGTATTGGTACAAGTGCACCGATTACGATTAAAGATAATGTTTGGATTGGTGCAGGAGTTACGGTATGTGCTGGAGTAACCATTGGTGAAGGATCTGTTATAGGAGCAGGAAGTGTTGTGAATAAAGATATACCAGATCATGTAGTCGCTGTAGGAGCACCTTGTAAAGTACTACGTAATATAACAGATGAAGATTTAATTAGAGAAGAAGAGATAGCTTTTTAGGGGATTTATGAATAAATATAGAGTGGTAGTCATTACAGATGAAGGAAAATCTTGGCTAGATAAAGGTCAAAGATGGATGTATCGAAATAATCTTGCAAAAGAAGTGGATTATGAAACAGGTGAAGTAGTACAAATTCATTCGCTTAGTGGCGAATATTTAGCTACGGGTTTTTATCATGCGACAAGTCATATTGTTGTACGTATATTAACAAAAAATAAAGATGAAGTCATTGATGAAGCATTCTTTGCAAAAAGAATTAGAGATGCTTTAGCTTATCGATTTGTTGTAGAACAAGATAACTTAGATAATTGTCGTTTAGTTTTTGGGGATGCGGATTTATTACCGGGTTTAACTGTAGATCGATATAACGATGTTCTTGTTACACAAATTACTTCTTATGCCTTAGAACAAAGAAAGGATTTCTTATATCAATTACTAATTGATGAATTAAAAGAAAAACAAATCAATATCAAAGCTATTTATGAAAGAAACGATGTTAAAGCAAGAAGTAAAGAAGGTTTAGATTTATATAAAGGTTTCTATGGAAAAAATACTGCTAGTACAGATTTAGTGATATCTGAAAATGATTTATTACTAAATGTAGATATTCAAAATGGACAAAAGACAGGCTATTTCTTAGATCAAAAAACAAATCGATTATTAATTAGAAATATGAGTAAAGGACTAAGGGTATTAGATTGTTTTACGCATACTGGTGGTTTTGCCTTAAACGCAGCTAAAGGTGGAGCTAAATCGGTTACTGCAGTAGATGTATCAGGTACAGCTTTATTAGAAGCGAAAGCAAACGCAGATTTAAACCATTTTGACAATGTAGAATTTGTACAAGCAGATGTATTTGATTATTTAGAAGAAATCAAAGAAGGACAATTTGATCTCATCATCTTAGATCCACCTGCTTTTACAAAGAGTAAGAGTACAGTGAAACAAGCTTATTTTGGTTATAAACGAATTAATTTAGATGCGATGCATAAATTAAATCATGGTGGATACCTAGCAACATGTTCTTGTAGTAGATATATGGAAACGAGTTTATTTGAACAAATGTTAAAAGAAGCTGCGAGTGAAGCACATGTATTATTAAAACAAGTTTCGGTTACCCAACAAAATCATGATCATCCAATCTTATGGTCAATGGAAGAAACATCATACTTAAAATTCTTTATCTTCCAAATTATTAAAGAGTATTAATTATGAGTGAAAGAGATATTAATGCCATTATTAATCATGCGGATGAAGTTAGCTTACAAGAAAAATTAAAAGTTGTATGGAAACTTAGTACCCCAAGTATCTTAGCCCAAATATCAGAAATATTAATGGAATATATTGATGCCGCAATGGTTGGTGTTCTTGGAGCTACAGCTAGTGCTGCAATAGGACTAGTTTCTTCTAGCACGTGGTTAGTAGGAGGAATTGTCTTATCTTTATCAAATGGTTTTTCGGTGCAAGTAGCTCATGCGGTTGGCGCGAAAAATGAGAAGTTATCATCTGAAATTTATAAGAAAAGTTTACTACCAAGTTTATTATTTTCTTGTGTAATGGGTGCGATTTCTTTTGTATGTGGTTTTTATTTACCAAAATGGTTAGGTGCAGAATCGAGTTTATATCATGATGCGATAGCTTATTTCACAGCTTTTAGCTTATTTTTACCTGCTAGAATGTTGAATTATATTTGTTTAGCAATGCTTAGGTGCACAGGGAATATGAAAACCCCAAGTATATTAAGTACGTTAATGTGTGTATTAGATGTGATATTTAACTATTTCTTTATATTTCCTTATACACATATTTCTATTGGCAGTTTTTCCATTACGATTCCAGGTATGAATTTAGGTGTGTTAGGCGCACAACTTGGTACTTCTTTAGCAGTAGTCGTATGTATGATTTGTGCATTTATTGCTTGCAATAAATCTGGATATTTAAAACTAAGAAAAGAAGATAGTTTTATTCCTAGTCAAAAAATATTAAAAGAAGCGATTCGAATTGGTGGCCCAATGAGTATTCAACAAGTGACTTTATCTTTAGCACAAGTTGTTTCTACTAGAATTGTGGCACCTCTAGGTACGATAGCTATTGCGGCTAATTCTTTTGCGGTAACAGCAGAGTCTATTTGTTATATGCCAGGCTATGGTATTTCTTCAGCTGCCACAACAATGGTAGGACAAGCATATGGAGCAAAACAAAAAAAGAGTACAAAAAGTTTTGCTTGGCTTAGTGTGATTACAGGAATGATCGTCATGGGAGTTATGGCGATACTTATGTATTTTATTTCGCCAACAATTTTCGCATTTTTAACACCTGTAAAAGAAATACAAGAATTAGGCGTTAGTGTATTAAGAATCGAACTATTTGCAGAACCTTTATTTGGAGCATCGATTGTCGCTAGTGGTGCTTTATGTGGTGCTGGAGATACATTAATCCCTGCATTATTAAATCTAATTAGTATTTGGGGAATACGTATCCCAGTATCTTATGTTTTATGTCAAAAGATAGGACTATATGGAGCTTGGATTGCGATGTGTATTGAGTTATGCATGAGAGGAACATTATTCTTAATTCGTTTAGCTAGAGGAAAATGGTTAAATAAATTAGAAATAGAATAGTATAATGAATTTAGAAGTAAAAATAATGTTTTTTGAAAGGAGAAAATATCATGGATATTAAAAAACAATATTTTGAACTAGCAAAACAAGGAATTGAAAATGCATATCAAATCAATCATGAAGAAATGAAGAAAGTCGCAAAATGTATTTGTGATTGTATGGTAAATCATGGTGTTGTACAGTTATTTGGTGTAAATCATGGTGATGAAGTTGTAAATGAACTGAATTTTAGAGCTGGAGGATTAGCACCATATCATGGATTAAAGCCTATGGATTTAGCATTTAAAGGAATCATCACAAGAGATGTAGTAGATAATGGCGAAATCTATAAAACAACAAAATATGTAGATGATTTACTTGGCTTATATAAGCTAGATGATCGTGATATGTATTTTATTACTTCTTTTTATGGTAATGAACCAATGGCTGTAGAACTAGCAAAACGTGCCAAAGAAAAAGGACAAAAGGTTGTTGGTCTAGTTAACAAAGCTTCTTACGTAGTTTCTCCAGTACTACATGAAAATGGTAAGAAATTATTAGATTATTGTGATTATGCATTAGATATGGGCGCAAAAGAAGTAGATACAGCACTTGTAGTAGGTAATCACCCGGTTGGACAATTAAGTTCTATTTATGCAAATGTCATCGCACAAATGTTAACGGCAGATATCTTTAATGAATTTGTAGAAAGAAAGATTGAAGCACCTGTTCTTTTATCCGCAAATGTTGCTGGAGCAGATAAACATAATAATGCTCTAACAGATCAATATAATGGGAGGGTAAGATAATGATAGACGCAAAAGTTTTTGAAACAAATGTAATTGAATTATTAGACACATTATATGAAACACAAAGCGATAACATGGAGAAAATGGCAGAAACGATGGCTGAATGCATTAGTCAAGGTGGCGTTATCCATGTGTTTGGTTCAGGACATTCTGTCGGTATGGGCATTGATATTAAGAATCGTTTAGGTTCACTTGTACCAATTCATATCATGGAAACAAATGACTTTGTTTTAAGAGGTGGTGTATCTGTTGAAGAATTTACAGATAAAACAAATATATTTGAGAGAAGACCAGATGTAGCACAAAGACTATATGATTTATATAACATCAAAAAAGAAGATGTATTTATTGTGATTTCTAATTCTGGTATAAATGGGTTAGTTATCGATATTGCTCGCCTTGCTAAAGATCAAGGTCATAAAGTCATTATCATTACAAGTATGAAACACACCTTAGCTGAAAATAGTAGACATCCTAGTGGTAAAAAACTATATGAATTTGGTGACATTGTGATTGATAATTGTGGTCCACATGGTGATGCATTACTAGAAACAGGTGGTATAGCAAAACTTACAGCTGTATCTTCTATATGTAATGATATGATTGCTCAATCTGTTGCGGCTAGAGTAATTGAAATCTTAAATGAAAAAGGATTAGAATTACCAATCTTGACAGAAGACGAGAAACATAATCAAAAGCTTCTAGAAGAGTATAAAGGTAGAGCATAAAATAACGTTTTATACAGCTAATAAGGAATGAACCTTGTTGGCTGTATTTGTTTTTGGAAAAATGCGCAAAATAATCCGAAAATTTAGTATCATTATTGTAATGTAAAAAGAAAAAAATCTTTCTGAAGGAGGGCTTATGTTAGAAAATGAGAACCTACTGAAACAAATTTTAGATGATTCAAATGAAATGATACAAGTAAGTGATATTGATTCTTTTACGATGTTATACGCAAATGAAACAGCTAGGAAATTTACGAATCATGAAAACCTTCCTTATCGAGGAATGCATTGTTATGAATATTTAATGGGATTAAAAGAAAAATGCCCATTTTGCCCAATGCATGAACTAGGCGCAAAAGCTTGTTTTGAAAAAGAAGTAAATAATGGTAAAGATATTTATAAAGTAAAGACAAAGAGAATTGATTGGGAAGGACAAGATGCGTTTATTGAATACGCAACTTGTATTACAGAAATTAAGCATTCAGAAGAAATCTATAATTCGCAAATTAAAACATTATTAGATTCTATTCCTAATGCACAAGGTATATTCCATCTTGACTTAACAGATGATTCAGTCATTTCTGTTAATGGTATTTCTAAAGAAGTACTAAAAATGAATCATTTAAGTCATGTGAATGAGGCGATTTCAGCTATTTGTAGCTATATACCTGATAAAAAATCGCAAGAATCTTTTTATGCTTTATTTAACAAAGAGAATTTAATCAAGGAACATCAATTAGGAAAAACAGAACTTGTTCAAGAAGTAGATTCATATTTTGAAGATCATTTAATTAGACCAGTTCGAATGGCAGTTCGTTTAATTACTAACCCACAAACGAATCATTTAGAATGTATTATCTTTGGCTTAGATATATCTAATGAAAAAGCTGAGCACAAAAAATATGAAGAAGAATTACGGGAACAATTAGCTATTTTTAATGCTTTATCAAGTGCTTATACGAATGTTTATCTAGTTGAACCTAATTTAAGTAAACTTAAAGTATTAAAACTAAATGGATATGTTACAAGTGGTATAGATAAAAGTACAGATTTAATTTACGACTATAAAGATATACGTGAACAATATGTCAAAGATAGAGTATATCCTGAAGATCAAGAAAAAATGAATGAAGCGATTAGCTTAGATGTAGTTAAAGAAAAATTGTCTACTAATCCAGAATATACAGGAAATTATCGTGTACTTACAAATGGAGTAATACATTATTGTGAGTTTAAATATATTAAATTAGAAAATGTAAATTATATTATTGCGGGATTTCAAATTACTGATGATATTGTTGAAAATAAGCGTAAACAACAAGAAAAAGATGCAGAACATCGTAAAGAAATACTTGAACAAATCGCTATCTTTAATAATCTTTCTAGTCGCTTTAGAAATGTTTATTTGGCTAATTTAGATACTGGTTTAGCTAGAATATTGAAAATAGCTGAGGATTATAATTACAAAGAAATAGGAAACTTAAAAGAAAAAGTATTCCCATATGACAAAGTTGTTGAATTATGGATTAGTCAAAGAGTACATCCAGATGACCGAGAAAAAGTGAAAGAAGCACTAGATGTAGAACATTTGAAAAAACTATTTACGACACAAAAAGAATGTACTGGAAACTATCGTGCAATTGAAGATGGGAAAATCGTGAATTATCAATTTTATGTCAGTCCTATTGATGATGCACACAATGTGATTATAGGATTCCAAGTTATCGATGATATTATTCAAGCACATTTATCAGAAGAAAAGAAACAAAGAGAAAAAGAAGAAAAGTATCAAAGAGAATTAGAAAAGAGCTATCGAAAATTAGAAGATATGCATAGTATCGTTACAGCTAGTTCTATGGGTACTTGGACTATTACGCTAGTAGATGGTAAAGCACCTACTTTAGTTCCAGATGATTTGATGAAAGAACTTCTAGGAATTCAAGATTTAGATTTGAATCCTGAAGAAATATATCAATATTGGTTTAGTCGCATTAAGAAAGAAGCGGTTCAATCTGTTTTGAATTCTGTTGAAAAGATGAAACAAGGTAATTCTGATGAAAATACGTACCTTTGGAATCATCCTACTCTTGGAGAGCGTTATGTAAGATGTGGTGGTACTGCATATAAAGTTGATGGTGGTTATGTATTAAGAGGTTACCACTATGACGTGGATAAAATCGTTAGAGAACAAAAGGAACAAGAAGAAAAACTTGCGAATACTTTAAGAATGGAAAAACAACATTCTGAAATTATTTCTGCTATTTCTACAATTTATACAACGATATTTAGAGCAGAGCTAGATACGCATTTATATGAAATTGTAAATAGTGTTTCTTTAATGGGTTCTGTTGCGAGACAAAAAGGTAATTTTGATGATGTAAAAGAAGATGTACTTCATGCATTTATGGCTGAAGATTGCCAAGAAGAAATGAGGGAATTCTTAGATTTTGAAACTTTGTCTAAGCGACTAAAAGATAGTAATACGATTGTGACGGAATATCGTGATCCAAATAATCGTTGGTTCCAAGCTCGTTTTATTGTAAAAAGTAGAGATGCTAAAGGAAATGTTAAAGAAGTTTTATATGTAGCTCGTGATTTTACAAAAGAAAAGGAACAAGAATTAAAACAAGAATCTGCTTTAAGAGATGCATTGATTTCTGCAAAACATGCAAACCGTGCAAAGACTTCTTTCTTAAGTAATATGAGCCACGATATTCGTACACCAATGAATGCGATTATTGGCTTTACAGCATTAGCTCAATCACATATTGAAAATAAGGAACTAGTACAAGATTACTTATCAAAGATTCATACTTCTAGTACGCATTTATTAAATTTAATCAATGAAATTCTAGATATGAGTCGTATTGAAAGTGGTACGGTTAAACTAGATGAAAATGTTGTGCATTTACCAGATGTTTTAAGTGAGTTACGTACAATGATTCAAGGCCAAGTTCTCGCTAAACAACAAAATTTATATATTGATACATTAGATGTAGTAAATGAAGATATTGTTACAGATAAATTAAGACTAAACCAAGTACTATTAAATATTGTTAGTAATGCGATTAAGTATACAGGTAATGGTGGAAATATTAATATCCGTGTAATTGAAAAACCTAGTCAAATGAAAAACTATGCGACATATGTATTTAGTGTGAAAGATACAGGAATGGGTATGTCTGATGAATTTGTGAAACATATCTTTGAAATGTTTACGAGAGAAAATTCATCTACAGTAAGTGGTATTCAAGGTACAGGTCTAGGTATGTCTATTACAAAGACAATTGTAGATATGATGAACGGTACAATTGATGTAAAGAGTGAACTAGGTAAAGGTAGTGAATTTATCGTTACGATAGACTTCAAACTGGCAAATAAGAGTCATGCATATGAAATTAATCCTGATTTAAAAGGTGCTAGGGCGTTAGTGGTGGATGATGATGTTACGACTTGTCAAAGTGTAAGTAAGATGTTACGTGGTATAGAAATGCGTGCTGATTGGTCCACTTCAGGAAAAGAAGCTGTAATTCGTGCCAAAGAAGCGACAGACTTAAAAGATGAATACAAAGCATTTATCATTGATTATTTGATGCCAGATATAAATGGTATTGAAACAGTTCGTCGAATTCGTAAAGTGATTAGTGAAGATGTACCGATTATTGTTTTAACTGCTTATGACTATACAGATATAGAAGAAGAGGCGAAAGAAGCAGGGGTAACTGCATTTGTCTCTAAACCGATATTTATGTCTGAGTTAAAGAAAGTCTTATCTAAAGAAGGGGTAGTCGAACAAGAGGAAGTCGTTCCTACATTTAATCATCAAGGTAAGAAAGTATTACTAGTAGAAGACAATGATTTAAATCGTGAAATTGCGCATACGATATTAGAAGAAGCAGGTATGATTGTGACAGAAGCTACAGATGGTAGTGAAGCAGTAGATATCATGAATAAAGCAAATGAAGATGATTTTGATTTAATTCTTATGGATATTCAAATGCCTAAGATGGATGGTTATACCGCTACTAGAGAAATACGTACTTTAGAAAATAACCATAAAGCAAATATTCCAATTGTAGCGATGACTGCAAATGCCTTTGAAGAAGATCGACAAAAATCGATTGAAGCAGGAATGAATGCACATATTGCTAAACCAATTGATCTAAATATTATCGCAAAAACGTTAGATGAAATATTCAAATGAGGTTAAAAGATGAGGATTTTTACAATAGATATTGGAGGTAGCTCCATAAAATATGCATTATTAGATGAAAATCAAAATAAATTAAGTGAAGGAAAGATTAAAACACCAGCAAAGTGGAGTTTAAGTCCTAATGAATCACAATATACAACAGATGATTTATATAACGCATTAGATTCTATTATTTGTAAAGATATCGATGGTATTGCGATAAGTATGCCTGGCGTCATTGATTCTCAAAATGGTATAGCTTTAACAGGTGGCTCTTTAACTTATATTGATCATGAACCGGTTGAACAGAAACTAAGTGATAAATATAAGGTTCCAGTATGGATTGGTAATGATGCGAAATGTGCTGGGATTGCGGAAGTAGGGTATGGTGCTTTACAAGACGTAGATGATGCGATTGCGATTATTTTAGGGACAGGTATTGGTGGTTGTTTAATTAAAGATAAGAAGATTCATAACGGTAAACGTTTTTCGGCTGGTGAAGTTTCTTGTTTATATACAGGAAATACTTATCCTGCAGATCATAAAGAAATGTGGGCATTTAAAAGCGGTATATCTGGTTTATTAAGATTAGTACAAAAGTATTTAGAAACTGATGAGGAGCTAACTGGAGAAGAAATCTTTGATTTAGCAAATCATGGAAATGAAAAAGTATTAGCCGCATTAGATGAATTTAGTTTCTATATCGCACAACAAATTTACAACTTACAAGTGATTTTTGATCCTGAAAAGATAGCGATTGGTGGTGGAATTAGTGCTCAACCTATACTTATTCAAAAGATAAATGAACAATATTTAAAGTTATTTATTCCTGTTTTTCCGATTCGTCCTATAGAAATCGTTGCCTGTAAGTTTAGAAATGATGCAAATCTAATTGGTGCTTATTACGAACTAAGACAAAAGATGGGAGTATAAAAATGAAACTAGGGAATAGTAATTTGGAAGTTCCTCGCATTGCGATAGGGTGTATGCGTTTAAAAGATAAAGACGTAAAGGATATCGCTAATTTAATTTTTTATAGTGTAGAAAGAGGATATAACTTTTTTGACCATGCGGATATTTATGGTGGTGGAAAGTGTGAAGCTCTTTTTGGTGAAGCTTTTAAAAAGACAGGACTAAAACGAGAAGATATTATCTTACAAACAAAATGTGGTATTGTGCCAGGAAAAATGTATGACTTTTCTAAAGAACATATTTTAGAAAGTGTTGAAGGTAGTTTAAGACGATTAGATACAGATTATTTAGATGTTCTTGTATTACACCGCCCTGATGCTTTGATGGACGCAAAAGAAGTAGCAGATACATTAAATGAATTATATGAATCAGGTAAAGTACATTATTTTGGTGTCTCTAATTTTAAACCAAGTCAAATTGAACGCTTAAAGAAACAGATGAAACAAGATTTATTAGTGGATCAATT
This sequence comes from bacterium, assembly GCA_963645035.1. Taxonomy (GTDB): domain Bacteria; phylum Bacillota_I; class Bacilli_A; order Erysipelotrichales; family Erysipelotrichaceae; genus Bulleidia. The sequence goes on along the minus strand of CAVIQY010000007.1, from coordinate 33,089 downwards.
ACAGCTTAGTCTTACTGAAGCAAATATGATTTCTTCTGGACTAGAAGTAAATATGACTAGTTCTGGTTCATTTGATCATGATGGTTCTATTCTAGATTATTGCGTGTTGAATGATATAACGATACAAGCTTGGTCACCATTTCAATTTGGTTTCTTTGAAGGTTGTTTTATCGGTGATCGAGAAAAATATCCAAAGCTAAATGATACCCTAGACGAATTAGCACGAAAATATGGTGTTAGTCCATATGGTATTGCGACAGCTTGGCTATTACGTCATCCTGCTAGAATACAGATGGTTTCAGGTTCAACAAATGTAGATCATCTACAATTAATCTTTGATGGCGATAAAATTCAATTATCTAGAGAAGATTGGTATCGCTTATATCTAGATGCAGGACATATCTTACCATAACGAAAAAACGAGGTAGCTTATTTCTAAGCTACCTCATCTTTTTTTATTAGTGATGTTTATAAGTGATGACTTTACCTGTCCAAGAATTCTTTAAGATTTCTTGCATATCCTTAACCATTGGGATACGTGGGTTAGCAGGTGAACATTGATCTTCATAAGCTAAGTAGCTTAGTTTTTCAACAGCAGCCATCCAATCTTTTTCGTTTAGATAATCTAGACTCTTGAAGTTCATGGCAATACCAACTTCTTTACCTAAAGCTGTAACTGCTTCAGCGAATTTTTCGACGCCTTCTTCAACAGTACTAAATTCAATACCTACAGCTCTCGCTAATTCACAATATCTTTCATCAGCGTTGTAGTATTTGTATTTTGGCCAAATACCAGGTTTTTCAGGTTTAGTACCATTATAACGAATTGTATATGGTAATAAGATTGCATTTGCTAAACCATGAGGTACATGGAATTCTGCACCAACTTTATGCGCCATAGAGTGGTTCATTCCTAAGAATGCATTGGCGAATGCCATACCAGCCATAGCGGAAGCGTTATGCATCTTTTCTCTAGCTTCTGGATCGTTTGCTCCATTATGTACAGCTCTTGGTAAGTATTCAAATACCATCTTAACTGCTTTATAAGCTAATGCATCTGTGAAGTCACTAGCTAGAACAGAAACATATGCTTCAATTGCGTGAGTTAATACGTCCATACCAGTATTTGCTGTAATGCTTGCTGGTAAGTTCATTGTTAGAGCTGGATCGATAATCGCAACAGTAGGAGTTAATGAGTAGTCTGTTAATGGATATTTAACATGTGTTTCTTTATCTGTAATAACGGCGAATGGTGTAACTTCACTACCTGTACCAGATGTAGTAGGGATACATACTAGACTTGCTTTCTTACCTAATTCTGGATAACGGAAAGCACGTTTACGGATATCCATGAATTTTTGTTTTAAATCATCGAAGTTAACTTCTGGATGTTCATAATATAACCACATACCTTTAGCAGCGTCCATTACAGAACCACCACCAATAGCGATGATTGTATCTGGTTGGAAGCCTTGCATTAGGCTTAGACCTTTCTTAACTGTTTGAATAGATGGGTCTGGTTCTACATCACAGAATAATTCATAAGTAATCTTTCCTCTACCACGAGATGGACGAGATTCTAATTGGTCAGTAACTTTTGTTACATAGCCTAACTTAACCATTGATTGGTCAGTAACAATAAATACACGACCCATTTCGTTCATATCATGTAAGTATTCAATTGAGTTTTTCTCAATATAAATCTTTGAAGGAATCTTGAACCATTGCATGTTATTTCTCCTTTGTCCAACTTTCTTAATATTTAATAGGTTTACTGTACTAATATTTCCAGAAACACTGTTATGACCATAAGAACCACAACCTAGTGTTAGTGAAGGAATAAAGGAGTTATAAATATTACCGATACCACCAAATGTACTTGGAGAGTTCCAGATAATACGACATGCTTTAACACGTTTACCAAATTCTTCGACAAGTTCTTTGTTTGATGTATGAATTGCTGCAGAGTGACCAATACCATTGAACATAACCATTTGTTCGGATTTATTTAAGCCATCTTCAACGCTTTCTGCTTTAAGCATAGCTAATACTGGAGATAATTTTTCACGAGTTAATGGTTCGTTTGGACCAACTTCTTTACATTCAACCATTAAGATAGATGTATCAGGATCTACTTTGAATCCAGCTTGTTCAGCAATCCAACTAGCACTCATACCAGCTACAGCACCATTTAATTTTGCACCAGCACAATCTTTGCTATAGCACTTTGTATTAAACATGAATTTTTCAAGTTTTTCTTTTTCTTTTTCATTACAGAAATGTACGTTGTAATGTAAGAATTCTTTCTTTACATCATCATAGATTTCTTTATCAACGATTACTGCTTGTTCACTAGCACAGATCATACCATGGTCGAATGCCTTAGACATTGCAACGTCGTTTACTGCTTGTTTGATGTTAGCAGTTGTTTCTATATAAGCAGGTACGTTACCAGCACCTACACCTAATGCAGGTTTACCACAAGAGTAAGCTGCCTTAACCATTGCGTTACCACCAGTAGCTAAGATTGTTGAAACACCAGGGTGATTCATTAATGCACTAGTTGCGTCCATACTTGGATGTTCAATCCATTGGATACAGTTTTCTGGAGCGCCAGCTGCGATAGCTGCGTCGTATACAACTTTAGCTGCAGCAGCACTTGAATTTTGTGCATTTGGATGGAATGCAAAGATAATTGGGTTTCTTGTCTTTAAGCAAATTAATGATTTGAAGATTGCTGTACTAGTAGGGTTAGTTACAGGAGTAATACCTGCAATTACACCAACTGGTTCTGCAACATAAATTAAACCTTTAACTTCATCTTCACCAATAATACCAACTGTCTTTTGATGACGCATATGATTGACTACATATTCACACGCAAATAGATTTTTTGTAGCTTTGTCTTCGAATACACCACGTTTTGTTTCTTCGATTGCAAGTTTTGCTAGTTCGCCATGCTTATCTAGAGCGGCTACAGAACATTTTGCGACAATATAGTCGATTTTTTCTTGATCAAAACTAGCATATTCCTCTAATGCTTTTAATGCTTTTTGAACCTTAACGTCAACTTCTTGAACGCCTAAATCTTGTGTTTCTTGAACAGAAGCTTTTTTTGTATCTGCCATAATTTCCTCCTTGTGAACTTATTCACTACTATGGTTTACCATAGAAAAATCATCATTGCAAGTGAAAAGTTAAAAAATTCACAAGATAGCGGTTTCATTGTGAAAATAGGCGAGAATATATCAAATTTCTTAGTAGTAATCTACTTGGAAAGATCTTTCTTTTTCTTTTAAAGGGATAGACTTGTAGTATACATTTTCAACATGGCTGTAATGAGATCCACGTTCTAAATCATGAATAAAAGAAGTTAAAGCATCTTCATTACCTTGTGCATATACTTCAACCATTCCATTTTCTAAATTCTTAACAGAACCAGTTAAACCATATTTATTTGCACAAGTCTGAACGAACCATCTAAAACCTACACCTTGTACAAGTCCTTCAACCATAATGTAATATCGTTTCATGAATATATTTTATAACAAATATGATTGTTGTGATAAGATATATCGCACAGGTGGTGAAGTTATGATTCAAATATTAGTTAATCAAACAAATTTTGATGGGGAATGGGCTGCAGAATCCTTATATAGTTTGTTTCGCCCAGATCAAAAAGTATTATTAATTCCTTTAACAAATAATATAGGTTATGCAATGGAATATGATAATTGGGCAGAAAAATTTAGTGAAGAGAGTATTTATCGAGAAGATATCATGAGACCATTTATTCGATATGGAATACCAAAGAAAAATATTCGTATATTAAATCATTATGAAGATGATGAAGAATATCTAAGAAAGATGATTCTACAATCTGATGTAGTATGCTTAATTGCAGAAAATGAAATGAGTGCTTATACATGTATGTTAGATTTAAGAATGACAAGTATCTTTGAAGAATATGATGGAATATTAATGTTTATTGGTCATGCGGCTACACCTTTAACAGAATCTTTCCCTGTATATAGTGAAGAAGAAAATGGTTACTTTAATTGCATGGGATTAGATTATTTAAAAGATATTGATTTAGTCATGAATTATGAAGAAACAGATGATTTATTGCAATATATATCCGATATCATTGAAATGCATGGAAAAAAAGTGATTATTTGTCCAAAGAAGAGTGGGGTAATTATTAGTGATGGAAATATATCACTACTTGGTGAAGCATTTATCGCCGATGAAAAAGATTTAGATGAAATTTATAACTTATATAAAGAATAAAACTCGCTATTACAGCGAGTTTTATTCATAGGAGGTAAACCTTATAGAGAAAATAGCATTTCTTTATAAGTAGGTAATTTATAGTATTTTCCTGATGCGATTTCTTCGTATGCATCAATAGATTTTCTAACTTCTTGCATATCTACACAAACAACATCATGAATCTTTTTGCCTGTATCATATGTAACACCCTTAGAAATAATCTTTGCATAATCTTTTTCTAATTTTGTTAGGCTTGTATATAAGTCATCAGAAAGTTTCTTTAATGCTTTTTCATGATCTACTACATATTTTGGTGCTCCGTCAATACAAGCATCATGTGCATCTTTCCATTCACTAGCTAAAGCAGGTAAGACATCATGTTTAACCATATCGATTAAAGTCTTTACTTCAATACCAATTGTACTGATATATTGATCTAAGGCGATTTCTTTACGAGCATGTAATTCTTTTTCGGAATATACATTGAACTTCGTAAATAAATCGATTGTTTTTGTGTCATCTAATACTGCAATCGCATCGATATAAGAACGGATGTTTGGCAAGCCTCTTCTTTCTGCTTCTTTAACCCAAGCATCACTATAACCATCACCAGAGAATAGAATCTTCTTATGATCATGAATAATGTTACGGCAAATTTCTAATGCTTTAGAACGAACATCTTGTAAGTACTTGATTCCTTCAAGTTCTGTATTAATTTCTGTTAAAGCATCAGCGATAACTGTATTTAATACTGTGTTAGGTAGAGCAGCACTCATGCTTGAACCAAGCATTCTAAATTCAAATTTATTGCCAGTAAAGGCAAGAGGAGAAGTTCTGTTTCTATCTGTATTATCATGAGGAATATAAGATAAACCACTAATTGGGTTGAAATCATCTTTATCTGCAGGTAAGTTTTTCTTAGCAGATTCTTCTTTATAAATACTGAATAGAATATCTTCGATATAGCTACCTAAATATACAGAAATAATTGCTGGTGGAGCTTCATTTGCACCAAGTCTATGATCGTTTCCACAAGAACTAGCGCTATATCTTAATAGTTCTGGATAAGTATCTGCAGCTTTTAGGAAAGCACAGATAAATACTAAGAAACGAATGTTTTCTGCTGGTTTATCACCAGGAGAGAATAAGTTTTGACCAGTACTTGTAATAATAGAATAGTTATCATGTTTACCAGAACCGTTAATGCCATCAAATGGTTTTTCATGTAATAAACAAGCTAAATCATGTTTTTCAGCATAACGTTTTAATGTGTCCATGATTAATTGGTTTTGATCTACAGCAACGTTTACATTGCCATAAACGACTGCTAATTCAAATTGACCTGGAGCTACTTCGTTATGTTCTGTTTTAGCATAGATGCCTAGTTTCCATAGTTCTTCATTTACGTCTTGCATAAAAGCACGAACTCTTTCAGGAATTACCGCAAAGTAATGATCTTCTAGTTCTTGACCTTTAGGAGCACTAGCGCCAAATAATGTACGTCCTGTTAGCTTTAAATCTAAACGAGCATCATAATCTTTTTTATCAATTAAGAAATATTCTTGTTCTAAACCTACAACAGGTGTGCAATATTTAACATCTTTTTCACCTAATAAGTTAACAGTTTTTGTGGCAGCTTCACTAATTGCACGAATTGATTTTAAAAGTGGATCTTTTGTATCTAAGGACTCGCCATTATAAGAAACAAAGACTGTAGGAATGCATAACACACCATTTTTAATGAATACTGGTGAAGTAACATCCCAATATGTGTAACCACGAGCTTCAAATGTAGCTCTTAAGCCACCACTTGGGAAACTAGAAGCATCTGGTTCACCTTTGATTAAAGATTTACCAGAGAAACGAGTCATTGGTTCTCCAGAATCATCTGGATCAATAAATGAATCGTGTTTTTCTGCTGTAGAACCAGTCATTGGTTGGAACCAATGTGTATAGTGTGTAGCACCTTTTTCTAATGCCCATCGTTTCATTGCATGGGCAATCGCGTCAGCAGTAGGGCGATCTAATGAATCTTCATTCTCTACTGTTTTCTTCCAAGATAAATAAATTGGATGCGGTAAACGTTCCTGCATCTCATGTTCACTGAATATAAGTGAACCAAAATCTTCAAATGGCTTCTCCATAAAATTTCTCTCCTTTATTTGTTGATATTAAAATCCTAAAAATGCATATAGTCAACAAAAATATTTCAAAAAATAAGAAAAAATTTCAAAAAATAATGAAAATTCTGAAATTTATTCAAAATATTTCAAAAAATAATCGGATAAAATAAAAAATCCTCATTTTGAGGATCTCTTAGTAATAGCTATATCCATCGCCACCCATTTGGTTAGGGTCGTATGCATATACTTCATCAAGTTTTACTTCTTTTACTTCAGGGACTTCATCCATTAGGATAGCTTGAATTCCTTCTGTTAAAGTTGCGTCAATTGCCATACATCCAGCACATGCTCCAAGCATTTTTACCGTTACAACGCCATCATTGAAACTGACAAATTGTACGTCACCACCATCAGCTTGAATATATGGTCTAATTTTATTAATCGTTTTATTAATTCTTTCTACTACGTCATTTACTTCTTCGGCCATAATTTCCTCTTTTCTAAAATCCATACCAGAATACTAAAGCTACAATACATCCTAGAATTATACCACCAATTACTTCAAACCACTTGTGACCAAGAACTTCTTTCATTTTTGTGTGATATATAGGATTAATGAACTTAATATTAAATTCTTCTTGAATATCATGAACGAGTTGTTGTGTTACTTTGATATTCTGTCCACTATAATAGCGAACATTTGCAGCATCGTATACTACAATGCACGCAAGAGCTAAAGCTACAGCAAATAATGTTGAGCTAAATTTTTCTTGAAAACCTACAGATAAGGCTAAAGCAGATACTAGAGCACTATGTGAACTAGGAAATCCACCACTTTCATGAATTAATCCCCAACGCCATTCGTGTTTTACTAGGTAATATAGTAAAGGCTTTAGAAATTGCGCTAAAGCTGCGGATACAATGGCAGCGAAGAAAGGATACATTGAACGAATCATTTCATACACCTCGCTTGTAAAGTATAGCACACGCTAACATCTAGTGATATACTTGTTCGTGAAAGAAAAATATAAGATTAGGTTAAGATGAAGTACAAAACAGGGGATATTGTAGAAGGAAAAGTAACAGGTATTCAACCATATGGTGCATTTGTTTCACTAGATGAAAATGTGAATGGATTAATTCATATTTCGGAAATTAGTGAAGGTTATGTAAAAGATATTACAAGATATGTACATGTTGGGGATACAGTTCGTGTTAAGATTATTGATTGTGATGAGAACAGTCAACAAGTGCGTTTATCTTTAAAGGCATTACATAAAAAAAGAGCGCATAATCGTGTTGGTTTATTCCATCATAAGGCAACACTTCCTGTTTCAAAACTTGGTTTTCTTTCTATAGAAAAACAGTTACCAATATGGGTTGCTGAAGCAAAAAAGGAGATAGAAAATGATTAAATTTGACGAGACACATGGTTTATTTGATGAAAAAATTGATGATTTCCAACCAGAAGTAACAAGAATTCATAACATGATTCATGAAAAATCTGGTCAAGGAAATGATTTCTTAGGTTGGGTTGATTGGGCGAATACTTATGACCGCGAAGAATTCGACAGAATGCTTAAGGTAGCAGAAAAACTAAAAGACAAAGCAGAAGTTGTCGTTGTTTGTGGTATTGGTGGTAGCTACTTAGGTGCTAGAGCTGCTGTAGAAATGATTCAAGGATTATATCCTAATACAAATCAAGAAATCGTATTTGTAGGAAATACATTCTCTAGTACATATATCAATCAAGTTGTTGAACACATTAAAGGTAGAAGTGTTGTATTAAATGTTATTTCTAAATCTGGTACAACAACAGAAACAGCTTTAGCATTCCGTATCTTACGTGAATATATGGAACAAACATATGGTAAGGAAGAATGCAAAGAAAGAATTATTGCGACAACAGATAAAGCACGTGGTACTTTAAAGGCATTAGCTGATGAAGAAGGATATGAAACATTTGTTATCCCTGATGATATTGGTGGTAGATATTCTGTAATTACTCCAGTAGGTTTATTACCTCTAGCATTAGTTGGTGTTGATATCAAAGCCATTATGCAAGGTTATACAGATGCATATAACGAATTAAAGACAGCTGATTTAACAAAGAATACAGCTTATCGTTATGCAGTTAGCCGTCGTATTCTACAAAATCATGGATATGATGTAGAAATGTTTGTAGCATATGAACCACAATTAAGAAGCTTATCTGAATGGTGGAAACAATTATTGGGTGAAAGTGAAGGAAAAGATGGCAAGGGTATTTTACCTGATTCTGCAATTTTCTCTACAGATCTTCATAGCTTAGGACAATTTGTTCAAGAGGGTAAGAAAGTATTATTCGAAACAGTATTAACTGTTAAAACACCTACAATTGACGCAACTGTACCAAATGATCCAGATAACAAAGATGGTATGAATTACTTAACAGGTAAGAGCTTAGATTGGGTAAATAAGATGGCTTTTGAAGGAACTTTAGAAGCCCACGTAGTTACAGGTAAAGTTCCTAACTTAGTACTAGAAGTAGAAGATATGAAAGAATATAGCTTTGGATATATGTGCTATTGGTTCTTTATCGCTACAGCAATGACTTGTTATATGCTTGATATCAATCCATTTAACCAACCTGGTGTAGAAGTATATAAGAAGAATATGTTTAAGTTACTAGGTAAACCTGGTTACGAAAAATAATCAATCAAATATAAAAGCTGATGAATGAGAACACATCAGCTTTTTTTATGCCTAAAGAGAACTATATTTCCTCTTCTTCCATCCATGATTCATACTTACATACATATTTGTTGTTACTAATAAAGTCATCTAATTCTTTTTCAAATATATTGATTACAGATTGTTGATAAGAGTTAGGATAACGATGTGTAATCTCATAACATATACGAGGTGGTGGACTATTCTTTAAACGATAATAAACAATATTACTGTTTGGATTTCTAGAACGCATTGCTTCAATAACAGACATTGGTGCTATACCCCAATTGTCTTTTTCATTTAAGTAGAGTTGGATCATGGAACCAACATTTACATGAATTAGATTATGTTCATTTGGACTCCAGAAACGATTATGCCATTGTTGGAAATCATGTCCCCAATACAAATACACTTCTTTATGAGGATCAAGTAGTGCAGGATCATAATTTTCATGATATTTACTATCTTTATGACAAACTAGATACATTAATTCTCGATATATTGGTTTAGAAACAATAAACGAGTAGTTAATACGACTAAATACAAAACCTATATCTGCAGAATTTGTTTCAACGAGATTATGAATTTCGTTAGAGTGATGGGTAAAAATGGATAGTTTAATATTTGGATATTTTTTTATGTGTTCTAAGAATAATGGTACAAATGTGAAGTTATTTACCGCATCAATACTCGCTATTCTTAATGTTTTAATGTCTTCTAGATTCTTTAGTTTATTACTTGTGTCTAAAAGAGTGAGCATTTGTCTAGCAATAGGAACATAGTTTATTCCATATTCCGTTAATTTAATTGTTCGATAGCCTTGTTGTCTAAGAATAAGCTTAACGCCAAGTTCTTCTTCAAGGCTATTTAATCGTTTACTGACATTAGATTGCGTAATAAATAAGTAGTCTGCTGCAGCAGAAATGGTTCCATAATCGACTACAGCTAAGAATGTTTTGATTTGTTCAATGTTCATAAATATATTCCTTTTAGGAATATTATAAATAAAAATAAGTTGTTATACAAATATATTTATGGATGATATATTTTGCGTGTACAAAAAAGAACGCGTTTGATTTTGAGGAGAGGATAAAAAACATGAATGTTGGGTATCACATTATCAAAGATTTTAAAAGAGCAGATCAAAGTTTAATTGATAGTTTCAATGGTATTCCTGTTCCTAATATTGGGGATGCAATGAATCGTACTGCAGCAATTACTAGCGAGTTACGTCCAATTAATCATACTCGTTTACAAGGTAGTGCATATACAGTACGTGTTCCAGCAGGGGATAACTTACTTATATATTATGCAATTGATCAAGCAAAACCAGGAGATGTTATCGTCGTAGATGGTAATGGTTTTACAGAAAGAGCTTTAGTTGGTGGCATTATGTCAGAACTAGCTAAGGCAAGAGGAATTGCAGGATTAGTCATTTATGGGGCGGTGCGTGATCCGAAAGATTTAGAAAATATGGATTTCCCTGTTTTCTATAAATCGATTTGTCCAAATGGGCCATATAAAAATGGTCCTGGAGAAATAAATGTTCCGGTTAACATTGGGGGAAAGATTGTTAAACCAGGAGATATTTTAATTGGAGATGAAGATGGTCTAGTTGTTATTGAGCAAAAGAATGCTTTAGAAGTAAGTATCAAAGCTCATGAAGTTGTGAAGAAAGAAGCGAAGATGATGGAAAGCATTCATACAAAAGGTGAACTAGATCTTGAGTGGGTTTATAAAAAATTACAAAACGATGGTTGTACATTTGAATGATTGCCGACCAGCCCTTACGTCAGGAAGGTATGATATTACTATGAAAATAACTCAAAGCTATGGTTGTTTTTATTTTGCGTTTTACATTTAGAAGTCTTTGTAGTTTAATAGAATCTGTTTTTCAAATCATATAATGTCCTTAATAAGGTAGGACAGTCTCTACACTTTGACCGTAAATCAAGGTACTATGATAGAATCTTTTCCTCTATCATTTCAGGTGATTGAAAAACACACTCAATATGAAAGGGGATAATAAATAATGGAAAAATTGAGTCGTTTTTTTAATTTTGCAGAGAAAGGGACATCATTTCAAATTGAAGTGATTGCTGGCCTTACTACTTTTATGACTATGGCTTATGTTCTCGTGACACAACCTGGTGCGATTTGTGGATATGGTGCTGATGCATATATCGTCGATTGCAATGGTGTAATGATTACAAAAGAAGCGATTATGGTATCTTGTGCCTTTATTTCTGCAGTAATTACGATTCTAATGGGATTATATGCTAACTTACCTTTTGCTTTATCTACTGGCATGGGTAGTAATTTTATGTTTGGTGCCTTAATACAATCTGGTTCAATCAGTTTTGGTGGTGCTATGGCAATTACTTTAGTTAGTGGAATTATCTTTGTCGTTTTAACAAAATTAGGAATAAGAGATTTAATCGTTAAAGCAATGCCAAAGAATTTAAAGGTTGCGATAGGTGTAGCGATTGGCTTCTATATTGCTTATCTAGGTTTTAAAAATAGTGGTATTGGTAATTTCAGTAGTGGCATATCTCTTGGTGATTTTACAGAACCAAGTGTATATTTAGCATTACTTGGCTTAGCAATTATTGGTATCCTAACAGTTCATCAAGTAAAAGGTGCCATCATGATTGGTATTATTGTGATTACACTTCTAGGTATTCCTCTAGGTGTAACGACTTTACCTTCTAGTTTTGCTAAAGTACCTGATATGAATGGTCTACAAAATTTAATGTTTAGTTTTGACTTTAAGCCACTACTAACAGCTAGCTGTATTCCACTTGTGTTTATTGTATTCTGTGGTGATTTCTTCTCTACTTTAGGTACAGTACTAGGTTGTGGTGCAAAAGCAGGAATGTTAGATGAAAATGGTAACTTTCAAAATATTGAAAAACCATTCTTAGTTGATGCGATTGGTACTGTAGTAGGTGCTTGTACTGGTAATACAACGATTACAACATATATTGAATCTGGTGCTGGAGTACAAGCAGGTGGTAGAACGGGTTTAACTGCGATTGTTGTTGCAATTTGTTTCTTATTATCCATGTTTATTTCACCACTTGTCTTAATTATTCCTAATGCTGCAACAGGACCTGCATTAATCTTTGTTGGTTTCTTAATGATTGGTGGTATTAAACAAATTGATTTTGATCAATTTGATGAAGCATTTGGCCCATTTGTTATGATGATGTTTACAGCATTTGCTGGAACAATCGCAGGTGGTATTAGTGCTGGTATTATCGCTCATATTTTGATTAAAGTAGCTTGTGGTAAAGCAAAAGAAGTAAATTTAATGCTTTATATCTTATTAATCCCATTAGTTCTATATTTTATCTATGCGTGAGGGAAATCATGAAGTTAAAAAATAATCGTAAAGAATTAATCAAAGCTGCTTTAGGACTAAATACTATTGACTTAGCAATTAAGAATGCAAATCTAGTCAATGTATTTACAGGAGAAATCTATCCTGTAACGGTATTTATTTATGATGGCACAATCGCCCATGTTGAAACAAAAGACTTAGAGGCAAGTTTAGATACCGTAAAAGAAGTAATTGATGCGAAAGGTGAATATTTAATACCTGGTTTAATCGATGCTCATATGCATATTGAAAGTAGTATGTTGACACCTAGAAATTTTGCAAAAGTATCGATTCCTAGTGGTACAACAACAATCGTTACGGATCCTCATGAAATAGGTAATGTATGGGGTGTTGAAGGGGTAAAATATATGCACGATTCTGGAGCAAATTTACCTCAAAGACAATTTATTGATATTCCAAGTTGTGTTCCTGCGGTACCAGGATGTGAAAATGCAGGCGCTACATTTCTAACCGAGCAAATCGAAGAATTATCTTCTTTAGATAGAGTAATTGGACTAGCAGAAGTCATGGACTTTGTAGGAGTAATTCGATCAGAAGATAGAATGGTAGATATCATTAAAACAGCTGAAGAAAAAGGATTATATATTCAAGGACATGCGCCATTTGTATCAGGTAGAAATCTAAGTGCTTATCTAATAGGTGGTCCAATTAGTGATCATGAATCAAGAGATAAAAACGAAGCACTAGAAAAACTTCGTAATGGAATGCATGTAGATGCAAGAGAATCTAGTATCACACATAATGTAGAAGAAGTATGGAGTGGGGTAAAACATTGTAAATTCTTTGATACATTTTCTTTCTGTACGGATGATCGTGAAGCAGATGATTTAATTCATGAAGGACATATTAATCACGTTGTAAATAAAGCAATCGAATGTGGTATGGATCCGGTTCTAGCAATTAAATCTGCGACAATTAATACTGCTAGAGAAATTAATATTTCTGATTTAGGAGCTATCGCACCAGGATACGTGGCAGATATGTTACTTGTGGAAGATTTAAATCATATTGAGCCAACACATGTATTCTATGAAGGAAAATTAGTCGCCAAAGATGGTCAGTTATTAGAAACAATTGAAGATAAAGAATATGAAATAGAAAAGAAAAATTCAATTCAATTACCTAATTTAACTCTTGATGATTTTATCTTAAAAGCACCAATTGAAAATGGAACTATTGAAGCAAATGTTATGGCTTATCCTAACTTGGAATTATCTTCTACTACAGTAGAAAGAACGACATTTAAAGTAGTTAATGGAAAAGTGATTTTACCAAGTGATGATTATAAATATGTCATTGTATTAAATCGCTATGGTAAAGGAACGATTGGTAGAGGAATTGTAAAAGGATTTGGTACTAAAAGAGGTGCTTTAGCTTCTACTGTATCTCATGATTCTCATAACTTAACCGTTGTATATGAAAATGAAAATGATGCTTTACTTGTTGTAAATAAACTAAAAGAATGTGGTGGTGGCATGTGTGCTGCATTAAATAGAGAAATACTTGCGACATTAGAATTACCTTTAGCTGGATTAATGTCACTCAAACCTGCTGAAGAATTATCAATCGATTCGAAAAAGATGAAAAAAGCAGATGAAGAACTAGGACTTGTTGGTATGCAAAATCCAATATTAAGAATCGTTGCATTAGCTTTACCTGTAATTCCTGAGGCAAAAATGAGTGATTTAGGTCTAGTAGATGTTGCGACGAAAACAATTATTCCATTATTTCCGAATGATTAATCATAATGAAAAGGTAGATGATATTCTGTCTACCTTTTTTACATATAAAAAGATGAATCTTAAAAGATAAGATTCATCAACATCCCTGCAATAATTGAAACAATAAAGATATAGAATAAGATGCCAAAGTTATTTCTCATCTTATTTTTATTGACTTGAAATAGTACTGCTAAACCAACACCACTATTAACAAGTAACCCAGCAGCTAACTCGCCAATACCAATAATTCCATCTATATATAATGTGGTAAGTGTAATACTGGAAGCACAACTTGGTATGATACCAATTAAGGAACTAATTAATACCGAAACATTACTGTGTAACATAAATGCTCTAATTGTTTCGTAACCTATGGTATCTAATAAAGATTCCATAAGAACGGTTATTACAAACATCCAGATACTAATTTCTAATGTTCTTTTGATTACACAAAGTAGAAGGGAAGATTCTTCTTCATGTTCATGGTGATAGTCATCGTGAAGCTCAGTCTTTTTAAAATGGGTAAAGTAATCTAATAAGTAACCAGCAAATATCGCAACAATTACTTTTATCGATAAGATAAATAGCATTGTTTGTACTTTCACTTTAGAAGCAATCATGATTGGTAACATCTCATCTGAAGTAGATAAGAATACAGCAACTAGCGTTCCTACTGAAATCACTCCAGTTGCGTATAAGGAACTAGCTGCAGCTGAGAAACCACATTCTGGAACTAAACCAAATAAACTTGCGACTAGTGGGGCTAAGCGATGATGCTTTGTTAGAAATACTTCTATACGATTATCATGTTTTCTTTCTAACCATTCTAGAAATAAGTAGGTAATAAATAAGAATGGCGTTAACTTACATGTGTCTAGTAAAGCATCTAATAGAATATCTGCTAATCCAGCCATGATAATTTTCCTTCAAGTCCTTCAGAGTAGACAATTAATTGGTTATCTGTAACATGTTTGTATTCTGTATCGATTTCTGTATCTTCATCCATAATCCAAATCGCTTCTAAGAATGTATCAGGATGATCTTTTTTGTATGCATCTAATACTTTTAGACCATCTTCATAAGATAAGGTAAATAAAGTAGTAGATAAACAATCCGCAACACCAGAATCTTCAGTAATAATGGAAACAGAATGGAAATAAGTAGCAGGATATAATGTTTCTGGATCAATAATGTGATGATAAGAATTTCCATCACTTGCGACATAATATCGTTCGTAGTCACCACTAGTTACAAACGAACAAGCTCCATCCATATTGACAACTAAGATACTATCAGAACCTTTTGGATTTTGTATTCCTACTCGCCAATTAGAACCATCATATTTTTGTCCTAATGTTCTGTTATTTCCACCAGCATTAATCGCACCTGTTGTATTTCCTTCGCTAATTAAACTTTGGGCAATTTTCTCTGTTGAAAAACCTTTAGCGATACCACCAACATCTAAAGAAATATTAGGGTCATCGATATAAACGGTATTCTTTTCGGTATCAATTTGTACGTGTTCCCATCCTTTATTTATAGAAGCTGTTTCTAATTCTTCTTCAGTAGGTAGATTTCCTTTCTTTCCATCTGTATTTAATTCAATACCTTCTTCACGATAGTTATGCCAAACATGAAGTAAAGCACCAATCGTAATATCAAACTCACCATTTGATAAATCATAGAAATATTTCGCTTCTTGTAACATTTCGATAATAACGGGATCTACTTCGACAGGTGCTACACCAGCATTATCATTAATTGTCTTAATGTTATTAATGCCATCATAATCGTTATAGATATCAAATAATTTGTTGTAATAAGAAAAGTCTTCAGAAGCTTCAGTAAATACAGAATCAAATTCATCTTGATCTAAAGGCATTCCTTGAACAGCAAAAAAAGTGTCAAAGCCACAATCCATACAGATATTACTCTTTAAACTTGTAGTTGTACTAGAAGTTGGAGTAGACGCAGAACTATTGCATGCAACAAGTAGTGTTGCACATATTAATAAACTAATCATTTTTTTCATACCCCGAGATTATAGCATAAATATCGTTTTACAAAAGAATATGACTTTGTTTAAGTGGTAGGAATGGCTAAAATGACGTGTGCAAATTTTCACAAGTAAAAATATCGTATAATCCCATGAATATTCAGTTTTTTCAATGTGGTCATCTATATTAATTAGTGATATAATCCATATGTTTTTAGAAGGAGAAGGGATTAGAGAATATGTCACTATTAACCGGACCAATGCATCACCATCTGGAAGGACATAAGGAATTAACTAGTCATAAAGATGTTTTAAGACTAGCTGATCCTGATGTAGTTTGGATTCCATTAGTAAATGGAAATGCCCCATGTACACCGCTGGTCAGTGTAGGGGATGAGGTGAAAGTTGGAACAAAAATTGCAGAACGCAATGACCACTTTTATTTGCCACTTTTTTCTCCAGTTTCTGGAACAGTAACGGCAATAGAAAAGAGAATGAGCTCAGCCATGAAAATGGTTGATCACTTAAGAATTCAAAATGATCACAAAGGTACAGTGGAAAAACCATTTGCACCATTAGATTATGAAAAAGCTTCTTGGGAAGAACTAGAAGCATTTGTTAAGAATGCTGGTATGTTAGGTCTTGGAGGAGCTGGATTCCCAACATATGTTAAATATATGAAGCCTGAAAATGTTGATTTATTCATCATCAATGGTGTCGAATGTGAACCATATTTAACAGCTGACTATAAGAACATGATGGAGAATCTTGATCTTTTAAAGACAGGAGCATTAGCTTTCTTAAAGTTAAGCAAAGCGAAGAAAGGTTGTATCTCTGTTAAAGAAGATAAGAAAGACTTAATCGCTAAGTTACAAGAAACATTTGCTGGTACAAACATTGAAGTTCGTCCAGTACCAGATATTTATCCAGCTGGTTGGGAAAGAACTTTAGTTTACTTACTAACAAAGAAACGTTATGACAAATTACCTATTGAAGCAGGATGTATTTTAAATAACGCATCTACAACGATTGCTTTAGGTAATGCCTTAACAAATGGTATGCCTATTACACATAAGTATGTAACTGTTTCTGGTGATGGCGTAAAAGATCCTACAACTGTTGTAGTATCTATCGGTACTGTCGCTCATGATATCGTTACAGCTTGTGGTGGATACACAAGTGAAGATTGCTTATTAATTGCTGGTGGACCTATGATGGGTAGCACAATTCCAAATGATACATTTGTTATTGGACCTGCTAACAATGGTTTAACAGTATTACAAAATAAGCCTGTTAAGTCTGTTAAGTGCTTGCGTTGTGGTAAATGTACTGAAATGTGTCCAAGTGGATTAGAACCAGTACGTATCAACAACATGGAAAAAGTTAAGAACGTAGACGCATTAAAGAAACTAGATGTTATGTCTTGTATTGAATGTGGTATGTGTTCTTATATTTGCCCAAGTAAACTTGACGTAACAGAAGGTGTACGTAGAGCTAAGAGATATATGGCTCTAGTAAATAAGAAGTAAAAGGGGGAAATGATAAAATATGAAGCTTACATTTAAGCCTTCACCTAATTATCGCAGCCCACAAAGTACAACTGGAATCATGCGTGATTTAACAGTATGCTTACTTGCGATAACAATATTCTCCGTAGCATATTACAGTGCAACATTAGGGGCAAGTGCTGGATTACGTGTAATTACATTAATGATTACAAGTATTGTTAGTGCTTTAGTTACGGAAGCAATTTATTTCAAAGCATCAAAACAAGATATTAAAGAAGGTATCTTATCATCTTATGGTTGGGTAACTGCAATGATCCTAACATTAATTTCTTCTATTAATGTTAGTCATTATGCATTAGCTATTTGTACAATCATTGCGATTGTATTCGGTAAATTAGTATTCGGTGGATTTGGACAAAACATCTTCAATCCAGCTGCATTCGGTGAAGCAGTATTAATGAATTCATTTTCCGGTAGCAACATTGACTTAATGTCATCTGTTACACCAACTGTAGCCATGAACAAGTTCTCTTGGCTTGGTACAAGTTCTGCTGTAAGTGGTGTAATTAGCCAATACAGTGGTTTAGGAAAGATGTTACTAGGTTGGTATCCAAGTACGATTGGTTCTACATGTGCAATTCTATTAATTGCGTGTCTTGTATTCTTAATCGTTCGTGATGATATCGATTGGCAAACTTCTGTATTCTATATTGGTACAGTATTTGTAGTTACATTAATTATTGGTTTAGTTCATGGTGTAGGCGTTAGCTATGCATTAGTAAACGTTTTAGCTGGTGGTGTATTATTCGGTGGTGTATTCATGGTTACAGACCCTGTTACAACTCCTGTAACGCTACCTGGTAAGATTGTTTATGGTGTAGGAGCTGGATGCTTTACAGTATTATTCCGTTTAAGAAGTAATATGTCAGATGGTGTTCTATATTCTATCTTATTAATGAATATGTTAACACCAGCTATTGATAAGCTATTTGATGGTAACCAAATTAAAGACGCTGCTAAGATTCGTAATAAGACTCTTCTTGTTAGTGTAATCAGTGTAGTTATTATCGTTTTAGTTGGTTCATTATCTAGCGTTAAAGAAGCAACAAGTTCTACAGATAGTGGAAGTAGTTCTTCTGCATCATCTTCAAGTTCTTCATCTGCATCAACAAGTGGCGCAACATGTACTGACAATGGTGATGGAACTTATGCATGTAGTGCTGAAGGATTTAGTGGTGAAAACTTAACAGCTACAATCACTGTAGAAGATGGTAAAGTAACTGCTATTACAGATATGGCTGGTAACAATGGCGATGGGATTGGTGATGATTGGTTTGAAGATCCATCTGTATTAATTGGTGTATCTTCTGCTGATGATATCGATACAATCTCTGGTGGAACAATGACATCAACTGGTGTTAAAAATATGATTCAAGCTGCATTAGAAGCAGCTAGTAAGTAAGGAGGGAACGAAAATGAAGAAAGATTCAATCGGATATAAAGTAGTTCTACTCGGTGTACTTTGTGCAATCTGTGGTTTATTACTATCTTTAGTAAATGGTATTACTGCTCCAGTTATTGCAAAGGCTTCCTTAAATGCAGAATTAGCTAATCTTGAATTATTATATCCAGGAGCTGAATTTACAGAAGTAACAGATTATGATGATCCAACAGGTCTAGTAACTGGTGTATATGAAGCTGAAGGCAAAGGTATGGTTTATAAGATTCATGCCGTTGGATATAACTCAAATGGTTTTACAATCATGGTATCTATTGATAATGATGGTAAGATTTCTGGTTTCCAAGAATTAGAACAAGCTGAAACTAGTGGATTTGGTGCTAGATGTTTCGAAGATGATTATAAGAATCAAATTACTTCTCTGACAGTTTCTGATGATATTCCACTATTATCTGGTGCTACATTAACAAGTACTGCTATTCATAACGGTATTAGTGCAGCAATTGATTTATTTAATGCAAGTAAATAAGGAGGAGTATATGAGCGAAAAGAAAACAAAAAAGAGCTTTGCTTCTGAACTTATTCTAAATAACCCAGTATTTGGATTATATCTAGGTATTTGTTCAACACTAGCTATTTCTACAAATATTAGTAATGCTATTGGTATGGGTATTGCCGTAATATGTGTATTAACAATGTCGAATATTGTTATTTCCATTATTGCTCCAATTACTCCAGATGAAATTCATATTCCTGTATACATTGTTGTTATTGCAACACTTGTTACAGTAGTAGAAATGTTAATGCATGCATATATGCCTGAACTATTTAGTTCATTAGGTGCATTCTTAGACTTAATCGTTGTTAACTGTATTATCTTAGGACGTGCTGAAGCATATGCTTGTAATCATAATGTAGCTGATAGTGCATTAGATGGCTTAAAAATGGGTCTATCTTATACATGCAGCTTACTTGCTATGAGTTTTATCCGTCAAATTTTAGGTACAGGTTGCTTATCTTTCACAAACCCATTAAACAATGTTGAATTATTTAATGTACGTTTACTTCCTGCTGGATTAGAAATCCCTGTATTTACAACACAAACTGGTGCATTTATGACTTTCGCAGTTTTAGCTGCATTAGTAACAGCTTATAAAAATAACGCTGCTGAAAAAGAAAAAAAGGAGGCTAAATAAGCATGAACTTATTTACTCTATTCATTAGTGGAATGATCGTAAACAACATCATTCTTGCAAAATTCATCGGTATGTGCCCATTCATGGGTGTATCTACAAAGTTATCTAGTGCAATTGGTATGGGTGTTGCGGTAATCTTCGTTATCGTTGGTGCATCTGTTGTATCTTATGGTTTATATTACTTAGTTCTTGTACCATTAGGATTAGAATACATGGAATTAATTTGTTTCATTCTATTAATTGCTGCATTCGTACAATTTGTTGAAATGTTTATTAAAAAGAGTTCACCATCTCTATATAAATCATTAGGTATTTACTTACCTTTAATTACAACAAACTGTGCAGTGTTATTCGTAGCAATGGATAACATTACTCAAGAATATAACTTAATTGAAACTATTGTTAATTCTATTGCCGTTCCTGCTGGATTTATGTTAATGCTAGTCATCTTTGCAACAATCCGTGAACGTCTTGATGGAAATGATATTCCTAAAGCATTCAAAGGAAATCCTATTGCATTTGTATGTGCTGCGATTATGGCAATTGCATTTGGTGCTTTTGCAGGTCTAGTATAGTATGAAGATTGTTTATGCAATACTGATTGTATGTGTTTTATTAGGGATAACTTTATGGTTATATATTGCCAATAAAAACACACCAGTTCCTGAAGGTTGTGAAAATTTAACACCTGATTGTAATGCATGTGGTATTGCTAGCTGTTCTTTAAGAAATAAAAATACAAAAGGAGAAACAAAGAATGATTAGTGCATTATTAATGATGTTAGTTCTTGGTGCGGTATGTGGTCTAATTCTTGGATTTGCTTCGAAAGCATTCTATATTGAACCAAATCATCGTGAAGAAGACTTACTTGCTTTACTTCCTGGTTATAACTGTGGTGGTTGTGGTTATGCTGGTTGTTCTGGTATGGCTGCAGCATTAGCAGATGGTTCTGGTGATATCATGAAGTGTAAACCAAGTAAACCAGAACAAAAGGATAAAGTTAAGGCATATCTTGCTGAACATCCATTAGAAAAATAAGAAAATTACTTACTTTAAGTGGTACGGATATAATTCTGTATCACTTTTTTATGTTAGAATAATAAAGATAAAAACAGGAGAAATATTATGAATAAATGGGTGAAGAAGGTATTTAGTATACTAGTCGTACTAGTGTCAATGGTTTCTATATGTGTACCTACTAGAGTCGTAAAAGCGAGTGAAAACTCTGTTGCACATACTGGAAATAAAGCTTTATATTTTGATAGCATTAGTTCAGCTTGGGATTATGCATTAAAAAATGATGAGATAATCGTTTTAGATAAAGATTGGGAGTTAAGCTCGTATTTAACTGTCTCAGAAGGTAAAAAAATAACACTTGAATTAAATGGACATAAGATTTGTCGAAATTTAGGTTCTGCTGTAGATGATGGTTATATTTTTAAAGTTGGTAAAAATGCTAGTTTAAATCTTTATGGTACAGAAAGAAAAAATACTGAATTCACATATAAAGGTTATAATTCTGACGGTACTTCTAATAGTAGCAGTTCTTCTGAATTAAAAGTAACAACTGGAGGACTAGTAACAGGTGGTAATAATGCGGATGGTGCTGGTGCCATTTACATGCTTGAAAAATCAAATTTAAATTTGTATAGTGTAGCGATTAATGGTAATGCAAACCATTCGGAAAGTAAGAGCATTTATGGTGGTGCAATTGCTGTTTGCGGTGAACTTGTTAAGATAACAATGAATGATGCACATATTGATCATAACTATTCTTATATAGGTGGTGGCGGAATAGGTGTTACCCAAAAAAATGTCGAAATTAATATGACAGATAGTTCAATAAGCTATAATCTCACAGAGTCATTAGGTTTAGGCCAAGGTTATGGTGGCGGAATTATGTTATATGATTATGATAATACGATTAATATGAAAAATAGTACAATTGACCATAACCGAAGCTCTGGAAATGGTGGTGGTATTTACGCTGCATTTGGACGTTTATATGTTAATATGGATAATTCCCATATTGATAGTAACGTTTCTTATAATGAAAATGGTGGTGGTGTATACATGGCTACTGGTAATATTAAAGGAATATCTAATTCAACTATTTCCAATAATAAATCTTATAGAAATTATTCCAATAGTTATGGTGGCGGTATCTATTTATCTGGTGATGCTTCTGAAAGTAATAGAAACAATATTATTGGCGTTACAATTAAAGATAATGAAAGTGATATAGGTGGTGGAATCTATCTTAAAGGTAACTATACATTAATTGATTTATGTGAGATTTCTGGTAATAAAGCAAATAGTGGAAAAGATAGCAAAGCTGGTAAAGGTGGCGGTATTTATAATGGAGCTAATTGTACTATAGTTAGAGCTACTTCAGTAACTGGGAATACTTGTACGAATGTCGGTGGCGGTATTTATGCATATGGTCCATATGATATTACATTTGAAGATTGTATTAAAGTTACAGGAAATAAAGGCAAAAACGCAAAAAACGATAATGTTTATCTATGTGAAGAACAAGGGACAGATGGTAATTTATATTATTCATCTATACGTGGTACAGTTAATTCATATTCAGAAATTGGAATTAGTTATAACTTTGTAAATGACCGTAAAGCAGTAGTTAATATAAGTAAATATTATCCTAATGTATATCAATTGGATAATACTCCTACGAATTACTATTTAGACTATAATTCTAGTTCTAATGAGTTATGGCTAAGAAAAGGTGAAAAGACATATACATTAACAATTAACGGCTTTGAAGTAGGAAAATATACTGCAGGAAAAAGTATTGGTCTAGACATGGAAGCATTTAAATGGGTTCTTGTGGATGATGCTGGTTCAAAAGTATTTAAAACGGTTACTCATGATATGGTGAAGAACTATTCACAAAATGGTAATATCATCGAATTTACAATGCCTAATGAAAATGTCAGCATGACTGCTTCATTTGTTACTAAAGCTAAAGATTTCACTTTAACTGTTGCTGAACCTGCAACAGGTGAAGCATTCCCAAGTGAAGGAAGATTAACTTGGAATAATGGTGCTAATTCAAAGACAGTACCAGTTTATTGGGTTAAAGGTGATGAACAAAAACAAGCTACAGGAACTGTTGGATTTAATACTGAATATTCTGTAGTAGCTAGTATTGGTCAAGATTTAACGAATGACTTAGCTTTTGCAAATGATATTACAAATGCAAATGTATTAGTTAAATATGGTGATAAAGATGCTAGTGCTTCTACTATTGCTCAAGTAGATAGCTCAGGAACATTAAATTTAAAAGGAACAAAGATAAAGAGTGTTTCTACTATCGCTAGTGTTCAAACTAAGCGTTATGATACAAGAAGAAATACAACTGTAGAAAGTTTAAAAGCAAAACTTAAAGGTGTTTATAATGCGACTGTTACATTAAAAGATGGTTCTATGACAACTGTATTACTAGATACGGATAATATGATTATTCCAGATACAATGATGGATGAATCGAAAGATAAAATCGTAGCGAATGGTACAATTACTATTCCAATTCTAGCAAGTAGTTTAAGTGAAAAGAATTTAGTCAATACAGAGGATTTGAAATGTACTGTTAATGTTGTTTTATATAATGCTTGGGCTGCAGGTGCACCTACATTAGATAAAGCTGAAGGAACTTATACTGGTACAAGTTTAGATATCACAGCAAGTTTAGGAGAAAATGCAACAACACTTTACTATACAGTTAATGGTGGTAATGTTGTAACTACAACTGATACAACAATTAACCTTTCTTTAGCAGAAGGAGAAAATAGTAAAGAATTCAAGATTGTTGCATGGGATGGTAATCCTGATATTAGTTCATTACAAGATTCTGATGCAATAACACGTACTTATACACTTCAAAGAGGCGAAGAAGTTAATGCAGTTATTACTAGTATTCCAGTTATAAATGTAAGCATTGCTGAAGGTTCTACAGAAGAACAATTAAGAGCTGCAATACCAACAACAGCTACTGCTTATGTAAAAAAAGATGGAGATACTACAGATACAACAATTACATTTAATATTAAATCAGATGATATTGACAGTGTAGTCAATGGAATGATAGATAGCTCAACAAGTACAGTTGCTTATAAAACTGAATCAACATCTTTTAGCTTTGCATATGGCAGTGAGGATCTTCCAACTGGAATAACAAATACTAACGACAAAAAGTTATCAATTGTTGTTACTGTAACACAGAATAAAGAAATTGTAGCTACACCAGTTGTAACAGCTAGTGGTACAAAATCAAAATTAACATTAACTGCAACTTGCGATACAACAAACGCAACTATTAAGTACATTTATGATGGCGATGAAACTGGTACTGTATACACTTATGATGATCAAAATCCAATTGTATTATCTGTAAGAACAGGTGAAACAAAATCAAATTACTCTATTGCTTTCTGGGCTGAAAAAGATGGTTATGAAAGTTCTGATGTATATACTGGTAACTATGTAGTAGAAAATGAAGTGGCTCCTGTAGTTAAGACTGTAACTGTTGTTTGCAAGGATACAAGTGCAGATACCCTAACAGAATTAAAGACAGAAACATATGAATTTGAATCAGGTTCTACAGTTCAGTTAATCGCTCCACCAATTACAGGTAAGAAATTTGAAAAATGGGTAAAGGGTGATGGAACAGTAGTTGAAACATCAAATATTGATTTAGGTGAATTAACTGATAATGTAGAATTAACTGCGATTTATAACCCAATTATTACAGAATTAGATTTAACGATGAGTGTTCCTGAAGCTTCTAAGACATTAGCTAAAAATATTAGTGGTGTTAAGGCAAAAGTTGTAGATTCATATGATCCAACTACTGGAAATACAACATATAAAGAAGTGGATTTAACACAATATTTCAAAGCTGATAATATGACTTGGTTACCTGATCATACTATTGCTGAACCTTTAACAAGTTATATTGCAAAAGTTCCACTTGTTCGTGATGGAAATTCTACTTCACAAAAGAAATATGTATTAGCGGAGGATGTAACAGTTAAAATAAATGGTAGTGATAGTACTGCTAAAGTTACACAAGTGATTAAAGATAATGATATTGTTGCGTATGTTTCTTTCGATAAGACAGGTAAATTAACAGCTAAGAGTATTCAACCATTAGAAGATTTAACAGTTTCTTATGTAGATGCATATGACATGCAAACAAAACAAGAAGCTGAGACAACAATGAATGTATGGAATTTACCAACAAAAGCGATTGTTGTGATTGATGAAGAGACAAAATATACAATAGATACTGATATTACTTGGAATATACCTACAAAAGGATTTGATAAAACAAATCCTGACGCCCAAACATTTACTGTTACAGGAACATTAGACATTCCTGAATATCTAGATTTAGGAGCAATAGAGAATAAGATTGAAATTACGGTAAAAGTAGATGCTCAACAAAAAGTTCCAACTCCTACTTCAAGTGTTCCTTCTGGTACATATAACGTAGATAAATTAGTTAGTTTAAATTGTGATGTAAAAGATGCGACATTATATTACACATTAGATGGCAGTGAACCAACAGTTAATAGTACTGAATACAAAGGTGCATTTGATGTGACAGAAACAACTACTATTAAAGTATTTGCGGTTAGAGCTGGAATGAAAGATAGTGATGTTGCTACTTATACAATTAAGATTGATCGTAGTGTTCAACCATCAAACAATTCTAGTTCTACAACAAAGAAAACAAGTGGTTGGGACGATGGAGGACCATTCACAACAGATAAATGTGGAAATGTATTTGATAGATGGGGTAACAAGATTTATGAAGCCAAAGCATGTAATGTAGGTGGCTATAATCTTGTTGGTACATCTACAAAAGACTAGAAAGGAAGTAAGAAAATGTTTATTAAAAATATTGATAAAGCTACAGTATTAACATTAAAAGAAGAAGTTGCTTATCAAAAAGGACAAGTTGTTAGTAAAACACTTGCCCAAAATGAGAATGTAAGTATTACATTATTTGCATTTGATAAAGATGAAGAAATTAGTACACATGAAAGCGGTGGCGATGCATTTGTTACATGCTTAGATGGTGTAGGAAAGATCACAATTGATGGAGTAGAATATCTACTCCATGAAGGTGAATCAATCATTATGCCAGCTAAACATCCACATGCTGTATATGGTTATGAACAATTTAAGATGTTACTAGTTGTAGTATTCTAATTATTTCTTTGATTCTTTCAAACGCTGTTGTTTCTTCCAAGATTCAATAGCGTTTTTTCTTTCTTTTACACGTTTCTCTACGCCTTGTTCTGTAGGGTTATAATAGTGTTTATCTTTTAAAGAATCAGGTAAACATTGCATAGCAGATACTTTTTCTTTTGTATCATGGGCGTAGATATATCCTTCACCATATCCTAAATCTTTCATTAAGGATGTAGGGGCATTTCTAATTTGTAAAGGTACAGGTTCATCTAGCATTTTAATCGCATCATCACGAGCTGCAAAATAAGCTACTTCTAAGGCATTTGATTTAGGTGCTAGAGAACAGAAAACTACAGCGTGGGTTAAATGGACATTGCATTCAGGCATACCTAAAAACGTACATGCTTGATAAGCAGCTATGGCAACTTCTAGTGCTCTAGAATCTGCCATACCAACATCTTCTGAAGCAAAACGAACAATACGTCTAGCAATATATAATGGATCTTCTCCAGCTTCTAACATTCTAGCTAACCAATAAATTGCCGCATCCGCATCTGAATTACGCATAGATTTATGTAGTGCAGATATTAAGTTATAGTGTTCTTCACCATTTTTATCATAGAGAAGAGATTTATGATTTAATACTTGTTCAATGGTATCTTTTGTAACGGTACTATTAATTCCTTCACCATCACCATTTAGTACAGCCATTTCAAGTGTATTTAACGCAGTTCTAGCATCACCATTAGCGTATCTAGCAATAAGTTCAATTAAATTATCGTCTATCGTAATATTCCAATCTCCTAATCCTTTAGGACTAGTAATTGCATTCTTTAATAAATTCACTAAATCCTCTTGTTCGATTGCCTTTAAAACAAATACTTTACAACGCGATAAAAGGGCAGAGTTAATCTCAAAAGAGGGATTTTCTGTCGTAGCACCAATCAAAGTGATGGATCCTCGCTCAACATAAGGAAGGAAAGCATCTTGTTGTGCTTTATTAAAACGATGAATTTCATCCACAAAGACAATTGTTTTAATTCCTTGTGAGCGATTTTCTTCTGCTTTATTCATTACTTCTTTGATTTCTTTTATTCCTGAAGTAACTGCAGAAAAATTGATAAATTTAGACTTTGTACATTTTGCAATAATTTGAGCTAATGTTGTTTTTCCTACACCAGGAGGGCCCCAAAAAATCATTGATTGTACTTCATCACGATCAATCATTTTCCGCAATATTTTATCTTTACCAACTAAATGTTGTTGCCCAACATATTCATCTAGATTGTCAGGTCTCATTCTATCTGCTAAAGGTGCATTTGTTTTTTGTGATTCATCATTAAATAAACTATTTTGTTCCATATGTTGCCTCAAAATTATTTCTCTAATCTAGATAATAAATGAATTAGAGCACTATTCCAATAGATTGTGATTTCATTTGTTGTATAACATTCGTAATCATCTGCGTATACTTTTGCGTCTGGTACACTAGAATCAATTGTACTAGATACAATATCTTCTCGATAACTATCTGGTCCACCAACTAAAGCACCAATCATTAGAGCATTTTTTGCCTTAGATAAACGGCTATGAATATTTTGGGGACTATTTATACCATATCCTGTGATAAAACACATATTTAATGGATTCTTACCAAGGATATAACTCATTTGTTCATAACTTAACTGCTCGTATTCAGTATTACCAGTCATGTCATAAGCCATAGATAAGATAATTCCATTATTGATTAAATCAGAGTTACTTCCCCAAGGAAATTCATAAATTGAAATGTTATAGCCATTATCATTTGCCATATTTACGATAGAGTCAGCTTCATCTTTTAAAGAAGTAAGCATTATTTCATAAAAATCTGAATCATCTACTTTACTTTGTTCATGTGTTAAGAATAAATAACGACCAAAGCCACCGTTATTCTTCCAAGTTACACCAGTACTAACAGTAGAATCATTATCATATAATGCTTTAGCATCGTTAAGATAAGTAGTGTCATTTGTTGCAACATAGAGAGCCATCTTTGCATAGAACCGACCATCTAAATCGCTATCATCCCGATAGTTTCCACCATTAAATTCGGTTGGATTATCGTGTTCCTCATTTTCTGTTTTTGCTAAATAACTATCGGCGTTTTTAGCAGCTTCTAAACAAGTACTTGCAAAATCTTCATCGATATCTTTAAACGTAATATAAGATAAAGCCATTGTTCCTGCAAAATCAGCTGTACTACTTGTTTCAATAAATAATACATATAAATCTTGTGTATCTTCTTCAGGGGATACGACATTACTCATGTTTGGTGTAATTACCGTATTATATACGCCACCATTATCATCTTGCATCTTGAGCAGCCATTCTAGCTCATATCTAGCTTCATCTAATAAATCATTTTGATTATTATTAGAATCTATTGTATTTGTATGATCATCATAATAATTTTGGTTATATAAATATGATAATAATAAATCTGTTACAGCTTTTGTACCTGTCTTAACATAACGTCCATAGTCTCCAGCATCGTGCCAACCACCAGATACATCTTTTGTTTTTTCAGTGCCATAAAATGTAGCTTCTTTGTTATGGCAGATATCATGACTTAATTCACTTGCCCAAGACGAATCTAAAGAAGTACCACATCTTTGTAAAGATAACATACGTAATAAACTGTTTCTAAAATCACTAGAAGTAGAATCAATGATATTAAAGGAATCAGAGATGATTCCTATTTGACTACGAATATAGTAAGTTCCTGTCTCTATAAAACTACTGAAATCACCATAGCAATTTAATTCACCAGATTTTATATATTGATTCTTATGTAAAATTGCTCCTGTATAAACAACAGCATTTGTTTCGGCGTTTACAACATCAAAGAAGTCACCAGCATCATAGATAAATGTACATCTTTTTTCATAATCTTTTAGATAACCTACTTGATTTACACGTACCGCAGTAGCTGCGTAATCTGCAACAATACGAATATTACTTAAATCAATCGTATGTTCTGTACTACTATCTAAGTTATTTGTTTTACCAATGAGAAAAGATATTTTTGCATTCCATATTTTGGTGTTGTCATATTTAAATACAAGTGAATACATACTTTCATTACTTGTAAGATTGTAATCTTGAGATGCATATACTTCACCAGTATCTTCATTTGATAAAACAAGTTGTATTGATCTATCTATTGTAGAAGTAGCGTTAAATGTAATGGTATAAGTACAACCTTGTTCTAGAGGAATACCTACTCTGTAATAAGAAGCTGCATCTAAACTAGATCCACTATTAATCACTTGTAATGAAGAATGAATGTAGTCTTGTGTAGCAGATATATTTGCGTCTGTTGCTTGAATACTCCAACCACTTGTAAAACCTGTTTCATTATCTACTTGTAAAGTATCAACAATACTTTGTTTTGCATAAGGAATAGATAACGAACTTGTCGTAGATATTACTTCATCTACTTGTGCATCACTAGAGGTAGTAGGACTGCTAGAAGGGGTGGAAATAGACTCTTCGTGACTAGCATCTATTTTGTTTGCATAAAGTAAGTAGGAACAAATAAGGGAACCTACTAGTAAGGTAAGTAAGGTTAAATGAATGTACGAGTTTTGATTTCTTTTTTTTGTCATGCATATTATTCTACCATGTTTTTGTGAATATATTTTAATATGAAGTTAAGTGTTATAATAGTACGGATTATGAGGTGTTTATGAATCGTTGTTACGCTATTACAGGTGTATTTGTACCAACAAATATGCCAATGTCTTTACTATCTTATAAGTATCTAAGAGGATTAGATATGCCAACAGATGTATATGCAATGCATCATGATATCGATGAAAGCTTAGTGCAAAAACTAAAGAAAGATCCTAAATATAAAAATATGCATGTTACATTTGATGGAAAATATAATGATGCTTTATTTTCAATTAAGAATGTAAATCTATTTAAGGCATTAAAGAATGTAAATCGTTATGTAGAACATGCTGTGAAACGATTTGATGCATCAAAATATAATTATGTATTTACTTCTTCTTTTCCTGCTTTTACGATTCGAGCAGGGAAGGCAATAAAAGACAAAAATCCAAATGTGACTTGGATTGCTAGTTTTACAGATCCAATCAATGAATCCCCATATAAAAATGATGAACGTACATATAAAGAATATTCTTTACCTGAAAAAATCGCTTTTAAACTATATTGCAAACATTATGTAAATAACGAAGATGAGATTTTAGCTTTTAATCACGCTGATTATTTTATCTTTATTTGTGAAGAACAAAGAGATTATATGATTGAGCAATATTTAAAAACAGAAACGAAATATACGCGTGAAGATTTATTGAAAAAATCAATTATCTTCCCATTAAACTACATTCCTGAATGGGATGACATTGCAAAATTACAAGCTATAAAGAAAAATGATGTATTTACTTTTGCTCATTTTGGAAGGGTTTATGGATTAAGAGATGCGACAGAATTTATCTATGCTGTAAATGATTTAGTAAAGGAAGGTTGCCAACCATTTGTTGTAAAACAATATGGTGAATTTAGAAAAAGTGATAAGAAATTAATTCATACATTAAAACTTGATTCTTATTTTATGATTCATGATCAAATTCCGTATAAAGATGCGATAGAAGAAATGAATCAATCTGATATATTACTAATCTTTGATACGATTATGCCAGAAACAGAGATTCAACCTTATCTTCCTTCTAAAATATTGGAATATTCATTACTAGAAAAAAATACGTTAACAATTGCAACAAAAAAGAGCCCTAGTTATCGTATTGCAAAAGAAAGTCATGCATTAGTATGTGAAGATAATCGTGTAGTAATCAAAGAAACGCTTAAAAAAGCATTTACTGTAGAAAAATCGATTATCAATTATCACGCAACAAATGAGGAAGCTGCTCAAGCACTTTTACGTGTTTTATGATATGCTTTATAAGGTTTTATGGAGAAAGAAATGAAAGTATGTTTAGTGATACCATCCTATAACGAACAAGATAATATCTTGCGCGTATATGAAGATATAAAGAAAAATACAGATTATGATTTTATCTTTATTAATGATTGCTCTACAGACAACTCTAGAGAAATATTTGAAGAAAATCATATTCCTGTTATTAATTTACCAGTAAATTTAGGATTAAATGGTGCAGTACAAACAGGATATAAATATGCCTATGAAATGGGATATGATTGTGCTGTTCAATTTGATGGTGATGGACAACATCAAGCAAAATATATTAAAGATTTAGTGAAAGGAATCGAAGAGGGTTACGATATTGTCATCGGTTCTCGATTTGTTACAGAGAAAAGAAATTATTCTTTAAGAATGATTGGTTCAAGACTGATTTCTTGGTGTATATTCTTGAAATCAAGAAAGATGATTAATGATCCTACATCAGGCTTTAGAATGTTGAATCGCAAGATGATAGAGGATTATGCATATCATATGAATCGTAAACCAGAACCAGATACACTTGTTTACCAAATGAACCATGGTGCAAAGATTAAAGAAGTACAAGTCACAATGGAAGATAGAATTGCTGGAAAGAGTCTATATAGTGGATTATTTTCTTCATTTAAATATATGTTAAATATGATTATTTCTATCTTATTTATTTCTTAGGAGTTTATTTATGACAACAAGAATACAAATATTACTCATTGTAGGTACACTGATATTTTTCTTAAGTTTATTATCTGTTATTCGTAAAGATAAATTATCTAGTGATATGGCTTGCTTATGGATTATCTTTTCTTTGATTTTAGTTATTATGGCTATATCACCAGAGCTTGCTAATAAACTTAGTCATGCTTTAGGTATCTATTCTGCAATTAATGCATTATATGTGACATTTATCTTTTTATTACTTTGCTTTGTATTTTATTTATTTATGAAGATATCAGAATTAGAAAAGAAAATTAATAATCTAATTCAAAGATATGCGATAGATGAAGAAAAAAGAAAAGATAAATCATCTAATAATCTAAAAGGTTAATGAAAATCACCAGGAATATCAGTTATAGACATTTTTGGTGATTTTTAATATCCAACAATAAAAATTATAAATTGCAATATAAATAATCGAAGTAATTATTTTTTATTCACTTCTTCTGAAAGCTCCTTAACTTTATCAAGAGAAAGACCAGAATAGTCTGAAATATCTTCAAGAGAAAGTTTATTTTTTAATAACATTTTCTTTGCAACAGCAAGGGTATTTTCTAGTATCCCTTCATTTTTCCAATCAACTCTTAGTTCTTGTAAAGCAACACACATATCAACTTTTCCCTCCTCATTCTCGTTTAATTTTAATTTCGCATCAGTAATATCATTCGCAATATTTGCAACTAATGGATCAACATTTTTAAATCTTTCATCATCTGCTAATTTACTCATCGCTTCTTTGTCACTCCCAATCCTGATAAATGTTGCTAGTTCCCAG
>CAVIQY010000006.1:0-51210 GCA_963645035.1 bacterium | reverse complement strand
CTGCCGCAAAAATGGTTTCTATTGTATTACATGATGAAAAGACAATTTTACCTGCTTCTTCAGAATTAAATGGGGAATATGGTGAAAAAGATGTATTTGCTGGAGTACCATGTATCATTGGTAAAAATGGTGTCGAAAAAGTTATCGAACTACCATTAACTAGTGATGAGCTACAAACATTCCATACATGTTGTGAAGGTATACGAGCAAATATTAAACACGCTGATGAACTAAAATAAAAATCCAGAGCTTTCTGGATTTTTATTGAGTATCTTTAGAAATTTCGATTAGTTTTCCATTTTCTAATTTATATAATTTATCGCAACAAGTTAATGTAGACATTCTATGTGAAATAATAAGCCATGTTGAGTCACGATATTCAGTTTTTAATGTATGTAATAATTCTTTTTCGTGGAATGCATCTAAAGCACTAGTAGGTTCATCCATGACAATAATATCAGGACATGCAAGCATGATTCTCGCAATACCAATCCTTTGTTTCTCACCACCACTTAATCTTGATGCCATTTGACCCATTTGTGTCTCATAACCATCAGGCAAAGATTCAATCACATCAGCAATACCAGCTCTTTTTGCAGCAATTTGTATTTCTTCTAGTGTTGCGTTTTCTTTGGCTAAACCAATATTGTTTTTAATAGAATCATCAAACAAATATGTTTCTTGTTCTAACATACCAATTCTATGATGGATTTCTTTAAAAGATAAATCTTTAAGAGGAATATCATTAAATGTAATTTCTCCTTTGTTAGGATCATAGAAACGAAGTAATAATCTAAATAATGTAGATTTACCAATACCACTAGGACCAAAGATACCAATCTTTTCTCCTTTTTTAATACTTAGATTTAAACCTTTTAATACTTCTACATCTGTATTTGGATAAGTAAAGGAAACATCTTTAAAGTCAATTTCTTGTATTTCACCACATGTCTTAGGACTATCTATTTCTTGAACATTAGGAATCGTATCCTCAATGATAAAGATTCGTTCCGCTGCCGCAAATGCTTCAAGTAAATGTGTCACAACGAATGTTAATGAAAATGTAGAAGAGAATGAAGCAGCTGCGACAAATGAAATAAGAATAGTACCTGTAGGATTATTGATATTTTTAGAAATTAAATATGCCGCAATTACAATAATGGATATTCTAGCAATATAAATAAAGAAGTTTGGTACACTTGTTAGAATTTGTTGGTGAATTGTTAAACCATGAGACGCATTATTTACTTTCTTATTTTCTTCAAGTATTTCTTCTAATCGTTTATCACCATGATTATAAATTTGAATATCTTTTATACCATAAACACTTTCTAGAATTAATGATTTTAATTCACCTAAAGATTTACGATAATTCATTCCTATATTTTTTCCTGCTTTTAAAGCAATTAGAGGAATAATAATAGAAATTAAAATAAATAGTGGTAATAATATCCAAAAGTAATATGGATGAATCATATAAGCTAAGATTAATGTAATTAGAGGTAATAAGATAACTGTAAACATTGGTCCAATCGTATGAGCGAAGAAGAACTCTAATGTTTCTATATCATTTACCGCAATAGACATTAAATCTCCTTTTTTACGATCAATGAGAAAAGCAGGGGAGATTTTATCAATGACACTAAATAAATGAACTCTTAAACTAGCTAATACACCATATGCACCAATATGAGAATATACGCCTTCTAAATATCTACATATCGCAATAAGTGCTGCAGAGATAATCGTTAAAACTAACCATGTTGTAGGATTAGAATCAAATTTATTTGCCATAGATAATAGATATAAGGATCCAAATCCCATTAGTCCTACATGACTTAAGTTACCAATAATGGATGCTAGAGTAGAAATGATTAAATAAGATTTAATAGGCTTAGCAAAGTTAAATAAACGTTTAATAATTGTAGATAAAGAATAATTAAATTGTTTCTTCATACATTAAGCCATCCTTTCTAGAGCATCTTGTTCTGTGACTAAGCGATAATATAATTGTTTATGTTGCATTAATTCTTCATGGTTACCAGATTCTAAGATTCTGCCATGTTCTAACATATAGATGATATCTGCGTTTTTAATAGTAGATAGACGGTGAGAAATAATGATTAATGTCTTTGAGTTTGATAAGTCCTCGATACATTTCCAAATTTCTTGTTCACTATCTTCATCTACTGCAGAAGTAGCTTCATCAAAGATGATATAAGGTGCGTTAGATAATAAAGCTCTAGCGATACCAATCTTTTGTTTCTGACCACCAGATAATCTTGAACCACTATCTCCAACAGAAGAATCTAAACCATTTTCTAAACTTAAAACAAAGTCTTTTAGTTTCACTTGTTCTAATACTTCTAATAGTTTTTCATCTGTTGCGTTAGGATCAGCGATAAGCAAATTATCACGAATTGTACCAGTAAATAAATATACGCTTTGTGGTACTAAGATAATTTTCTTTCTTAATTCTGATACAGACATGGAATTATAATGCTTACCTTCAATGTAGATATCACCACTGTCCGCATCCACAAATCGCATAATTAAAGAAGCTAATGTACTTTTACCACAACCACTTAAACCAGCTAATGCGACAACACTTCCTTTAGGAATAGTAAGGTCAATATCTTTTAGTATTGGTTTATCTTTTGTATAAGAAAAATTGATGTTTTTAAATAAGATTCCATTATAGTTAGTTGGATCATTAGGAATATTTGTATCGAATGGGCGACTTGTATCAATAGATAAAATTTCTTCTAGTTTTTGTGCTGCAGAAACAGCAGTTAAAGCATTGTGAGTCGCATTCATTAAGGTACGAATAGAAGAAAAATAGCTATAAGAAAGTAGTAATATCGTTAAGCCACTACCAATAGTAATGATAGAATTTTTGAGTTGTATTCCAGAATAGATTAAACAAACAACAATAGCACTATAGATAATTCCTTCTGTTAATAAGAAAGAAGTAAAGTTAATCTTCATGAATTTATTAATATCAATATTTAATTGATTTGCTTTAACAGATAAGATTTCTTCATGTTTTTGATCTTGTTCAAATAGTTTTAATGTTGTTAAACCTTTTAAACTATCCAAATAATATGCACTGATATCTTCTACAGAATGCCAATATGATTTTCTTAGTTTTTCGATTTTTCCTCTAAAGACATTATTTAATGGTAATAAGCATAATGTCACAACAAGTAATACTGTAGCGGTAAATAAAGAAATATCTTTTAATTGAAAGAATAAAAAGATAGGTGCGATGATTGCGGAAATTAAGCTAGGAATATAAGTAGAATAATAAATTGTAATCTGTTCTACAGCATCTAAGCTACTTGTAATTGCGGATACTGGTCCTATCTTTTCAATATAACCAACATCTAAATTTAATACTTGGTTAAAGATTGTCTTTCTTAAGCTGATTCTCGCTTCTGCGTTACAACGATATTCTAATTCCCCTTGAATAAGTTGAGCGACTAGCGTTAATAATGAGGCAAGAAAAGCCATAAGGATTACATTTTTTAACTCACTTAAATCGATTGTTGCAGAAAAGATTTGTCCTAAAAAGCTTGAGATAAACTTTGTAAAATAAGTTATACCAACAAGAGATAAGAAACGAACAAATACGATTGCGACGATATATCCCCATAGTCCTTTAGATAACTTCATTAATGTTTTATCTAGTAATAACATATCAAATCCCCCTAATAAACTTCTATTATAGTTAGTTTTAATTAACTTGAACATAAAAATGCATAAAGAAAAGAAGGGGGTTAACCTTCTTAAGAAGCTACTGCTAGTTTTTCAAAACTTGTACCACACTCATAGTTACGACAATAGATATCGGTACAATTTTTATATTGTGTGAATAAGTTTTTGGCTAAATCTTCATCACCATATACTTTCCACATACCAGAGAACTTAAAGTTTTTTGCGTGATTTTCAATAAATCCTTTTACATCTCTTGTAGGATAGCTAAGGAATAAACCAATTTCATGAGGAAATTCATGATTTTCTTGTAGTCTATGCATTAGATGAATAATACAATCTTCTGCTGTTTTCTCCTCATAACCACTATTATGCAGTATTTCTTGAGCATCTTCAGTATATAAATCATGTTTCAAACGTTCTGGTCGATACATATAAAGTAGGGCAATTTTCTTTTCGGTATATCTTAAAACAATGAGATATAAACCTTTAGGTACAAGGATTGTATTTAATTCGGATATTTCTTTTTCTATTTCTTCTTTTGTATGAAAGGGAACAGGGAATAAGCTTCCTGTTTTGATGTTTGCCATAGTAGGGGCACATTGACGAATTACATTTTCTAATGACATAGCTCACCTCAGTTAGTTATAACTAACTATGCCATAAGCATAACAGAAATTTTCTGCTATGCAATACTTATTTTTTAGAAGCAAGGTACTTAACAGCACTTAATGCCGCAACATTTCCTTGTCCAGCTGACTTAATATATTGATATGGTAAGCCTGCAATATCTCCACACGCAAATACACCAGGAATATTTGTACTCATATCTAGGTTCACTTTGGCATGAGGTCCATCTGTTAAAAGTCCTGGAACTAATTGTTTAGGGGCTACAGCTTCTCTTAATATAAATAATCCATCTAATGCATATTCATTTTGATCTGTAACTAATTTTTCGATTTGATTATTCCCTATAATTTCTTTTGGTTTTTCTAAACGAATATCAATATCTTCTAGTTCACCTACATCTTGATATTGAGGAAAGTAATATACTTTTGAAGCATATTCTTTTAAGAATAAAACTTCTTCTTCCTCTTCTTTATTTGTAGCGATAACCGCAACGGTTTTATTTTTATATAGTGGTGCATCACAAGTAGCGCAATAACTTACACCTTTACCAAGTAATTCTTCTTCATTAGGATATGGCTTACTCGTAAGTACACCTGTCGCAAGAATAACAGAACTAGCTTCATAATAGTTTGTTTTAGTTTGTATCATGAAATAATCTGTCATGTTATAAACGGATACAACTTGATCTTCCGTAATTTCTATTCCTAATGATTCTACATGTTCTAAAAATGCTTTTTGCATATCTGTACCACTAATATGTGGTAATCCTAAATAGTTTTCTACCGTATGTGCTTTTTCTACTTTGGTACTTAATTTTTTAGAACCAAGTAGTAATATATTTTTATTTCTAATTTTAGAAGTAATCGCTGCTTCTAAACCTGCAGGACCTGTTCCAATAATGACAATATCGTATCTTGACATAAAAAATCCTCTTTTCACTAATATTATATAGTCAAAAATTCAACTCCTTGTAGATTTGCTCAAAATAATCTTTATAATAGACAAAAAGGAGAGAAGAAGATGAAGACAACATTTCAATACGATCATTATTACAAATATGATGAATTAGAAAAAGATTTGAAATTTTTTGCAGAGAAGTATCCTGATTTATGTGATTTAGAATCCATTTGTGTTACTGAAGAAAAACGTAATGTTTATGCCATGACAATCACAAACAAGAAAACAGGTAAAGCATTAGACAAACCAGCTTTCCATATAGATGGAAATACACATGCTGGTGAAGTAACAGGATCTATGGCCGCAATGCATGCGATTGATGTATTACTAACAGGCTATGGAGAAGATTCAAAAATAACAACTTTATTAGATAGAATGACAATTTATGTTGTGCCTAGAATCTCTCCTGATGGAGCTGAAACTTACTTAACTACGCCATATTCTATTCGTTCTGTAAATCGCGTACATAATCCAAGTGAAGGTGGCGTAAGAAGCGAAGATTTAGATGGTGATGGTGTTATTAGAATGATGCGTATTCCTACACCTTATGGCGCATGGAAGAAAGACGCAGAAGATCCTAGCATCATGGTAAAAAGAGATCCAGGAGATGCGGATGGAGAATTCTATGATATTTATCCAGAAGGTGTCGTTGAAGAATTTGTTGGGGATGAAAATTTAAAGAAAAAGAAAGAGGATTGGTCTTTAGATTTTAACCGTAACTATCCATATGGTTGGTTCCCTGAAAATAGACAAGCAGGTGCAGGTAAATATCCATTATCTAATCCTGAGACAAAGGCTATGGCTGATTGGGTAATTAGTCATCCAAATATTGGTGGTGTATCTACAAACCATACAAGTGGTGGTGTTATTTTATATCCACCTGGAACAAAATCAGCTGCTAAAGCAAATGCCAAAGATATTGCACAATTTATTGAAATTGCCAATATGGGTAAAGAAGAATTAGGATATGAACCATTAAATATCTATGATTCATTTATTTCTGATCCTGAAAACTACGATTCTGGTGCATTTGATGACTGGTGCTATCAATCACAAGGAATTGTGGCTTATACAGTAGAACTTTGGGATTTAGCAAAGAGAGCAGGTGTACCACAAGTTTGGAATGCAAGAAAAACAGAAAGTGCTAGCGAAATGATGAAGCGTTTCGTTGCTTGCATGAAGTGGGTAAAAGAAAACGCTCCTCAATATTATGAAGATTGGAAACCTTTCCATCATGAATCATTAGGTGATGTTGAAATTGGAGGATTTAACTTTAAGTTCTCACAACAAAATCCACCTGAAAGTTTCTTAAATGACGTTCTTGAACAAATGACTAGATTCATGATTCGTTTTGCTCAAGCTATGCCTAGATTAACTGTAGAACCAGTAACTGCTGAAAAAGTAAGTGATGGTATCTATAAGGTTACTGCTGTTGTTGGTAACTTAGGTTATTTGTCTACAAACTTAACAGAAGAAGCTTCTAAATTAAGAATCAGTAAACCAGTAGAAGTAACAATTTCTGGTTGTAAAGTTGTAAGTGGCTTAGAAACTACAGATATTGGTAACTTAGAAGGATATGGAAGTACAAGTACAGGTACATTCTTCTATGGTAATATCTCTACGATGCAAAATGCTCATGCAAGAAAGAAACTTACTTGGGTAGTTGAAGCTAGTGAGGGAACTGAAATTACTGTATCTTGTCATCAAGAAAAAGCTGGTAAAGCTTCTCAAACAATTAAACTATAAAACAAAAGAAAAGCTCTTCACTGCATGGAATTAACAGCGAAGAGCTTTTAATATGCTTAATTTTATGCGAGTAGATGTAATATCGCACCCATTCCTAATCCAAAGAAATTACCTAAGGCAGCACCAAGTACACCCATTAATACACCAATACCGGCATAGGATTCATGATATGCACAAGCAATGATTGGGGCAGATGCAGAACCACCGATATTTGCGACAGATGCAGTAGATACCATACATAAGTCGTAATGGAATATTTTTGATAAGATAAACATTAATACAGTATGCACAAATAATACGAAGATACCAAATACAATCCACATTGGAGCAGATACTAAATCGGTTAATGAGGCAACACTTGCGAGTAATGAAACAACGATATATAAGTAAACGTTGGATAATTCTTCTACAGCAGGTAATTTACCAAGTGGTGTCATCGCACAAACTAAACCAAGAATGGTAACGAATAATGTAGTACATGTTCCTTTATCAAACATCGATAAGCCAACACTAGATAATAATTCTTTCATTTGACCGCCAACAATTTGTGATAGAGCCGAAACAATTAATGATAAACCAAGTAAGAACATCCAATCAGAATATGTTGTATGTTGTTTTGTTTTCGATACTTCACGGTTTGCGACTTCCGCAACAGCTTTAAGTTTAGAAGTATCTGCTTTTACTGCATTATCCCATTTACTAGAATAACGTACAGCTAATAGAAGAAAGGCAATCCATAAAGAGTAACATACAGTATCTAATGCTAAAGCACAACCATAAGCTCCTGCATCAACTGGTAAAGCATCTTGCATAGCAGCCATATTTGCACTACCACCAACCCAAGAAGCATATAATGCGGCAGTAGCACCCCAAGTATCTGTACCTAGAAAGTTCTTAAAGATAGGGTAGCCAACGATGAAACCGATTCCAATTGTGATAGAACAACATAAGAATATCGCAATCATTCTTCCTGATAATTTTGCCAGTTTTCTAAAGTCACATCTTAAAAGCATAACAAAAATCATTGCATATAAGATGTTATTTTTTAATGAACTATACGCAACACTACAAGCATCCGATTGATAAACACCTAAAGTACATAGAATCATATTGATGATATAAATCCATACAATAGGTGGAATAATATTAAATATTTTCCATTTAGCATATTTTTGTAATGCTAAAAGACTTCCAGCAATAATCATTAATATTGCTACATAAGTAAAACTGTTTGTAATCATGATAAATTCTCCCTTTGCATCCTATTTTGACAAAAGAAGGGAGAATTGTAAAACGACAAAAGATTAAAAATGACTTAATTATATCTCTTCTATTTCACTTGAATGATCTTCAATATCTTTTGAAATTAAATCTTTTAGGTACTTTTTAATATTTTCTTGTTTCTCTAACCATTTTATAATTTTTATTTCCTCATCTCGATTGAATCGAACTGAGAAAGAACGATAGTTTTGACGATTATATTCGTTGTTATAAGCTAGTTTCTTTTCATAAGCCTTTTTCCCCGCACTCTTAGGCATATATATAACTCCTTTCCATTCGCAAAGAACACATAATAATCTATCAGTACATATTAACCGGCAGAGGCTAATCGATAGCCATTTTCGGTTTCATGCATTGTTATTTCTTTAATATCTGGAAGAATGGTATCCATAACCTTTGTTAATAAGTTTACTTTT
The DNA here is from genome assembly GCA_963645035.1 of bacterium. GTDB lineage: Bacteria > Bacillota_I > Bacilli_A > Erysipelotrichales > Erysipelotrichaceae > Bulleidia. Next base: position 42,466 of record CAVIQY010000006.1, on the reverse strand, counting down.
ACCGTACCGTTATCATCTTTTACATAAATTATATAATCTGGACAATATTCATATGACAGAATTGGTGTAACATCAGAACTTAGACAATATAGTTTGTTATCTTGTTCCTTATATACAGGACTGTCACCTTCAAAAGCGTTTTTATAATAATTTTCTTCTAAATAATCTGTAGTAAAAACAGATTCAGCATAATCTTTTAATTCTTGAATAGAAGTATAAGTCGTTCCATTAATACTTATTACTTCATAATATCGATCATCCAATGTAGGTTCATCAGCTATTTCAGCGTTTGTACCGTATAACATTCCAATGACGTTATTTTCTTCAGCTAACAAATAAGATAATGAATCGCGATATTGTTCATATTCTGGATTATTCACTGTTACATTTTCTGGATCAATTTGGAATTCAATTTCTCCATTTGGCCAAAAGTCAGCACCAGAAGGGTAGTAGACTTTAAAAATCACGTTATATTGATTAAGAGAATACATTCCTGCATAAAATACATTTGATGTTTCTTCGGAAGTTAACTCTGTTAAATCTTCTAATGAATTCACTTCTGGTAGTGAATCTATTTCTAAAGGAAGATTTGGAATATTTGATTTATAGTATGTTCTTAATTCATCTAAATCATCTTCGTTATAATTTTTTACACAAGCTTGAATCATTGCTAGAACTTTTTCGGAATCTGTTCTTTTATCTTGTTTTTCGACAACTGGTCCATTTGATGTATCAACACTCGTTTCTTCTTTCGTTTTTGAGCAACCAACTAATAAAAGTGCACACGCACTTAATATAACAATCCGTTTCACGATAAATCACCTTAATTTACGCTTATTTTAGCACAAATTAGATAGGCTTGACAAACTACTTTCACAATGATTAAATGAGATAGAAAACGATGATAGGGATAAGTAATTACATTCCTTTTTATAGAAAGTTATCGGTCGATGGAAGATAACAAAAGTTGTAACGAAATCCACCCTTGAGTGAAACTAACACTTTCCGGTTATGTCCGTTATGCATATGAATGAAGAGATTAAATTGTTTCACGTGAAACAATTTAGTAATTAGGGTGGCACCGCGATCAACATCGTCCCTTTGGATGGTGTTTTTATTTTTATACAGGAGGAAGATATGATAGACATTAAATTAATCCGTGAAAATCCAGAACTAGTCAAAGAAAACATCAAAAAGAAATTCCAAGACGAGAAATTACCTTTAGTTGATGAAGTAGCTGCTTTAGACAAAGAAGTAAGAGAAGCTAAACAAAAAGGTGATGCATTAAGAGCTGATCGTAATAGAATTTCTAAAGAAATCGGTTTATTGATGCGTGATGGTAAAAAAGAAGAAGCTGAAGCTGCTAAAGCAAAAGTAAAAGAAATGGGCGACGAAATGACAGCTCTTGAAGCAAAAGAAGCAGAGTTAGCTGAAGAAATCAAAAAGAGAATGTACGTCATTCCAAACATTATTGATGAATCAGTTCCTATTGGAAAAGATGATTCTCAAAATGTTGAAATTGAAAAATTCGGTGAACCAGTCGTTCCTGATTTTGAAGTTCCATATCATACAGATATTTTAGAAAAGCTAGATGGTTTAGATATTGATTCTGCTGGCAAAACTTCAGGTAATGGTTTCTATTATTTAAAAGGAAACATTGCTAGACTTCAATCAAGCATTCTATCTTATGCTAGAGATTTTATGATTGACAGAGGATTTACTTACTTTATTCCACCATTCATGATTCATGGCGATGTAGTAAGTGGCGTTATGTCTTTTGCAGAAATGCAAAACATGATGTATAAGATTGAAGGGGAAGACTTATATTTAATTGGTACATCTGAACACTCAATGGTAGGTAGATTCATAGGACAAATTCTAAGAAAAGAAGATTTACCTTATACATTAACTTCTTATTCTCCATGCTTTAGAAAAGAAGTTGGCGCTCACGGAATCGAGGAAAGAGGCTTATATCGTGTACACCAATTTGAAAAACAAGAAATGGTTGTTGTATGTGAGCCTGAAGATTCTAAATATTGGTATGATCAATTATGGAAGAACTCTGTAGACTTCTTTAGATCTCTAGATATTCCAGTTAGAACATTAGAATGTTGCTCTGGTGACTTAGCAGATTTAAAAGTAAAGAGCTGCGACGTAGAAGCTTGGTCTCCACGTCAAAAGAAATATTTTGAAGTTGGATCTTGCTCTAACTTAGGTGATGCACAAGCTAGAAGACTTGGCATTCGTGTTAAGGGTGAAAAAGGAAACTATTTTGCTCATACATTAAATAACACAGTTGTTGCTCCACCTAGAATGTTAATTGCATTTGTTGAAAACAACTTAAACGCTGATGGAACAATTAGAATTCCTGAGCCATTAAGACCTTATATGGGTGGTATGGAAGTTATTCCTGTTCCTGAGAAAAAGAAAAAGTTTTAATTAAACTAGAAGGGTATCTCAAAAGGATGCCTTTTAAATTGTTTCACGTGAAACAATTTATGTGGGTTGTACAAATAGAAAATAATCTGTATAATAACTAAGGCACAGCAGTCATGTTTCTAACCTGGTCAGGACCGGAAGGTAGCAGCCATACGAGCCTCTGATCGCGTGTGCCTTTTTATTTATATATGGAAGAAAAAGATATACACGAAAAATTTATGCGTTTAGCAATAAAAGAGGCGATTAAAGCAGAACAAATGGATGAAGTTCCTATTGGCACTGTAATTGTTAAAGATGGAAAAGTAATTGCTAGAGCACATAATCTAAAAGAAAAACACCAACAAGCTTCATCTCATGCGGAAATGCTAGCAATCCAAAAAGCAAGCAAAAAGCTAGGGACATGGTATTTAAAAGATTGTGATTTATATGTAACTTTAGAACCGTGCATGATGTGTACTGGAGGATGCGTTCTATCACGTGTAAGACATATCTATTATGGAACTGATGATCCAAAAGGCGGAGCGATTCAAAGCGTAATTCAATTAAAAGAGATAAAGAGATTAAATCATTATCCAGAAATTACGCCATATATATTAAAAGATGAATGTGCGAAGCTATTAAAAGATTTTTTTAAAAAGAAAAGAGAAGAAAAGAAAAACTCGGTGAAATAAGTGAAACACTGAGTTTTTTATACAATTGTAGGGCTAGATTTTGCTATAATAGTTGAAAGCGAGGAATCTATGCAAAAAGAAGCTTTATATCAAAAATATAGATCGCAAACTTTTGATGAAGTAGTCGGACAACAATATGTTGTTCGCTCTATCAAAAATGCTGTAAAAGAAGGAAAAGTAGGACATGCATATCTGTTCTGTGGACCAAGAGGAACAGGTAAAACGTCTATGGCTAGACTTTTAGCTCGTGCCGTAAATTGTGAAGATAAAGAAAATGCTCCATGCGGTAAATGCGAGAATTGCGTTGCTGCAGTAAATGGAACACATCCAGATATTATCGAAATAAACGCCGCGAATGAAACACATGTTGAAGATATTCGTGATTTAATCGAACGTGCTAGACTTGCACCGATGATGGGACATCACAAAATATATATTGTGGATGAGGTTCACCAATTATCTTCTTCAGCTGCTAGTGCATTGTTAAAAACACTAGAAGAGCCACCTGAACATGTAATCTTTATTCTAGCAACGACAGATCCACAAAAGTTATTGCCTACGATTATTTCTAGATGTCAAAGATTCGACTTTAGTAAGATTAAAAATGAAGATATCAAAAATCATTTATTATATGTTGCTAAACAAGAAAATGTGAATTTAGAAGAAGTTGCGGCAGAAAAGCTTGCAACGCTAGCAGATGGAGGAATGAGAGATTCCTTAAGTATGCTAGAACAAGCAATTGCCTATACTTCTGGTAATATCACGGATGAAGCAATTGATGAAATCTATGGTTTAACAAGCACTGCAGAGAAAATTAATTTTATTAAAGCAATTCATGATAAAGATATTCCATTCTTGCTAGGACATATCGAACAATTTGAAGAAAAAGGAATTGATTTTAAGAGATTAACTTCTGAACTTATCTCTATGATTAAAGAATCTGTAATATATGAAAAGACAAATAAAGAAAACTTACTTCATATATTAAATGGAGAAGAAGCGAAAACAGTACGTTCATCTATAGAACAACCATTTGCGGTAGTTGATGAATTTATGCGTGCATTAGAAATGTATCGCACGGCTCAATCTGTTACAAATGTATTTGAAATCGCATGCTTAAAAATTACATGTATGAATGACATTGAAACAGAAAAAGCTGTAGTAAATAAAGTGACTGCTACTCCAGTAAAGAAAGAAACAGTAAAAGTAGAAAAAGTTCAAATCAAACCTGAATCATTTGAAGTAGAAACACAAGAAATTGTAGAAGAGCCAGTAATACAAAAGATTGATGAAGTTATTGTGGATGAAAATACAATTTTAGGAATACTTGTTCAATGTAATAAGGATAGTAAAGCAGAGGACACAAATACATTAAATTCCTTATTAAGTTCTGTGATGATGAACAAATATATCGCCACATTAAGACAAATGAGCTTAAAAGCGAGTGGTAAAGATTGCATCTTATTTACAGCTTCATCACAAGCTATTGTGAATACAACAAATGAAAAAATGATGAATCGTGAATTATATTTCTTCTTAAAAGAAGTTGGAATGGATAAAATGCCATATATTGCATTAGAAAAAGATTATAACAATGCAGTTAAGGCATTCGTAGAAAAAAGAAAGACAAATTCACTTCCAACAGCTTTAAAAGTAGAAAAATATATAGTTGAAGAAAACAAAGAAGAGAAAGGAGAAACACCTGATACAGAAACAAAGTTAAGAAATTTCTTTGGCGATGATTTACAGGTGTACGATTAAGAAAATGGATTTACAGAGATTAATGCAACAAGCACAACAAATGCAAAGAAAGATGGCAAAGATTGAAGATGAGTTAAATGCCACAATTTACGAAGGAGCTACAGGTGGTAGTGAAGGCGTATCAGTAAAAGTAAGTGGTAAAAATGAAATTCAAGAGATTGTCATTAGTGATGAACTAATGGATAAAGAAAACAAAGATATGTTACAAGATATGCTTTTAATTGCTTGTAATGAAGCTTTAGGTAAAGCAAGCAAAGATCGTGAAGAAAAATTAGGAGCAGTAACACAAGGCGTAAGAATGCCAGGAATGTAAGATGTATCCAAAGAGTTTACAAAACTTAATTGATAGCTTCAGGATGCTACCAGGAGTTGGTGAAAAAACAGCTGAACGTTATGCATTACTCATTACAGAAGCAGACCAAAGTGATGTGGAATTATTCGCTAAATCTTTATTAGATGTAAAGAATAATTTACATCATTGTTCAGTTTGTGGAAATCTAAGCGAAGAGGATGAATGCCCAATTTGCTTAGATGAAAGTCGTGATGCAAAACAAATTTTTGTGGTGCAATCCGCAAAAGATGTGATGGCTATGGAAAGAACTAGCCAATATCATGGCGTATATCATGTTTTAAATGGACTAATTTCTCCGACAAAAGGAATTATGCCTGAAGATTTAAATGTAGATAGTTTGGTAGAACGCGCAAAAGATGCACGTGAAATCATCATTGCGACAAGTGCGACATTAGATGGTGAAACAACATCTTTGTATTTATCAAAAGTACTAAACGAAAAGTATCCTGATTTGTTAGTTACTAGAATCGCTCATGGCTTACCATCAGGTGGTCTTTTAGACTATGCGGATGAACTAACATTAACACATGCTTTAGAAAATAGAAGGAAGGTGTAGCTGTGAATCGTGATTTAGAAATAGCGCAACAAGCAACTTTAAAACCTATAACTGAAATTGCGAGTATTGCAGGAATTAAAGATGAATATCTAGAACAATATGGTAAAGATAAAGCAAAAGTATCTTTATCGATTTATGATGAAATCAAAGATAACAAAGATGGTAAATTAATTCTTGTTACAGCAATTAATCCTACTAAAGCAGGTGAAGGAAAATCTACTACAACGATTGGGTTAGCTGATGGCTTATCTAAAATCAATAAAAATGTCATGGCTTGTTTAAGAGAACCTTCTTTAGGACCGGTATTTGGTCTAAAAGGTGGTGCGACTGGTGGGGGACACGCACAAGTTGTACCAATGGAAGAAATTAATCTTCACTTTACTGGTGACATGCATGCAATTACTACAGCGAACAATCTTGTTGCGGCTGTATTAGATAATTTTATCTATCAAGGTAATCCTTTAAACATTGATCCAACAAAAGTAGTTTGGAAAAGATGTTTGGATATGAATGATCGTACTTTAAGAAGTATTACGATTGCTCAAGATAAAAAGACAAATGGTGTCGAAAGAAAAGATGGCTTTGTGATTACTGTCGCAACAGAAGTGATGGCAGTTCTTTGTTTAGCAAATGACTTACAAGATTTTAAGGAAAGAATTGGTGAATGTATCGTTGCCTATACTTATGATGACGAGCCAGTTACAGTAAAAGATTTACAAGTAGATGGTGCTGTAGCAGTAGTCATGAAAGAAGCGATTAAACCAAATCTAGTTCAAACATTAGAACATACACCAGTGTTAATTCATGGTGGACCTTTTGCAAATATTGCGCATGGTTGTAACTCAATTATCGCCACAAAAATGGCTTTAAAATTAGCAGATTATGTCGTAACAGAAGCAGGATTTGGTGCGGATTTAGGTGCGGAAAAATTCTTAGATATTAAATGTAGAAAAGCAAATCTTAAACCAAGTGCTGTGGTCATTGTCGCAACGATTAGAGCGTTAAAAATGCATGGTGGCGTAGAAACAGATTTAGAAGATGAAAATGTAGACGCTATGCTTAAAGGATGTGCCAATTTAAGTAAGCATATTGAATCCATGCATGCATACAATTTACCTTATGTTGTCGCTATCAATAAATTTAGTAGTGATACGGATAAAGAAATTGAAACACTATTAAATTGGTGTAAAGAAAACGGTCATCCTGTTTCATTATGTGAAGGATGGAGTAAAGGTGGCGAAGGTGTAGTTGATTTAGCTAGTAAAGTTGTCGAACTATGCGAAAAAGAATCATCATTTAAATGCCTATATGATGTTAATGACACAATCGAAAATAAGATTTATACGATTGCACATACAATTTATGGTGCAGTTAGTGTTGAATATAGTGATGAAGCGAAAAATAAACTTCATTTATATGAAGAAAGAGGTTGGGATAAGTTACCAATCTGTATGGCAAAAACACCTAATTCACTTACAGATGATGACAAGATTAAAGGTAGACCAACAGATTTTACTATTCATGTTCGTGATGTAAATATTTCTAAAGGTGCTGGATTTATCGTTGTATATACAGGTAATGTTTTAACTATGCCTGGTTTACCAAAAGTGCCAGCAGCCTTAGGTATGGGAATAGACGAAAACGGAAATAGTTACGGAATATTCTAGAAAGGAAAGAAATGGGATCAATTGCATATGTAGCAGATGAAGAGATGATTGAATATCATCGCTTATGTGGAAATAAAGAAATTAACTTTTGGCGTTTATCAAGTCAAAAGAATTTTACTAACTTCCATTCAGGCGATTTACTTTTCTTCTATGTAAAAGTACCTTATTCAAATAAAAAAGCATTTGCTGGATATGCTCATTTTGTCTTTTCTAAACGAATGTCCATTAGTGAGATGTGGAAAAAATACGGTACTGCAAATGGTTATGATCGTATTGATAAACTAACGGATGCGATACAAAATGCCGCACGTGACAAAGAATTACCACAAAAACTTGATTGCTTATATCTAAAAGATGTCGTGTTCTTTAATGAACCAGTATTTCCAGAAGAAGTAGGACTAGAACTTTCTAGTAAATTAGAAAGCTATTGTTATATTGATAAAAATGATCCTGAAGTAACGATTCGTATTTTAAGAAAAGCTGAAGAAACAGGAATCGATTTATGGAGTTCTGTTTATTCAAAAGAAACGGAAGAATTATTTATTCGTGATGAAATACGTCAAGGATTACATGGTATATCACAACTATTAGGTAGAACTGAGTGGACAGAAAGAGAAAGAAAAAAAGCAGTAAAGATGATGTCTACTTTTACCAAAGAAAAAGAATATGAATATATTATTGGTAGTCAAACAGATGTATTTACAAATCAAGATGACCATATCATAATTGCATTGCCATTTATCTTTTCTAGCAAAAATAGAAATGAGAGAAAAGTAGCTTTAGTCGGTAGAATGGCGCTTTATAAGTACTATATAAAAAGAGATGGAATCCCGATAAAATCATGTTCATTTAAAGTAGTTCAATTAAATGAAGAAGAGGATATTCATTTCTTACAGGAAGAGATAAATAATGAGAGATTATGATGTAATAGTAATAGGTGCAGGTCATGCAGGTATTGAAGCTGCATTAGCTTGTGCTAGATTAAAACAAAAAACAATGTTATTAACATTGAGTATTTCAGGTATTGGTAAAATGCCATGTAATCCTTCTGTTGGTGGACCGGCAAAAGGAATTGTTGTTAGAGAAATAGACGCACTAGGTGGCGAAATGGGAAGATGTGCCGATGCGACTGCTCTACAATTTAAAATGTTAAATAGTGCTAAAGGTCCTGGAGTAAGAGCGTTACGTGTTCAATCAGATAAACTAGAATATAGTAAACGTATGCAAGAAACATGCTTGCATGAACCTAATCTTACAGTAAAAGAAGATATGGCCGTTGAACTTGTAACAGAACATAACAAGGTAGCAGGAATAAAACTAAAAGATGGTAGCTTTATTTCTAGTGAGATTGTTATTTTAACAACAGGTACATATATGGCTGGTGTAAATATGATTAGTAGTGAAGTTACACCAGGTGGCCCAGATTTAGAAAAAACAACAGATAAACTAAGTGCATCTTTAAGAGATGTAGGTATACGAACATTTAGATTAAAAACAGGTACTCCACCTAGAGTATTAACTAGTTCAATTGATTTTACTAAAACAGAATTAGAACCAGGAACACCAGGTTTTATTCATTTTAGTATGATGACAGATAAGGATAAGGTTCGCTCATTCGATAAACAAGTACCTTGTTACTTAACACATACGACTAGTGAAACACACGAGATTATCTTAAGTAACTTAAATAAGAGTTCCATGTACTCAGGGGTAGTAAAAGGTGTAGGACCAAGATATTGTCCTAGTATTGAAGATAAACTTGTTCGTTTTAAAGATAAACCAAGACATTTATTATTCTTAGAACCAGAAAGTTTATCTATGGATACAACTTATGTACAAGGATTCTCTACATCTTTACCAAGAGATATACAAGAAAAGATGACGCATACTTTACCTGGATTTGAACATTGTGTCATTAAGAAATATGCTTACGCAATTGAATATGATGCGATTGACCCAATTCAAATGAAACCATCATTTGAATCTAAGATTATCGAAAACTTATTTACAGCAGGACAAGTTAATGGAACAAGTGGCTATGAAGAAGCTGCTGGTCAAGGTTTATTAGCTGGTATCAATGCTGTACAAAAGCTAAGAGGCGAAGAACCAATTGTCTTTAAGAGAGATGAAGCATACATTGGTGTATTAGTAGATGATTTAACCACAAAAGGCACAAAAGAACCTTATCGTTTATTAACATCACGTGCTGAATATCGTTTACTTCTAAGACATGATAATGCGGAAGAAAGACTCATTGAAATTGGTAGAAAGATTGGTCTAGTGACAGATGAACATTATGATCGTTATCTAAACTTTATGTCTAAAGTAAATGCAGAAAAAGATAAGTTAGCGAGTACAAGTTATGTCTTAGATGATGAAAGACTACAACCTTATCTAAGTAAACTAGGCTATGAAACAGTTGAACATATTGGTATTAATGGAATGGATTTACTAAAAAGACCAGGCGTTACAACAAAAGAATTAGCTGAGTGTTTAGGTGAAGAAGTAGAAGATGAAATTGCTAGTAAGTGCGATATTGATATTAAATATGAAGGCTATATCGCTAAGGCTAGAAGAGAAGCAGATAAATTAGCTTCTATGGAAGAAGAAAAATTAGGTTTAGATTTCAACTATGATGAAGTAGATAACTTGTCATTAGAAGGTAGACAAAAACTAAAACAATATCAACCAATGACAATGGGTCAAGCTTCTAGAATATCAGGGGTTAATCCTGCAGATATCGCAGTACTTGCGATTGCATTAAAACAAGGGAAAGGAAGGAAAAAGATATGAGATATGAAGATGTAGTATCAAACGTAAATATTTATGGTTTAGATGAATCTGTTAAAGGTGCTAAGTACTCTATGGCAACAGATTTAAATAAAATCACTACAGAAGTCACAAAGACAACTTATCGTTTAGCTAGTTCTCCTTCTGGTAGTGGTCATGACAATTTCTTAAATGGAATTGTTGTACAATTCGATCTAACTTTTTCTAATAAAGTATGGGTTGAAGCAGAACGCTATCATTTCCTAGATTTTGTTAGTTCTCAATCTACAATGCATCGTATTACAAAATTTAATTTAGATGATGCATATATTTCTTATACAGATCCTAGAATCATTGAAATCATGAAAGAAAAGACAAAAGAATACAATGATTTACAAGATGAAATAAAAGGATTAATTGCTGAAGGGAAAGATGTTCATACATTAAATGATTTAGCAAACCAAAAATATTTAGAGATTTTATATTCTAATCCTGCTGGTTTTAAACTTACTGCTCGTATGACAACAAACTATAGACAATTAAAAACAATCTATTTCCAAAGAAAGACACATAGACTTCCAGAATGGCGTGCTTTCTGTGAATGGATTGAGACATTACCATATGCTGAGTTTATTACAAAAATAAACACAGATGGTCCACAAAATTAGTAAGAAAATTAAAAAAATTTGCAAGACTTGCTTTATAAAATTGTGGAAAAATAAGTTTTCCACAATCAATGCACAAAATAAATATAATGCAAGTCTTTTTTCTGGCTTTTTACATGTTAGAATAGATTAGCGAAAGAGACGAATTTCATGAATTTTGAAGAATTAAAAATAGAATCATCGAAAAACAATATTGTTTTAACGGATGAGATGATAAAAAAGCTAGATTCATACGCTGACTTATTAAAAGAATGGAATGAAAAAATCAATTTAACAGCCATTGTTGAAAAAGAAGAAGTCATTGAAAAACATTTTTTTGATTCCTTGTTACTACTAAAATATGTTCAAAAATGCGAGAAACTAGCTGATATTGGATCGGGTGCAGGATTTCCCGGAATGGTTATCGCAATAGCTAGACCGGATATAAACGTAACCCTTATTGAACCTACAGGAAAAAGATGTACTTTTTTAGAAACAATCAAAAAAGAATTATCAGTAAATAATGTAGAGATTATCAACCAAAGAGCTGAAGAATATATTTCTATTAACCGGGAAATATATGATGTTGTAACAGCTAGAGCAGTCGCAAATTTACAAGTTTTAGCAGAACTTTGTATACCTTTTGTGAAAATAAATGGTCAATTTATTAGTATGAAAGGTAGCCAAGGAGAAGAAGAGGCGAAACTTGCAGAGCACGCATTTATTGAACTAGGGGCTAGTAAACCAATAGTGGAAAATTGTGTCTTACCTGATGAAGCGAAAAGAGTATTTGTTATTGGTAATAAGATAAAAGAAACACCAAAAAAATACCCAAGAGCTTACGCGAAAATTAAGAAGAAACCTTTGTAAAGGGGGATATATATGGCGAATATATTTAATATACTGTCACCAAATAAAGATAAAACAAATAGTGTTGTTGAAATTAATGTTAATGAAATTGAGCCATCTAGATATCAACCTAGATTAGAATTTGATGAAGATGCGATTAAAGAATTAAGCGAATCAATCAAAGCAAATGGGTTAATTCAACCAATAGCGGTAAGAGAAATTGATGGACACTATGAAATTATCGCAGGAGAAAGAAGATATAGAGCATGCAAGGAAGCAGGATTTGAAAAAGTGTCTTGTTATGTTTTATCTCCTAGTGAAAATCAAGCTGCAGAAATGGCACTTGTAGAAAATATTCAACGTGAGGATTTGACGGCAATTGAAGAAGCGAAGTCGTATGTCTTAATCATGAGACAATCTGGCTTAACCCAAGAACAAGTTGCACAAAAAGTAGGGAAGAGCCAATCTTCCGTTGCAAATAAAATTAGATTATTAAATTTACCAGAAGAAGTACAAGCTGGTGTATTAGAAAAGAAGATAACCGAAAGACATGCAAGATCATTACTTCGTTTGCCTGATGATAAACGCGTTGAAGCTTATCATCACATTGTCAAAGAAGAAATGAATGTTAGACAAACGGATGCCTATGTAGAAAAAATGAGTGCTCCAACAAAGAAGCATAAGAAACAAAAGACTAAGGGCTTTAGTCGAAATATGCAATTAGGTATCAATACAATTAATGAAAGTATACAAATGGTAAAGGGACTTGGAATCGATGTTGTGTCTGAACTAGAAGAGTCAGATACGGACGTAAAAATCATCATCCGCTTCCCTAAATAGAGGATAGATTTATGGGAAAAATTATAGCGGTAGCCAACCAAAAGGGTGGTGTTGGTAAGACGACAACAAGTATAAATTTGAGTGCAGGACTTGCCTATGCAAATAGAAAAGTATTACTTGTAGACTTTGATCCACAAGGAAATGCAACACATGGTATTGGAACAAATCGTGTAGGATTTGATCGTAATCGTAGTGTATATGAAGTGCTAATGGGAGATGAAAGTGTTAGAGATTGTGTCGTACATTTAGATATGCCACCATTAGATATCTTACCTGCCACAATTAACTTATCTGGTGCGGATGTAGAAATTGCGAGTAACTCGTATGAAATTGGCAGAGAAAGATTACTAAAAACAAAACTTGATGAAGCTAGAGATGATTATGACTATATCATTATTGATTGTCCACCATCATTAGGTTTATTAAATACAAATGCATTAACAGCTGCAGATTCAGTTATGATTCCTGTACAGTGTGAATATTTTGCTCTAGAAGGATTAACCCAATTATTAAGTACAATTCGTTTAGTACAAAAGTTATGGAATCCAAGACTATCTATCGAAGGCGTCTTATTAACAATGTTTGATGTACGTACAAAATTATCTGTAGAAGTACAACAAGAAGTAAGAAAATATTTTAAAGAAAAAGTATATCGTGGATATATACCAAGAAATGTTAGATTGTCTGAAGCACCTAGTAGAGAAGAATCTATATTTGAATATGATACAAAATCTGAAGGTGCGAAAGCTTATGCTGCAATTGTAAAAGAAGTATTAACACAGAATGAAAAAGGAGGTCGCTAATGGCTGACAAATCAAGAAAAGGACTAGGTAAAGGATTAGACTCTATCTTTGGATCAAATGTAGAACAATTTCTTGATGACATTCAAAATAATGGCAAAGAAGTTCCGGGTAGAAGAGAAATTGAAATTGCTATAGATGAAATTCGTGCTAACCCTTATCAACCACGTAAAGAATTTGATGAAAAAGCATTACAAGATTTAGCTGATTCTATCCGTGTTCATGGTATTTTTACACCATTACTTGTTCGTAAGAGTCAAGCAAAGGGCTATGAACTAATTGCGGGTGAAAGAAGATTACGTGCCGCAAAACTTGCTGGACTAAGTGTTGTGCCTGCTATCTCTGTAGAATTTACAGATGAAGAAATGATGGAAATTTCTATCTTAGAAAATGTCCAACGTGAAAACTTAAATGCAATTGAAGAAGCTGCCGCATATGATAGCTTAATTAAACGTTTAGGTTATACGCAAGAAAAACTAGCAGAAAGAGTTGGTAAGTCTAGAGAATATTGTGCAAATATGCTAAGACTTTTGAAACTACCTCAAGATGTACAAAAGCTAGTTAGTGAAAAGAAATTAACAATGGGTCATGTACGTCCATTATTATCTTTAAAAGATGAAGATAAGATGTATGATGCGGCAATTCATGTCATGAAAGAAAAGATGTCTGTTCGTGATGTTGAAAAATATGTAAAAGAATTAAATGGACTTGAAGGTAAACCTAAGAAAGTGAAAGCTGAAAAAGATCCATTAGTATTAGATTTAGAACATAAATTAAGTGAAAAATTAGCTACACAAGTAGAAATTGGTAAGAAACAAATGACAATTTCTTATCACGATACAGATGATTTAAATCGTATATTAGAAATTTTAGGCTGTATTGATAACGGATTTTAGACATTTTGGCGTTTTTATCCATTTATTTAGGTTTTAAAATTTGTAAAATAAAAAAAGGTGGCACATGTTTAAAATCGGTTGGATTATATATTGTATTGAGATAGGAATTAGTGTTATTCTAGCAGTAGTAGATTATCGATGGACAACAGGATTTATACTTGGGGCACTAATCTCTGCGTTCTTATATTTTAGAAATCATTCTTTTTGGAATTCTGTATTAGATACAAGGATTGCGGGAAAAAGGACAGGAACTTCCCACTTTGCAATAAACTACATGATTATGGCAGTTACTTTAATCATTTGTGCAGTGAATCGAAGCTATTTAAATGTAGTTGCTTGTGCAATAGGAATTATGTCCATCAAATGGGCTATTGTATTACAAACAATAGTGAGTAAGGAGTAGTGAGGAAATGGTTATACAAAGTGATGTATATACAATTGTATTGTTAACCATAATTATTGGTATAGCGATAGTTGTCTTATCTAAGAAGATAGATAAACTAGATCCTTTTGAAAAACCAAAAGGAATATACGCAGCTGTATTTAGTGGTGTAGAGATGGTATCAAATACTGTCACAACAAATACAGGTAAAGAAAATGCTGAAAAGCTAACACCATATATTCTTGTATTATGGGTATACATCTTTATTAGTAATACTTGTTCATTACTTGGCTTATCTTCACCAACAGCGAATTTAAGCGTAACACTATTATTAGCTTTTATTACTTGGTTATTAATCCAAGCAACAGAATTTAAATATAGTGGTGTAGCTGCTTGGTTTCATGGTTTTATTGAACCAATACCAGTAATGTTACCAATGAATATTATTGGTAAGTTCTCCACAATGATTTCCATGTCATTACGTTTATTCGGTAATATCATCTGTGGAAGTATTATGATGAGCTTAGTTTATTCTGGAGCACAAGTATTAAGTAACTCAATTGTTAGTTTATTTACAGAAGTAAGTGGAAACGTATTTAACTTTATGGGTCCAGTTATCGCTCCAATCTTACATATGTATTTTGATTTATTTGCTGGATTTATCCAGACATTAGTATTTGTTACATTAACAGTGGTTTTAATCGGGAATGATATGCCTGATGAAATAAAGAAAGCATAAAGGAGGCTTTGTTTGATTATGGATATTAATAGAGGTTTAATTGCAATTGGTGCTGGTATTGCCGTATTAACAGGTTTTATGACTGGTTTAGGTGAAGGTACTGTTGCAGCACATGCGTGCGATGCGATTGGTAAAAACCCAGAAGCAGAATCTAAAATCAGAAGTACGATGATTTTAGGTATCGCCTTATCAGAAACTTGTGCAATTTATGGATTATTAGTAGCTATTCTTTTAATCTTCGTTTATTAATGAGTAGATCGAGGTAACCATGATAGATGTTGACATTTTAAGTCAATTGATTCCAAATCCAATTACCATGGTTGTTCAATTATGCTCTACATTAGTATTGTTTCTTTTGATGAAGAAATTTTTGTGGAAATCTGTACAAAACTATTTAGGTAAACGTGCAGATAAAATGCAAAGTGATTTAGCTGAAAGTGAAGCTTTAAAAACAGCTGCTAATGCTGATAGAGAAAAAGCACATCTTGAATTACAAGAAGCAAGTAATAAGTCACAAATGATTGTTGAAGCTGCTGTAAAAGAAGCAAAACAAGAAAAAGATGCAATTTTAGCACAAGCTGAAAAAGAAGCAGAAAGTACAATGCAGAAAGCAGAAGAAAGAATTAATAAAGAGAAGCTTGCAATGGTTGAATCTATGCAAAAAGAAATGGTGGATATCGCTATTGCGGCTACGGAAAAATTAATTGGTTCTAAGAGCAACGCACAAATGGATAAAGATGCAGTCGATACTTTTGTAAAGGAAGCGGTAGGCAATGAAGAGTGAAGTTGCGGATCGTTATGGTGAAGGTTTATTCTTATTAGCACTTGAATCGAATGATTTAGCTAGTAAAAAGGCTCAAGCTGAAAAAATCCTAAAAGTATATGAAGAAAATGAAGACTTATCTACCTTTTTTCGTGCTGTAAAAATTACAAACGAGGAAAAAAAGGATTTCATTTGTAAAGTATTTGGAAATCAAGTTGATGATGATTTAGTGCATTTTTTAGAATTGCTTGTAGATAAAGACCGTATGGATTTTGTACAAGATATTCTAAAAATATACATTAAGAAAATTAATGATGAATTAGGAATAAAGAAGGCAATTGTTTATTCTGCTAGACCTCTTGAAGAAAGTGATCTAAAGAGAATTCAAGAGACATTAGAAAAGAAAAATGATTGTACTGTAGAACTACAAAACAAGATTGATACTGGTTTAATTGCAGGAATTAAAGTTGTAATGGAAAATCAGATCACAGATGTTTCAATGAAAAAGAAGATAGATTCTTTAAAAGAATCTTTATTGAAAGGAGGTCTTGCATGAAAGAATTAAGGCCTGAAGAGATTAGTGCTCTTATCAAAGACCAAATCAAAAACTATGGGCAAGAAATTCATTCTGATGATGTAGGATATGTTATCAGTGTAGGTGATGGTATTGCAATGGTACAAGGCATTGACCAAGCAATGTCATCAGAACTATTAGAATTTCCTCATGGTGTAATGGGAATGGTTTTAAATCTTGAAGAAGATCATATTGGTGTTGTATTACTTGGTAGTGATACATATATCCATGAAGGTGATGAAGTACGTCGTACAGGAAGAATTGCAGAAGTTCCTGTAGGAGACGCAATGTTAGGTAGAGTTGTAAACGCTCTTGGTCAACCTATTGATGGAAAAGGGGAAATCAAGACAGATAAGACTAGACCTGTAGAACGTGTAGCACCTGGTGTTATGACAAGACGTTCTGTATATCAACCTTTAATGACAGGATTAAAAGTTATCGATACAATGATTCCTATTGGTAAAGGCCAACGTGAATTAATTATCGGTGATAGAGAAACAGGTAAAACAGCGATTGCGATTGATACAATCATTAACCAAAAAGGTAAGAATGTATATTGTATCTATGTCGCTATTGGACAAAAAGAAAGTACTGTTGCTCGTTTAGTACAAAAACTAAAAGAAAATGATGCAATGGAGTATACAACTGTAGTTAACGCTTCAGCTAGTGAAACAGCTCCATTACAATATATCGCACCATATGCAGGATGTGCTATTGGTGAAGAATGGATGGAACAAGGAAAAGATGTTCTTATCGTATATGATGATTTAAGTAAACATGCTGTTGCGTATAGAACAATGTCATTATTACTTCGTCGTCCTCCAGGAAGAGAAGCTTATCCAGGTGATGTCTTCTACTTACATTCTAGATTACTAGAAAGAGCAGCGAAATTATCTGATGAATTAGGTGGTGGTTCTTTGACTGCTTTACCTATTATCGAGACACAAGCTGGTGATATTTCTGCTTATATTCCAACAAATGTAATTTCAATTACAGATGGTCAAATCTTCTTACAAACAGACTTATTTGCAAGTGGTGTTAGACCAGCCGTTGATTCTGGTTTATCTGTAAGCCGTGTAGGTTCTTCAGCACAAACAAAAGCAATGAAGAAAGTATCCTCAAGCTTAAAACTAGAATTAGCACAATATCATGAAATGTTATCCTTCTCTCAATTTGGATCTGACTTAGATGCAAGTACAAAGAAGATTATTGATCACGGTTCTAAGTTAACAGAATTATTAAAACAACCTCAATATCAACCTATGACAATGGCAGAAGAAGTATTATCTATGTTTGCCATGAAAGAAGGTTATTTTGATACGGTAGAAGTAGAGAATGTACGTGCTTTTGAAAAATCTATGCAACAATTCTTTAAGGATAATCATAGCGATTTAATTCAACAAATCGAAGATAAGAAAGATATTGATGATGAATTAAAGAATGCATTAAAAGCCGCAATGCAAGAAGCTTTAGATCATTTTAAACTTGTTAAAGGAGCGTAGTTTATGGGCGTTTCTAAACAGGCTTTACGTTCTCGTATAAAATCTGTTAATTCCACACGTAAGATTACTAAAGCAATGGAAATGATTGCTAATGCCAAACTATTCCGTATGCGTAATAAGATGGAAAGTAATCGTGTGTATGCCAAAAAGTTAGAAGAAACAGTTAAAGATATTGTACAGAATAGTCAAGAATTGGATAATCCATTATTAGTAAGTAATGGTGTAGAAAAAAAGCTAGTTGTTGTCTTCTGTAGTGATTTAGGACTATGTGGTGGTTATAACCAAAATGTTCTAAAGAAAGTAAAAGAAGTCGTTAATCAAAATGATGATGTTTACTTAGTTGGTACTTCCTTATATTCGTCACTTCGTGAAGAGTATAACTTATTAAATCAAGCACCAGTACAAACAGATTCTATATCCTTCCAAGAATTAAAAGAAATTATTGAAAGTGGTACTAGAAGATATTGTAATAAAGAAATTGGTGCTGTTGAACTTGTTTATACAAGATTTGTAAATACGATGACTTTCGAAGCCGAAGTAGATACATTACTACCATTCAAAGTTTCAACAGAAACAAAAGAAGAAAAAGAGCATATTGAAACATTATTTGAACCTAGTCCTGAAGCAATTCTAGATCATTTAGTTCCAATGATGATTTCTAACGCAGCTTATTCTGATTGGATGGAATCAGGAGTAAGTGAACAAGGAAGTCGACGCATGGCAATGAAGACTGCTACAGATAACGCAGATGAATTGTCAGAAGAATTATTGCTTGAATATAACAAAGCACGTCAGGCCGCAATTACACAAGAAATTACGGAAATTGTTGGCGGTTCAAGTGCTGTATAGGAGGAAGCTGTATGAGTGAAACAGGGAAAATTATACAGGTTATCGGACCGGTAATCGATATTCGTTTTACGCCTGAGAATTTACCATCTATCCGTAATGCGATTAAGATTAAAACATCTGACGGAAAAGAAATGGTTTGTGAAGTTGCACAACACATTGGTGATGATGTCGTTAGATGTATTGCCATGAGTTCTACTGATGGTTTAAAACGTGGCATGGAATGTGTTGATACAAAAAATGCAATTATGGTTCCAGTAGGCGATGAAGTACTTGGAAGAATGTTTAATGTATTAGGTGAACCTATTGATGGATTAGGAGAAGTAAGCGCGAAAAAGTATATGCCTATCCATCGTGAAGCACCTACATTTGCTGAACAAGAAACATCTGCTGAAATCTTAGAAACAGGTATTAAAGTTATCGACTTATTATGTCCATATGCTAAAGGTGGTAAGATTGGTTTATTCGGTGGTGCCGGTGTTGGTAAAACCGTATTAATGCAAGAATTAATTCATAATATTGCGATTGAACATGGTGGACGAAGTGTTGTTGCTGGTGTTGGTGAAAGAACACGTGAAGGTAATGACATGTATAACGAAATGAAAGAATCAGGAGTATTAAAGAATACTGTTCTTACTTATGGACAGATGAATGAATCTCCTGGTGCGAGAATGCGTGTTGCTTTAAGTGCCTTAACAATGGCTGAATATTTCCGTGATGAAGAACATCAAGATGTATTGTTATTTATTGATAATATCTTCCGTTTTACACAAGCTGGTTCCGAAGTATCTGCCTTACTTGGTAGAATGCCTAGTGCCGTAGGTTATCAACCTACATTAGCTACAGAAATGGGTCAGTTACAAGAACGTATTACTTCAACAGATAAAGGATCTATTACATCTGTACAAGCAATTTATGTTCCTGCCGATGACTTGACAGACCCAGCTCCAGCTACTGCTTTCTCACACTTAGATGCGAAAACTGTATTAGACAGAAGTATTGCGGCACTTGGTATTTATCCTGCCGTAGATCCACTAAGCAGTGGTTCTCGTATGTTAGATCCACTTGTATTAGGTGAAGAACATTACGAAATCGCAAGAAAAGTACAAGCTATCTTACAAAGATATAAAGAATTACAAGATATTATCGCTATCTTAGGTATGGAAGAATTATCAGAAGAAGATAAGAAGACTGTAGCTCGTGCAAGAAGAATACGTAACTTCTTATCACAACCATTTAGTGTTGCCGAACAATTCTCTGGTATTAAAGGTGTTTATGTTCCTGTAAAAGAAACAATCAGAAGTTTCAAAGAAATCCTAGATGGTAAGTATGATGATTTACCTGAAGCAGCGTTCTTATCTGTTGGTACAATCGAAGATGTAGTAAAGAAAGCTGAGTCACTAAAATGATGATTCATGTTAGGATTGTTACTCCTAAAGGAATATATAAAGAATTTGATACACCAATCTTAAATATACCAACAGTAGATGGTGAACGAGGATTGTTACCAAATCATATGCCTCTAGTTACAATGTTAACAATAGGTGTAATGTCTAGTGATGAAAATGGACAAAGAAACTATTATGCAGTAACAAATGGCTTATTCTATTTTAGAGATAACGTAGCTGAAATTATGACAGATACAATCGAAAATAGAGAAGAAATTGATTTGGATAGAGCTACTTCCGCAAAAGAAAGAGCTGAAAAAAGATTACAATCTAATGATCCAAATATCGATCAAAAAAGAGCTGAACTTGCCCTTAAACGAGCAATGAATAGAATTCGAGTAGTCGATATCAAATAAGCAGTTACGTTTGTGACTGCTTTTTCTAAAGGATAACTTTTGACTGAATATCTGTAAAAAGATAAAAATTACGGATAAAATGGTAAATACACTACTATCACATATTGGAGGAGCATTAGTATTAGCCCTATAAGTTAAAGCAGATAGCCATTGTAACTATCTGCTTTAATTTAAGATGATTAGTCTTGCATTTCTTTTCCATATAATTCGGCACATTTTATCGCAACATTCCAACCTTTGAGTAGTTTGTTGCGTTTATCTTGTGTCATATTAGATGCGAAAGAATGCCCTAGTTTCCAATTGTTTCGAATCTCTTCTTTATCTTTCCATACACCAGTTGCTAGTCCTGCAAGATATGCTACACCTAGTGCAGTAGTTTCAATACATTCTGGTCGATAAACAGATAAATCTAAAATATCTGATTGAAATTGCATTAAGAAATTATTAGCACTAGCACCACCATCTACTTTTAAAGATGTTAAGTTAATCCCTGAATCCTTTTCCATGACTTTTGCGACATCATGAGTTTGATACGCAATAGATTCTAATGTTGCACGAATAAAATGTTCTTTCTTACAACCTCTAGTCATACCTATTGCAGTACCTCTAGCATATTGATCCCAATAAGGTGCACCAAGACCTACAAAAGCAGGTACGATATACACGCCAGCTGTATCTACAACAGATTCAGCAATCTCTTCTGTTTGGTATGCATTATCAATTAACTTCATTTCATCTCTTAACCATTGAATACTAGCACCACCAACAAATACCGAACCTTCTAAGGCATATTCCACTTGATTAGATGTACTTGCGGCAATTGTTGTGACTAGACCATTTTGTGAAGAGATAGCTTCATTACCAGTATTCATTAATAAGAAACAGCCTGTACCATAAGTGTTTTTGGCTTCACCTGGATTAAAACAACATTGTCCAAATAATGCGGCTTGTTGGTCACCAGCTACACCTGCGATAGGAATTTCTCCACCAAATACATGTTCATCAGTACTCGCAAATAATGAGCTAGAAGGTTTTACTTCCGGTAACATACTCATTGGAATATCAAAGTAATCACATAATTCTTTATCCCATTCTAAAGTATGAATATTAAATAACATCGTTCTTGATGCATTTGTATAATCTGTTACGTGTGCTTTACCTTTTGTTAGATTCCAAATTAGCCATGTATCAACTGTACCAAATAGTAAATCACCGTGATTAGCTTTTTCTCTAGCACCTTCTACATGATCTAAAATCCATTTAATTTTAGTGGCACTAAAATATGCATCTGGTAATAATCCCGTTTTCTCTTTAATGACACTTGCAAACGATGTCTTTTTAATTTCTTCTACATAATCTGCTGTTCTTTTACATTGCCATACAATTGCGTAATAAACAGGTTTACCAGTATGTTTATCCCATACGATCGTTGTTTCACGTTGGTTAGTAATACCAATCGCAATAATATCGTGATAGTCCGCATTGACAAGTGCCATCGCTTCTAAACATACAGATAATTCTGATGACCATATCTCTAATGGATTATGTTCTACCCATCCTAAGTTTGGATAATATTGTGTGATTTCTTTTTTAGCCATATTCACAATATCACCATGTTCATCAAATAATATACAGCGTGAACTTGTTGTGCCTTGATCTAAGGCCATAATATATTTCTTCATAAATTACCTAATCTATATTCTTTGTGATGACTAAATCTACACCAGTATCCGCAATATTCGTACATGCAATATCACCTATAGAAACTGGAGCTTCGATAGAAATTTGTTTTAAAAGTTCTGCTACTTCTAACATTTTATCTTTAGGAATAACATTTTTTGTTTTCACAGGTACAACTAGATTTTTACGATTACTTACTTTTATTGTTCCTGTTACTGTTCTAGTAGGATGACTCACTTCATCAATTCCATATTGTTTACCACGAGGACATGTATTACCAGTAACGTTTATAGTACTGAAATCATTTTCTACATAGGTAACTGTTAAATCACATCCCATTGGACAACCTATACAAGTTAAATATTTCGTTACCATAATTATGCCTCTTCTATCTCAATACGAATGATGTCGTTTTCATTCATTTGTTCTATATCTGTTTTCTTAAGAATTGTTTGTTCCATTTCACTTGGTGTACAAATTTTCTTATTCTTTCTTTGAATACATTTATCCCCAAGATATACGCATATCACACAATTTTTATATACATTACTTACACGATATCGAATAGTTAATAAATCGTCTAATCTAGATTTATGTACTTTTGTTGGTACAGTATAACGAATACCATTACCTGCTTTTACAGGAATTGCAAGTTCGTTTGTTGTAGCACCATTATTCAATAAATACTTTGCGGCATTTTTACCCGCAAGACTTGCTTCGCTAGAAACATAATCTACTAAGTCATGTACATGTAATACATTTCCACATGCAAATACACCTGGAATAGATGTTTCTAGGCTTTCATCTACTTTAGCTCCACCTGTAACAGGACTCATTTCAACGCCCATTTGAATCGTTAATTCATTTTCAGGTAATAAACCACAAGATAGTAGTAATGTATCACATTCAATTACTTCTTCTGTTCCAGGAATAACTTGTTTATGGTCATCTACTTTCGCTAAAGTAACACTTTTTACTCTATCTTTACCTTTGATATCCACAACCGTAGTTGATAGTTTTAATGGAATATCAAAGTCATTTAGACATTGCACGATATTTCTTTTTAAACCACCAGAATAAGGCATAATTTCAGCGACTGTTAAGACTTTCGCTCCTTCTAGTGTCATTCTTCTAGCCATGATTAATCCAATATCACCTGATCCAAGAATAACGACTTTATGACCAGGAAGTTTTCCTTCAATATTAATTAATCGTTGAGCCGTACCAGCAGAATAAATGCCAGCTGGTCGATAACCAGGTGTATTTAAAGCACCTCTTGGTCTTTCTCTACAACCCATCGCAAGAATAATAGACTTAGCTTCTATCGTAAATACACCTAAATCTTTAGACATTGCGGTTACGACTTTATCCTTAGAAATATCGATTACGATAGTATTTAATAAAGCTTTAATGTTTCTATCTTCTACTTGTTCAATAAAACGATTAGCATATTCAGGACCAGTTAGTTCTTCATGAAATGTATGTAAACCAAAACCATTATGAATACATTGATTTAAGATACCACCAAGTCTAGCATCTCTTTCTAAAATTAGAATATCTTTTATTCCTTGATCATACGCTGCTACAGCTGCGGCTAGTCCTGCTGGACCGCCACCAATAATTACTAATTGTGTTTTCATAAGGTCACCTAATTACTTTTATGATCAAAAACAAATTCTGATCCTTTACCATGTTTTGTGATACTAGTCATATCTGTATGCAATTCTCTTGCGAGGATTTCGATTACTTTTGGAGAGCAGAAACCAGATTGACATCTTCCCATACCTGCTCTAGTACGACGTTTTATCCCATCTAATGTTGTAGCTCCTAGGGGGCGATGTATCGCATCAACGATTTCTCCTTCAGATACAATCTCACAACGACAAATGATATTTGCATATAATGGATTTTCTTTCGCTAGCTTTTCTTTTTCTGCTGTACTAGCGTGAGCCATATTTGGTATTGCCTTTCTCGTTGCGATAAAGTTTTCTTTCTTACTTGCATTAAGTTTTTTACTAACTAAATCTGCCACATAAGCACCAATTGCTGGAGCACAAGATAAGCCTGGAGATTCAATACCTGCAACATCGATAAATCCTTTTACAGAAGACTCGCCAATAATAAAGTCATCATGATCTTTTAGATGGGCTCTTAATCCTGCAAAAGAAGTAATTACACTTCGATATGGTACAGATTCAATACTCTTACTTGCTGTTTTTTGTAATAAAGCTAAACCTGATTGAGTAGTACTAATATCTTCTTTATCTAGAATATCTAAAGCAGTTGGACCAAGTAATAAATTACCATGTACTGTTGGTGTAACTAAAACACCTTTACCTTTATCACTAGGTAATTGGAATATCGTAGAAGTTACTAAATTCCCTACATTTTTATCATATAAACAATATTCACCTTTTCTAGCTTGTATCTCTAACTTATCTTCACAAACTAGATTATGAATTTTATCTGCGTACACTCCAGCCGCATTAATCACAATACGAGCTTCTTCATCACCAGTATTTGTATGAATAACAAATGTATCTTCTTTTTTCTCAATGGATTCAACACAAGTATTGAATTTAAACGCTACACCATTTGTATTCGCATTTTCAGCTAAAGCAATTGTTAAGTTAAAAGGACATACGATTCCACCAGTTGGTGCATATAACGCATAAGCTACATCTTTAGATAGATTAGGTTCTTTTTGACGTATTTCATCACCAGTTAAGATTTCTATTCCTTCTACGCCATTTTCTATTCCTCTAGCTTTTAATTCTTCTAACTTAGGTAAATCCTCTTTAGAAAAACCAACGACGATAGAACCATTCTTTTTATAAGGAAAATCTAGTTCCTTAGATAGTTCTTCCATTTTCTTACTACCGAGGACATTGAAATAAGCTTTTTTCGTGCCTGGTTTAGCATCAAAACCACTATGTACAATGCCACTATTTGCTTTAGATGTGCCTTCGCATAAATCTGATTCCTTTTCGATTACACAAACATCTAGATTGTATCTAGAAAGTTCTCTAGCAATCGCAGAACCAGTTACGCCAGCACCAATAATGATTACATCTCTTGGCATAATTATCCTCCAAAATTAAACTGTTCTTGAATTTATTATACGTTATTAGAGGACGATAAAAATAGACAAATTACTTTTCTTGTATCTGTTTTCCACAAATATGATCAATTTCTATTTCAAACACTTTAACGATTGACCCAGCAATAGAAATTTCTTTTTCAATTTCTTCTTCACTCGGATAATATTTACGAGCGACTTTTCTTAATAATTCCAATTTATTTTCTTCTACTTCGAGACATTGTCCAAAGACAATTACACTTTGCATGTAATGCGCCCATTCATTATTTCTAATTTCTTCATGTCCATACACCGTAAAACAAACTTTAGAATCCTTCATTAATGATTCATATTTTTGACCTGCACCAGCCCCATGAAAATAGATTTTATTTGTGTCTTCATCATAGATAAAATTTATAGGTACAGCATATGGATAACCATCATCACTATTCATCGCAAGGACACCACGCTTTTCTTCCTTTAATAGAGCGAATGTTGCGTCTTGATCTAACTTCTTATTTTTTCTTCTTAAGTCTCTAAACATAATCTTTACCTCATATATCTACTATATAAAAAAGAGGCCGAAGCCTCTAGTTAAAATTAGTAGTTTTCAGCACTTACTTCGAAGTAGCTTTGTGGATGATTACATACAGGACATACATCTGGGGCTTTTGTGCCGATTACGATGTGTCCACAATTTCTGCATTCCCAAACAGTTACACCACTCTTTTCAAATACTTTCTTTTCTTCAACGTTTTCTAATAGTTTTCTATAACGTTCTTCATGGTGTTTTTCAATAGCACCTACTCCTCTAAATTGTGCAGCTAATTCAGGAAATCCTTCTTCTTCCGCTTCTTTAGCCATTCTTTCATACATGTCTGTCCACTCATAGTTTTCACCTTCAGCTGCGGCTTTTAGATTTGCTTCAGTGTCTCCTAATTCACCAAGAGCTTTAAACCACATCTTTGCATGTTCTTTTTCGTTTTCGGCTGTCTTTAAGAATAAAGCTGCGATTTGTTCGTAACCTGCTTTCTTTGCGACACTAGCGAAATAAGTGTACTTATTTCTTGCTTGTGATTCTCCTGCGAATGCTTCACGTAAATTTTGTTCTGTTTTTGTGCCTGCGTATTTGCTTGCCATAAATGTTCTCCTTTTTTCTACTTTAAATATATAATCAAAACTTAAGAAAATACAGTAGATTTGTTATTTTAAACCTGTATATTAATAAGTGCGATAGTACTTAGTAGAAACACGATTCAATAAAGCATCTTCTTCACTTTGAAATACCTTTGTATCACGTACTCGTGTTCCACTTTTACCATCAGGAAAACGAATCACACAAAACCCGTTCCTTACACTGATAATTTCCACAGGAATAACATTTTTGTTTGATTCCAAGAAATAAACCATATCACCAATTTTTAAAGTCGTATTCATAACGCATCTCCTTTTCACTAAGGAAAGCGTACAGGATAAATAAAAAAGTGATGTACAAATATATGTACTAGGAGGAAAAATGTCGCAAAAAAAGAAATTTAGTATTTTACTTATCGTTTTAGGTGTAGTTTTAATTGTATTAAAAGGACTACTAGGCGATACAATTGATTCTAATGGAATCCTACATGAATATTTCTTCTTATTACCATTAGGATTTGGTTGTATTTTTGTTGGTTTGATATTAAGTTTCATGCAAAAGCGATTAAAATAGAACCAAGAGGAAATCGATTTTATGGAAATACGTAAAGCAACCAAAGCTGATATAGATGCGATAGAAAAGATATATGATGCTCTACATGATGAAGAAGAAAAAGGATTAGTTTCGATAGGATGGATAAGAGATGTTTATCCGACAAGAAAGACAGCAGAAGTAGCTTTAGATAGAGATGACTTATTTGTAATGATAGATGAAAATAAAGTTGTTGCGGCAGCGGTAATAAACCATATTCAAGTAGAGGAATACAAATACGCTTCTTGGAAACATGATGCGAAAGATAATGAAGTGATGGTATTACATTGTTTAGTAGTAGATCCTTATCAAAAGAATAAAGGATATGGTAAAGCTTTTGTCTCATTCTATGAAAAGTATGCTAAAGATAATGGATCTGTTGCATTACGTATGGACACAAATGCAAGAAATACAAGAGCGAGAAACTTATATAAGCATCTAGGATATGAAGAAATAGGCATAGTAAAGTGTGTGTTTAATGGTATTCCTGATGTTCAATTAGTATGTCTTGAAAAATATCTTGGTTAATTAAAATCGAATATAAAATAAATAAAAGCTGTCACTTGACGTTAAGTAACAGCTTTTAATGACAAATGGTCAAATATTATTTAAGTACTTTCCAATACCCACCTTTAGTTTTGCCAATTCTTTCGATATAACCGTTAGCTTTCAAGAATTGAATGTTATTATCTATCGTTGAAGAAACCACACCCAAAAGATTTGAAAGTTCTTGCTTAGTAACATATGGATTTTGTTGCATTTCAAGAAGAATTGTTTGTCTTCTTGGACTTAATTCTGGGAATCTATTTAAAGTAGTATGTGACTCTACAGGTTTATGTTCTTCTACTACATTTACTTTATTTTCATTTGTGTGAATTCGATTAAATGGAATCGTCACGATAATTGCGTTTTCTCTAAATGATATAGCTTCTTCTCCATATGCTTTAGTAATAATAGGAACACCTCTTCCTGACTTCTCACTAATATGAAGTTGTAGGAATATCTCGGATAGTTTTTCATTAACAGGTACGGATTGTCCTTTGAAGAAACCTTCTATTGTTTGTGCTGGAGAAAGCGTTCCACGAGATAGTATTTCAATACGATTATTAAAAACAGATATCATTGGTTCATTTCCTTCAACCCAATAATTGTGTAGTACTGCATTTACTATCGCTTCATGAAAGGCCTCGGAATCAAATAGCTTTACTTCTTTTCTTTCTACGATTCTATCCGTTTCATCTGTTTGTACTAAATTCAAAACATCACCATATTGTAGTAAATTGTCTAATGAATATAAAAGACATGTATTACCAAATTCTCTTACAGAAATAAGAGTAGATGCTTTGGTATCACCCGCAAATATGGATACGCGTAATGGTTTATGAGAGTTATCGGATAATAATTGTGCCATTGTATTGTAATCACCATCATCATTACGGAGATTAAGATTTTTCTCAAATGTATCTTCCTTTAAGACAATTCCTCTTGAACCATAATAACCAAAAAGTTTATTAAATGATAAATCTTGATATTGTGCTCTTTGAGTCACGATAGTTTCGACATGACCATCTAATATTTTAAATAATTGAATTTCTCTTCTAGGATATTTTCTAATATTACATTTTGAAGATCCAATACGAATAAATCGCTTATCTTTATATGAAGTCGGTATTTCTTTGGCGGATGGAATAATTAAAACAACTACTTTTAAATTGTTAATTTCAAGCTCTTTGAATTCAAAATTGATACTTGGATATAAATTCCTTGCAAGATAGTTTTGATATGGTTCTTTATTGTAATCACGATATGGATTGAAATTCGTTCCTACAATTTCATGTGTTTCATCATTTACACCCCAAATAAAATATCCATTTTTTTGATAATGAAAAGCTGCGGCGTTAGAAATGGCTGAAACGTATTCACCTAACTCTTCTGGATTAAACCAATTTTTTTTGAATTCAAACCATTCTTGTTCATCGTTATAGGAGCATAAATCTAATACAATGTTTTCTAAATTCATAAATTCACCAACTTTACAACATAATTATATCATTTTACATAAGATTTCTGGGTAAAAACTGGGTGAATAAATCGAAAAACTGGGTAAAAACTGGGTGAATAATTAGAAAATTGGGTAAAAAGTGGGTGAATAAATTAACTATCTGGGTAAATAAAAGTTAAGCTTATTTTTTTATGTATGAAGAATAATAAGTTATAGGTTTGTTATGCTCTTTTGCATATGCAATTTCAGATTTAGTGCTTTCACCAATATAGCCATTCACATCAATCACAAATATCTCATCAGCCATATCAATCTTTCTTTTATGCATATCATCGAGCATGAGTTTCGTTTTGGTTAATGTTCCTTCATCCATATTTTCCCATACTTCTTCATCACCAGAATGTCCAAATAAACCAACACTAATCACAATACATTCTTTGAGTGTTAGTTCTTTTTGTATTTGATAGAATTCGTCTTTAAATCTAGTACTGCCACATAATGTAACAACTTTATATTTTCCTTGCATATTATGATTCCTTTTCTGAAAGTTCTAACCAACGTTCTTCTAATGTTTCTAATTCAT
Organism: bacterium; assembly: GCA_963645035.1. GTDB lineage: Bacteria > Bacillota_I > Bacilli_A > Erysipelotrichales > Erysipelotrichaceae > Bulleidia. Next base: position 12,542 of record CAVIQY010000006.1, on the reverse strand, counting down.
TGCGACTAGATTCTAGTTTTTGACTAATTTCACTAATACGAGCATAATCCGTTACTTCATTGAGTTCTTGTTCTAAAGAGGAAATTGTTTCTTCTAATTGTGGCATTCTTTCTTCAATAAATCTAAGTTCTTTCTTTTCGTTATAGGTTAAACGATTTGTATTCTTCTTAGGTTGTTTAACTTCTTTGCTAGGTGCAGAAGATACTTTATTCTTTTCTAAATCTTCTAAATAATCAGAATATGTTTTTTGTATAACGCTAATCGTTCCTTGATTAAACACAAATAATCTATCAGCTATTTTATCTAAGAAATAACGGTCATGACTGACAGCTAAAACAGCACCTTGGAAACTATCTAGATAGTTTTCTAAGATAGTCATTGTGTCGGTATCTAAATCGTTTGTGGGCTCATCTAAAATAAGAATATTTGGCGCAGACATTAAGATAGAGCATAAGTACAATCTTCTTTTTTCACCACCAGAACATTTAGATATAGGTTTATATTGTTCCTCTTTGAAGAATAAGAAACGTTCTAGCATTTGACTAGCACTAATTTCTTCATGGTCTGCTGTATATACTGTTTCACCAAATTCCTTGATGTAATCAATGACTCTTTGATTCTCATCGAATACTTCATTTTGTTGAGCAAAGTAACCAATTTTAACTGTTTCACCAATCTTAACATCACCAGAATCTGGTTGTACTTTACCTAATATAATTTTAAGTAATGTACTTTTTCCACAACCATTTTTACCAATAATACCAATTCTATCCATTCGCATAACGTTATAAGAAAAGTTAGAGAATAAGACTTTATCGTCATAGGATTTTGATAGATTTGTTAGTTCAATGGTATTTCTTCCAAGTCTAGTTGATGCACTCTTTAGTTCTAAAGTATTGATTTCTTTTGGGGCTTCAATAGCGGCTATCTTTTCAAAATGTTCAATTCTACTTTTTTGTTTTGTTGAACGAGCTTGGGCACCAGCACGAATCCATTCGATTTCTGTACGTAAGAAGTTTTGTCTTTTCTTTTCGACAAGTAATTCGTTTTCTCTTCTAATTTCTCTTTGTTCAAGGAAGTCTGCGTACCCACCATCATATTTGTATAAATGGCTATCATCTATTTCCATAATATGATTTGTAATACGAGATAAGAAATAACGGTCATGGGTAACTAAAATCACTGTTTTAGCCACTTTAGCAAGATATTTTTCTAACCAAATAATCATATCTTGATCTAAGTGGTTTGTAGGTTCATCTAATAAATAGACATCAGCTTCACGGATTAAAGAGATAGCTAAAGCTACACGTTTCTTTTGACCACCAGATAAGATAGATACTTTTTGGTTATAATCACTAAAACCTAATTTATTTAAGATAGCTTGAATTTGATATTCTTCAGTTTTCTCTGTCATATACGATAAAACAGTTTCATAGATTGTTTTCTCTTCATCAAAATCAGAGCTTTGCGGACAATAAGAAAACTTATATTTCTTTAATCTTGTGATTTCACCACTATCTGGTTTTTCTAAACCAACCATTAAACGAAGAAGGGTAGATTTACCAACACCATTTTGTCCTACAATACCCCATTTTTCTTTTTCATTAACAACTAGATTTACATGATCTAGTATTGGTTTAAAAGAATAAGTAAAACAAACATCTTCAAAGGATAATACCATACAACTTCTCCATTTCTGTAACTTGTCTATCATAACACATACTTTTGTAGACAATGACATTCGAATGTTTAACAGGGCTAGAAACATGTTGTGTATAATTAATTCGATGTTACAGATAAAAAATATTAAAAAGGAATATAAAACAGGGAATCTAATCCAAAAGGCATTAGATGATGTTTCCCTTAATTTAAGAGAGAATGAGTTTGTTGCGATACTCGGACCTAGTGGTAGTGGTAAAACAACATTATTAAATATTATTGGTGGTTTAGATCGTTATGATAGTGGTGATTTAATCATTAATGGTATTTCTACAAAGAACTATAAAGATAGAGATTGGGATAGTTATCGTAATCATACGATTGGTTTTATCTTTCAAAGTTATAACCTAATTCCGCATCAAACCGTATTAGCAAACGTAGAACTAGCACTAACGATATCTGGTATTTCTGGAGAAGAAAGAAAACAAAGAGCGTTAGATGCACTAGAAAAAGTAGGACTAAAAGGGCAAGAACATAAACGACCAAGTCAAATGTCAGGTGGACAGATGCAACGTGTAGCGATAGCACGTGCTTTAGTCAATGATCCAGATATTGTTCTTGCGGATGAACCAACAGGTGCTTTAGATTCTGAAACTAGTGTACAGGTTATGGACTTATTAAAAGAAGTAGCCAAAGATAGACTAGTTGTCATGGTTACCCATAACCCAGAACTAGCGAAAGAATATGCCACAAGAATCGTTGTATTAAAAGATGGTACGATACGTTCTGATAGTGATCCTTATGTTGTAGAAGAAGTAACAGAAGGAATACATCAAAACATGGGTAAAGCGAGTATGTCTTTACTTACTTCTTTATCGTTAAGTTTTAATAATTTACGAACAAAGAAGGCAAGAACGTTCTTAGTTGCTTTTGCAGGGAGTATAGGTATTATCGGTATCGCATTAATTCTTTCGTTATCTAATGGTGTAAATCAATATATTAAAGATACGGAAGAAGAAACTTTATCGGAGTATCCTATTGAAATACAAAAGGATAGTGTGAGTTTATCTTCGATGATGTCGATGAATCCTCATACGAGTAGTCAAATAGAAGATGATGGAAAAGTCCATGAAGCGAGCATGGTATCAGGTATGTTATCTACAGTAAATTCTAATGATTTAAAGTCATTAAGGACATACTTAGAAAGTGATACATGCGATATTAATAACTATGCTAAAGCAATCGAATATTCTTATGGCATTACACCACAAATCTATATGATGCGTAATAATGATTACCTAAAACTTAATCCAAATGATATGTTTGCGCCAATTGGTTTTAGTTCTTCATCTAGTTCGATTATTTCTTCGATGATGAATTTAAATATCTTCTTTGAGTTACCTCGCTCTACATCTTTGTATGAAGATCAATACGATTTAAAAGCAGGGCATTGGCCAACTAAAGCAAATGAATGTGTTTTGGTACTAACTTCTAATGGTAGTGTTAGTGATTTCCTTTTATATATGGTAGGAAAGAAAGATGTGAATGAATTAGAAGCTTATATTGATACATTTGCGAATAATGAAGAAGTAGAAATAAAAGAAAGTAATACAGAATATAACTACGATGATTTTATCGGTATATCTTTTAGTGTAGTAAGTGGTGCAGATTATTACACATATGATGAAACATATGGCGTATATAGTAATCGTAGTGAAGATAAATCTTATATGAAAGAACTGGTTAAAAATGGTTCTGATTTACATATATGTGGGGTAGTACAACCAAAAGAAAATGCTACGATATCGATGTTATCGATGGGAATCTATTACACCCAAGATTTGGTAGAATCTTTAAGAGAAAAGGCTAGTCAAAGTGAAGTTGTACAAGCTCAATTAAAAGATCAAGGTAAGAATGTATTAACTGGTAAACCATTTGGTGAAGATAGTGACCCAATGGATATGAATGAATTATTCTCTATTGATGAAAATAAAATTGCGAAAGCATTTAATATTGATACTTCTAAGTTAACTGTAGATACATCTTCATTTGATCAAATTGATTATTCAGGTGCTGTTAGTGATGATATGACAAAGAACATGATGCCTGATTTATCTAGTGATCAATATAAAGATTTATTCTCAAATATTCATATACAAATATCAGAAGAGAATTTGAAAAAGTCGTTCGAAAATATCCTGAATGATTATTTAAGTTATTCTTCAAGTAATCCTAGTACAGACTATAACCATTTAACAGATAGTTTATCCGCATATTTTAATTCTAGTGAAGGACAAGAACTTCTAAGAACGGAAATTATGAAGTTATTAGAAAAGAATAAAGATAATTTATTGGATACAGAAGTCTTTACTGAAGCAATGCAAAAAGTAATGGTTGAATATTCTAAGTATTTATTAGAATCAGGAAAAGAAATGAATGAAGAATCATTTGAGGAATTCTTACAAACAGAGAAAGGCCAACAAGTTACTTTAGAAGCGATACAAACAATTTTAGATTCGATATTTAAAGACTTAGATTTTAGTACTGAAGATTTACAAACAATGGGAATGAATATTCTTAATGGTTATATCGAATATGCAAAAAAGAATAGCTTACCTGATCCGTCATTATTTGAAGAGTCTTTCTCTAACTATTTAAAATCCAGTCGAGGACAAGAACTATTACAAACGAGTGTGAAAAATAGTATTTCTAATTATGATGAATTAGAAAAAGAACTTACAAAAGCATATGAAAAGATAGCTTCTGATATAGAAAGTTCTGTAGCTGATGTAATGCGTCAAATCACAACTAATATTGGTTCTAAGATAACTGACGCAATGAAAAGTTCTATAGAGAAAATTGCTAGTAGTATTCCTAATGCCTTCTATGTAGATACAAATGCATTAGCTAGTAGCTTTAGTATGTCTATAGGTGAAGAAGAATTACAAAGCTTAATGACTTCTTTGATGAGTTCTGGTAGTGCATCTTTACAAAAGAATTTAACTTCATTTGGCTATGCGGCAGAAGAAGATATTAGCGAGATTACAATTTATCCTTATGATTTTGAAAGTAAAGAAAAGATAACCGATATTCTTAATGACTATAACGATGAAATGACGAGACTTAACAAAGAGGAACAAGTCATTAACTATACCGATATGGTAGGTACATTAATGTCTTCTGTTACAAATATTATTAATACAATTAGTTATATCTTAATTGCATTCGTCGCGATATCGTTAGTCGTATCTTCAATTATGATAGGGGTAATTACATATATTTCTGTTCTAGAAAGAAAGAAGGAAATAGGTATCTTAAGAGCTATGGGAGCTTCTAAAGCAAATATCGCTCAAGTATTTAATGCGGAGACATTTATTACAGGATTACTAGCAGGAGTATTAGGTGTAGGAATAACAGTAATTTTACTCTTCCCTGCAAATATTCTTATCCATAAGATAGGTAACACAGAATCGGTAAACGCATACCTTCAGCCAACGGCTGCCTTAGTACTAATAGGGTTAAGTATTGTATTAACACTAATTGGTGGTTTAATCCCATCTAAGAAAGCCGCAAAGAGTGATCCAGTAGCGGCGTTAAGATCAGAGTAAAAGTAGGAAATAAAATCCTACTTTTTATATGAATAAATCATCTATTGTTAATATGTTTTGGAAATCCCATTTGTATTCATTTTCTTTTACGCCAAATGTAGTAATGATAGTGTTATGTATGCCACATTTCTTAGGAATATGGTTTCTTAACAAAGAAGTTCTATTTCTAAGGATAAGGTCATAGGATTTATCCACAACAAATTCGTCACTATAGAATTTAATTTCACACATATTGACGATGTTATCTCTTCTTTCGATAATCAAATCAATTTGTGTGCCTTCACCACTTTCATCATGGATTGACCAAGCAGACTGTTTAGTAGATACACCACTGATTCCTAATGCATTTTTTATTTGTTTAATATGATTAAAACATACATTCTCAAAAGAATAGCCTCGCCAAGAAACAATACTTTGAGAATTGACATTATTCGAGAAAAAATCTTCATTTAATATTTCATGATTTTTAACAAATCTCAAATAGAATAAACAAAATGGATCAATTAGTTTATACTTTTCATTTCGTTTACCATCACCTAATGAAACATAACTAATCACAAAATCACTAATAATTAAAGAATTTAATAAATCACCAAGCGCACCACTATTAGATGTTTTTAGCTTTTTCGCTATTTCATTTCTTGTATAACCAATGGATTTTGTGGATAAGAATTCAACAATTTCTTTAGCTGATTCTGCATTTTTGAAAATAGATGCGAATAAACGATCAAATTCAATTCTAAAAGGAGCGTTTTTAGAGAAGAACAGCATATCTACATTACCTGCTAAACTTAAATCTCTTCTAAAGTAATTTAAATAATAAGGTATACCACCGAAGATCATATAAGATTGCACAATATCATATCTTGAAAAAGGAATATGACGCTCATTTAGGAATTGTTCACATTCATTTAAAGTGAAAGGTTCTAACTTGATTTCATGTGTTACTCTGCCATATAAACCGCCATGGTTATTAATTAGTTCGTTTAGAATCCAAGAGTTTGCACTGCCACAAACGATTAACATAATATTTTTTCTGTGACATGCCCAACCGTTCCAGAATCCTTCAAAAGCAGTAATAAACCCTGATTTAGCTGTATCCATCCATGGTAATTCATCTAAAAAGATAACCATTCTTTCACCATGATCTATAGATTGTAAATAAGATTCAAGCATAAAGAAAGCTTCAAGCCATGATGTAGGACATTTACTTTTTTCCATACCTTGAAGAATTAAAGAATAATAAAAAGCTTCTAATTGTGCCTTTAAAGGACTCTTAGATCCTTTAGAGATCTCAACAGGTGATAATCCAGCGTGTCTAAAGGTAATTCTATCTTTAAATAGTTCATCTACCAAATAAGTTTTACCTACTCTTCTTCTACCATAAATCGCAATAAATTCCGCTCTTCCATTACTGTACAATTCTTCAAGTTCTTTAATTTCTTTTTCTCTACCAATCATAAATAGACCTCTTATATTCTAAAATTATTATAAATAGCGGATAATCTTCTGTAAAGCATACAAAATATAGTAATTACAGAAGATTATCCATCACTTTTGCATAGATAATCTTCTATAAATTACATTTTTATAAAAATATAATATAAATCTATTAATCAATTATTTTGAAATTGCCAACCGAAAATCGAGAAAAATTTCAAATTTGCCAACCGAAAAGTACAAGAAATTTCGAAATTGCCAACCGAAAACGATAATATGTCGCAACATAGCTATTTAAAAAGTGTGGCTTTGTACTAAACCACACTTTTAGGAATGTTATATTTTGATGATTTATTTCTTATTCTTCTTTTCTTCAAAATACATTGCGATTAGAATGACTGCACCAATACCTGTAAATAAAGGTAAGCCTATATTTGTGCTTGATGTTGTCGTTTCTTCTTCACTTGGTGTATCAGCTTCTTCACTACTTGTAGGTATTTCTTTATATACACTAGCGTCAAGAGTAACAGTTAGTGGATCATATACTTTAACTGTATCATTTGCTTCACCAGTTTCTGGATTTCTACCATTCTTCATAGTGTTACTGTTTTGGCTCATATACCATAAAACATCATTGAGTAATTGACCAGCATCATCAAATGCTTGTGTTTGAACATAGTTACAATAGTTTGTGATATATTCTTTCGCTTCATCATCACTAAGAGTAGAAGCTTCTTTTAATACATCTGCTAATGTAGAAATCATATTTTCTTCAGCTTCATGGAAATATGCTCTTACAGGTTCTCCATATGTTTTATAAGCAGAAGAATCAATACATAATGTATTTAATCCTTTGAAACGATAGTAAGGATAAGTATTTGTATCGAAGTTACCTACTTCTTCTGCACTTTGATTTAAACTATATGGTTCAGAAATACTTGTTGCACCATTTGATACTGGTACAAATACTCCATATACAGCAGGACCTGAACTTTCCCAAGTAACACAAGAATAATCGGCAGGTAAATCACTATAAATTTGAACAGCGTGTACACTTAGTGCTGTATCTGTACCGATAACACGCATATCTGTTCTTCCTGTTTCATCAGGAGAATATTCTGTACCATCAAAACGGTTACGCATGATTTCAAATACATCATCGATGGATACTTTTTTGCCTGCTTTAAATGTTAGAGGATAAATATCATCTTTGTCATATTCTTCATATCCTTCAGAAAGAATTTGATGCCCAATCCAAGTACGCATATGAGAATAATTTGTGACTACCTCTTCACCAGAATAAGTCTTTAATAGATTTAAACGATTATTTTCATCATATACCGCAAAGTCGTTTTCTTTTGCTAGAGATTCTAGATCTTCTGAAACAATGTAATCTTCATAATCTTCTACATATTCTAATGAGAATTCATTACCGAATGCCGCAACCATATCACTAGGTAGTTTTACCGCAGCGTATTGATGACCATTGTACATTTCTACATACCATGTTTCTGTTTGGTCAGCGATTAAGGCAATATTGACTTCACTACTACCATATTGATCAATTAAACCAAGTAATACTTCAACTGCTTCTCTAGCTGTTTGACTTTGACAAGTTACTAAATCTACAGCAGTAAATTCAGATAATCCATTATCAATAAGAGGATCAGCTTCTAATGCGGCTTCATTAGAGAATGATGTAATAGACATAATCATCGCAACGCCATATTCATTAGTACATACGGTTGCGTCATGTCCCAAACCATTTTGTTCAGTTGTAGAATCAAACCAAGGTGTAGAAGTATAACGATATGTCGTTGCTGGTAAATCAGCGAATACTGTCGCATCATTATCTACTGGCATTGTTCTACCTGGTGTATCTTCTACTCTTTCCGTAATTGTTACATAATTTCCCCAGTTTGCTTGATAGTCGTTAGACTTCGCAATAATTGTAGTGCCATCATCACTGGCATCACCTCCAACATATACTGCAGTACAAGCATAAATGTTTGAAATACTAAAATGCATGATCACAATACATGAGATGAAAGTGAGTAAGACATTCTTTATTTTTTTCATTGTCTCTCTCCTTTTTTTTATCATTATATAGGAATAATGCAAGGTTTTAATGCATAAATTTAATAATTTGTTATGAGACAAAATAAAATACTTCTTAGTAGGGACTTAAGAAGCATTTTATCTTATATAAATTATAAAAAAGAAAGGGGAGGGAATGTCAGATGTCTCTTATTTATCTGACACTTATATAGTAAATGAGAGTAGGGAAAGGAAAGTGTAGAGTAGATGAATAATTAGTGAATCATTTTGTGAGACTATGTGATAAAGTGTTTAGAAAAGGGGATTTGTATGGATATAGATTATTTGTTGTTACTACAAGCATTTAGAAATGGTGTAGGAGCATTTCTTGCGCCATTTATGCTATGGATAAGTAAGTTTGTATGTGGATATTGGGTGCTTGCAATGATAGCGATGGTGTATTGGGTATTAGACCGTAAAGCAGGAAAAAGAATCGTTGCAGGATTTACATTAGGATTACTCGCTAATGGATTTTTAAAACTTACATTTTGTATCTATCGACCTTGGATTAGAGATGATCGAGTATTACCTTATGGCGATTCTAAACTAACTGCTACAGGCTACTCTTTCCCTAGTGGTCATAGTACTTGGGCTACAGCAGGATTTGAAAATATTGGTTTATGGTTTAGAAAACACAAACATAAAGTAATTTCTACAATTTTATTTCTTGCGACAGCTACAGTTATGTTTTCAAGAAACTATTTAGGTGTACATACACCACAGGATGTTCTAGTAGGTTTCTTAGCCACAAACTTAATGATCTTTCTTGCAAATAAAATAGAAGATTGGTCAGATAAAGATACTTCTAGAGATAAGATAATTCTTATTAGTGGTATCGTACTATGTATTGCATTAGCTTTATATTATGTATATAAACCATATCCTTTAACCTATTTAGAAGATGGTAGTTTACTCGTAGATCCTAAGAACATGTTAGCTGATTCTTGTGAAGGATTAGGCCTATTATTTGGTTATTCTATTAGTAGATATATTGAAAGAAGAGGCTATGACTTTGAAACAGAAATGGATAAGAAAGATCGTTTTATTGTCGGTGCTTTTGCGTTAATTCCTTTATATTTCTGGTTTGTCTATTTTAGACCTACACTAGCAGAAATGATTGGTAAAAATATTGCTTATTTTGTAATCTTCTGTGGCTTTGAATTTTATACATTAGTTCTTGTGCCTATGATGATGAAATATGTTAATTCCAAATATTTCACAAAAAACAGTTAATCCTATTGCGAAAAATAAAAAATACATGCATAATGCTCTAGTACTATTTTGTACAGAAATTGACCGCTTAAGATTAAGCCAAGACTACACGGACGGTCGGGTCAAATGCCGAAGACTTGTCGAAGAGACAAGAACTGCATTTAGTGGAATGCAGAAGGGTATTCACCCTTATTGATTGAGTTAAAAGCTCAGTTTTATAAAGTTGCGTTAAAGCCTTATGAAATGGTCAATAAGAAGCGATTTCTAGTACAGAAAGGACTTGTATAGGATATTTAGGACAGGTGTAAACGCATCTGTCTTTTTTGTGTTAGGAAAGGAATATAGGGATGAAAAAGATTATTAATGTAGTTTTAAGTTTTATGGTTTTAGTAGGCTTCACAGGTTGTACAAACAATAATACAAGTAATGTACAAAGTACTGCTAGTAGCACAAGTGTTTCAACAAGTTCGTATAAGGATAGTATTACAAGTTATGTGAATGCGATAGATATGGACTATGCCTATTCTTTAGCAGAAACATTATCTACAGATACAAGTCTTCATGATAATGAATTAGGTTTTAGAACAAGTGGTTCTGATGCGGAAAATAGAGCGGCAGAATATATCGCTAGTGAAATGGAAAAGATAGGATTACAAAATGTCACATTAGATCCTATTACAGTAGATAAATGGCAATTTAATGGCGCAAGACTTACTTTAGATGGCGTAAACCTTGTATTACAACCAGTATCTTATATGGTTAATGGTACAGATGAAAAAGGTATTACAGCAGAGATTGTGGATTGTGGTACAGGATTTGCGAGTGATTATGAAGGAAAAGATGTTGCAGGAAAAATCGCATTAGTTGGTGTAGATCAATATAACGAATCTTGGATTGATGGGTATATGTATGAAGCATATGAACATGGGGCTATTGCCTTAGTGACATATGACTTAGATGGTTATGGTAGATACAGTGATGATAATCATCAGATACAAGATGTCTGTGCAGAAGATGTTATGCCTACAGTTATCATTACAATGAACGAATATAAGAAATTAGCTGCAGAAATCGAAAAAGGTTATAACATTTGTACTTTAACAGTAGATAGTGAAATGGAAATAAATGGTGGTACAAGCTATAACGTTATTGGTTATATTCCTGGTAAAAATCATGACCAACAAATTATCTTTGCAGGTCACTATGATATGTACTTTACTGGTTTCCAAGATGATTGCTCAGCAATTTCTACAGCGATGTCTATGGCTAAAGCGATGATTGATAGTGGCTATGAACCAGAAAATGACATTGTTGTTGTCGCTCATGGTGCTGAAGAATGGGGCGCTAGTGGTACAGAATATGATTGGACGCGTGGTGCATATGAATGTATCTATACAAATCACCCAGATTGGGCAAGTAAAACATTAGCTTTATTTAACTTCGAATTAAGTGCATTTGATGATGGTAATGATACATTTGTAGTTAGTTCTGTTCCTGAATATGCATCATTTGTAAAAGATATGGTAGATGAAGGAATTCTTGATGAAGCAGTAAAAGACTATGGTAATGGTATTGAGAGTTACACATTTGATACTTCTACAATGGAAGATGGAGTGACATATCGTGGGGCTGGTGTACCTTATTTCTTAAATACAACAGATACATGTGTACAAACAGAAACAGGAGATACTTATTCTTGGACACAGTTACACTATCATACAGAAAGCGATGATACATCTACTTATGATGAAAAGACAATGAAGGGGAATATTGGCGTATATGGATCTTTAGCAATTATGTTAGATACTTTACCAGCTTTACCTTTAGACTTTACTAGAACTGTATCTGACTTAACTGAAACATTTAACAAAGATTATGCAACAGAAGCAGGTGTAAATTTAGAAGATTGGGATAATGCACTACAAAGCTTTAATGATTATGCAATAGCGTTAAAAGAAGAAGGCGAAGAGATTAATACGCGTTACTTAAACGCAACAGATGAAGAAAAAGAAGCTATTCGTAAAGAAGGACAAAGCTACAACCAAAAAGTATTAAGTGTATTTAAAGCAGTACAAGATGATTTTATTGGTATTGAATTCTCTAGTAATGTAGTCATTAAACATGAAGGTTATCTCAACAATCTAGTAGTATTAGATGAAATTATTGATGCATTAAACAAAGGTGAATTAAGTAATGATAAAGGAACAGGGGCACTAGATGTAGCATATAACTTAAATGCTTTGACAGAATATAACTACTATCTATTCTCTTATGATGCTGTACAAAAGATTGAAGCTCACGTAGACGCGTCTAATGACAACAATAAATGGTGGGGTAATAATAAGGCATTTGTATTAGCGCATACTGGTGTTGCGACTAGCTCATTATTAAATAAAGAAGATGAAGATTATACAAAAGAATTAGAAATCTATGTTTCGGAAAGAAAAGCTCAACTAGAATACTATAAAGAAACAGTAAATGCAGAAATCGAAGGGATGAAATCAATCGTCACAAAATAACAATGTT